>JAUNBP010000003.1:0-79639 GCA_030526995.1 Clostridia bacterium
CATTGTGCATTTCTTGCACGCCGTTTTCTTCGCAAAAATCCCCCAAACCCCGCATATTTCCTCGGGTTTTGGGGGATTTGACTTTTTGTAACTGTCAAAGATAGGAAACTCAAGCCGTGAGTGCAATTCTATTTTTTCTGTCTGTTTGATGATTTTTCGGTCTTTGATTGTCATAACAAGCATTCGTCATTTTCCTTATGCTACTCTCGCTTCGGAGGTAATTATATATGAAAAAGTCACGCCTGCTACGCCGAATATGGCTCCTTGCCCTCTTTTTGGGTTGCGTTTATGCAGCCCTGTCCTATGAGCCTGCCATCCCGTCCTCTGCAAGCCCGAGCCCGCTTGCCGCATTCTCTCAAAATGGAATTAATGCCGAGAAAATCTACATTCCTGCGCCACAGGTTACCGCCACCCCTACGGCGCTCACCCTTGCTCCTACGCCTACGCCCACCCCGCAGCCTACCCCGTTTTGCATCTGCCATATCAGCGATACCCAATACTATGCCTACAAGATTCCCGAAATCTTCCGCACGATGACAAGATATCTTGTGGACAGCAAGGAGGAGTTTAATATCTTGTTTGCCGTGCATACCGGTGATGTCATCGACAACCGCCACTATGAGCGGCACTGGACAAACGCAAAGTCGGCAATCGATATCTTGGAGGGGGAGCTTCCGCTCTACTGCATTGCGGGCAATCACGACGTGGGGGCGGACACTGCCGACTATACCGCTTTTAACTCCTACGGCTTTAACTTTGCAAAGGATGCTTCCAAACAGTACGAGGGCGGTGAGTGTTGGTATGAAACCTTTAATGCGGGTGGGACGGACTTTCTCCTGCTCGGCATAGGCTGGCAGGTGAACACCGATTACCTCCCTTGGTGCGCATCCGTGCTTGCAGCCCACCCCAACCATGTTGCAATCATCCTCGTTCACAGCTTTTTAAGCGATGACGGAAGCCTTACCACAAACGGAAAACGCATTGAAAGCGCCCTGATTGAGCCCTATCCCAACGTTCGTCTCGTATTGTGCGGGCATAACGACGGTTCGGTGAGGATTCAGCTCGAATATAAGGGGCGCACCGTCAACGCCCTGATGTACAACTTTCAGGACGACACCGAAAACGGTCTCGGTTATCTCAGGCTTCTGATGTTCAACCCCGTTACGAGGAAGATTGCCGTGACGACCTATTCACCCTACCTCGACGACTACAACTATTGCTCGGACGGAACGCTCGACACCTTTACGCTTGTTGACGCATTTTGAATTGACAAGGCTCCCCCGTTATGGTATTATTGCTGCATGATTACGGGGGAGCTTTTGATGAAAAAACTTCGTTCATTACTCTATTGTTCTATAACACTCGCTATGGGTGCTCTTTTTATATCTACGGGCTGCAGGACGCAGCAGGTTGCTTCCGAGACTTCGCCAAGCGCAGTTGCTTTGACCCCTGCCCCAACCCCTGTGCAGGAGGATATCATGTTGGAGGCAGCCACGGCTCAGCCCACTATGACCCCTGTGCCGACGCCTACTCCGACCCCCGTGCCCACACCCGTGCCCACGCCTACACCCACGCCGTTCGTTATCTGCCATATCAGCGATACTCAATACTATTCCTACACTAAGACCGCTGCCTTTACTGCGATAACGCAATACCTTGTGGACTCTGCGGAGGAGATGAACATCATCCTTACGGTTCATACCGGAGATATAGTCGACAACCTCGAGTATGAGCGCCACTGGCTGAACTCCACGTCCGCAATAGAAATTTTAGACGGTGAGCTGCCCTTCTACTGCGTTGCGGGGAATCACGACGTCGGCACCTCTGCCGTCAATTACTCCTACTACACCTTCTATGACTTTAACGACATGAAGGATTCCGATAAAAAGTATGAGGACGGCGTATGCTGGTACGAAACCTTTAATGCAGGCGGAACGGACTTTCTTTTGCTCGGAATAGGCTGGCAGGTGAACAACGACTTTCTCCCTTGGTGCCAAGCCGTCCTCGAAGCTCACCCCGACCATGTGGCAATAATTCTCGTTCACAGCTTCATTCACAATGCCGACACCCTGAGTTCGTTTGGAGAAATATTGGAGGAGAATCTTGTGCAACCCTATGCCAATGTTCGCCTCATCCTCTGCGGGCACAATGACGGCTCCGTAAATATGCAGCTTGAGTATGAGGATCACACGGTCAACGCCCTGATGTACAATTTTCAGGACGATAAGGAGGAGGGGCTTGGCTATATGAGGCTTTTGACCTTCGATCCTCTTGCAAGAACGATATCCGTCACCACCTATTCGCCCTATCTCGATAAGGAGGATTACTATGCGGATGAGAGCAGGAACGCCTTTATCCTTTTGGATGCGTTTTAAGGTTCGTCAAAAAACTGTGTTTTTTGCCGGAGGCTAACCGCAGCTTGCCTGCACACTGTGATCGGCGGGCGGATGATATCCGCCCCTACACACGGTCGGCGGGCGGATAATATCCGCCCCTACGCAAGGAAACAGCCCTAAAGGGCAATCCGTTCCGACGTACACGCCGTCGGAGCCGAATTATAGCCTCCCTTGTGTAAAGGGAGGTGGCACGGCGCAAGCCGTGACGGAGGGATTGCAAGGTGGCACGGCAAAGCCGTGACCGGGGTTGCGACCCCTTGAGAACCCCGAAAGGCTTTTTTTGACAGTCTGGCGTTTTGTCTATTGACTAAAACGTGTTGATATATTATGATTATTGTAGAAAAACGGAACGAGGTATTAGGTTTATGGATTATTCGGAACTTGCCAATGCTGCGGGGCCTCGCATTGGCGCAACGCAAGAATGGGTGTTTCATATTCTGCGTGAGGGCATAGTATCGGGGAAGCTGCCAAGCGGTGCGCAGCTCAAGCAGGATGAGATTTCTACCGCACTTAACGTAAGTCACATCCCTGTTCGCGAGGCTCTGAGACAGCTCGAAGCCCAAGGACTGGTGAGGATTCACCCCAATAGAGGGGCATCGGTGACCAAACTGTCCCGTGCAACCTTGGAGGATATGATGGATGTGCGTGCTTCCATCGCTTGCAGCGTTCTCACCTCCGCCATTCCCAAGATGACCGAGGAGGATTTTTCCGCCCTTGAAGCCATCATAGCGGAGCAACGTAACGCCGCCGATCTGTTCACCTCCGAAAAGCTCAACTATGAGTTTCACGACCTCCTGTTAAAGCGGGCGGAAAACTCCATTGCTACCCTGCTTATGGAGCTCATCCACGCCAACATCGACCGCTATCTGCGCAAGTCCTTCTACGGCGAGGATAATTCCAGAGAGTTTTCTATACTTGAGCACGAGCGTATCGTTGAGGCCTGCCGCAACCGTGACCCGCAGACGGCGGAAAAGCTGCTTCGAGACCATATTCTCGGTGCGAAGGCAAAGATTCCCGCCGACTTGGAATAGAGGTCAGAACATACCGAAAACGCAAAGCAATGCGAGCATTGCAATCAGGGCTGCCGTAACGGCGGCGGTTGCAAATGCTGCCTTGCTTTTTTTATGCCGCACACAGAACCCAAAATAGCTTGCTCCGTATGCCGCCGCTGCCAAATTTAACAATACATACAAGGTCATAGTTTACTCCAATGCAATATCATCGGGGCTTTCGCCTATCCTTATTGCAATCGTAAAGCTCGCTTGCAGCTGCGAAAACCTGCCCTTCCAATCGTAGGCTTCCCAGTCCCCTGCGCTGTCAAACTCCTTGATTGCAGCCTTTCCGACGCCGAACACGTCTGCGCCCGCATCCCTTGTGGCCTTGAACACGTTTATAAGCCTCTCCCTCAGGTATTCCTGTACGAGGGCTTCAAGCTCCCCCGCCTTTGCGTTTTCCATTATCTCGGGCATCTCTATGTCGGCATTGAGCTCTATGTGAAAGCTGACCCTGTCTTTCTCAAGGCTCAGCCTCGGGGTGGCATCCTTATAGAGCATAACGCTGAGCTCCTTCCCGTTGCCATAGGACAGCCTTATTCTACCCTTTGAAAATGCGCCCGTAGCTATCTGCACGAGCATAGTGTTCTGCCCGTCCAAAATGCCCACCATTCTATCGTCTGCAAACACGGCGCTGCCCATAATAGTTGTTTTCAGCTCGCCCTCTATCAAAAGGCTGCCGCCGAAGTACGGATACTCATCGCCGCCCGCCATATCGACAGCCCTTATCTCGCTCTCATTCACCGCACAAAAGCCCACGAGCGCATCGTGCGTCTTGCTCTCAAACGCCTCCTTAAGCTCGCTCCACTTGATGTCCACAACCATCCCCGAGGAAAGCACGGCGTTTTCCACCTTAATCTTCAGCTTGCCCGTGCTTGGGTCGGATGCCGAGACTGCACCTTCGAGCATGGCCTTGACGTCGCTTTCGACTATCATGACCCTCGTGTTTGCCCTTATCTTGAGCTTGCCCAAGGCAATGTTCATAAGCTCCTCAATCTCGCCCTCATGTGCCAAGTCCCGAGAAAAGGTCAGGAGCGAAACCCTCGAAAAATTGAACTCGTTCGCCATGCCTGCTGACAGCGTTTCTATCGCCTCAAAAAGGCTTCTGCCCTCGGCGGTAACCGCTGCAACCTCCCCCGTGCTCTCGCTCTCGCCCGAACCTGCCGCAGGGGAGTTTATCAAAAGCGTGACAAGGTAAGGAAGCCGCTCACCCCGCTCCACGCCTATGTCTATCACGTAGCAATACTGATCTATGGGCAGGGACTTTAGGCAGCCGCTCAGCAAAAGTAAAAACATGAAAAAAATGAATATCAGTCTTTTCATACACTCTTCCTCCTTTTAGCCCCGCCTATGATACAGAGCAGCACGACCGGCACGAGCATAACCATCCATGCGTCGGAGTAGAGCCGTGCCATTATGCACTCTACTATGCCCACGTTGAGCCTGAGCATTAAAAGAAAGGTCAACGCAAGTCCGCTCATGCAAAGGGCAACGGGTCTGATATCCCCTACGCCCGTCTTTTTGCAGTACAAAAGCGATGCCGAGTAGACAAAATATGCTGCGCTTAAGATGCCCGCCATCACCCAGATAAACAGGATTGCCTTGTCCACCCGAAAGGATGATTCGGAAAATCTCGCCTCCGAAATCAACCGATATATCGGAGAACTCATGCTCGAAAGGTCGGTGTATCCATATCTGAGTCCCTCCGCCAAGAAGCAAAGAACCGACAGCACGCCTCCCGACGCAAGGGCGATAAGCCCCGCCTTTTTGGAAAACCGCAGCCCCTGCGTCCCGCGGCTCACGCTCAAAAGCGCAAGCAGGGGCATTAGATACCGAAACAGGGAGAGCGCAACCTGCCTTAAAAGCTCCCTTGCATCCGAACCCGCCAGCGGATACAGCCTGTACGCTTCAAATTCACTTGCGGAGATTGCAAACACTGCGATGAAAGAAAGCGGGATGAGCCAAATTATTAGCCTTGAGGTTCTTGCAAGTATTTCCATCCCGAGCATGGATAGGACGCTTGAGCCTACAAGGAAGTAAATCGCTATGCTCTCATCGCTCGCTTCGGTAAAGATGAACCGTGTCAGGGTCTGCAAAAACCCGTTTAACGGAAGTATGGCTGCAAGCAGCATTAACAGCACGAGGGCATAGATGGCAAGGCTTCCTATCACCTTTCCGAGTACCGCATGGCAAAGCTCGAACAGGGAGTTGCAGCGGTTTTTCTCCATCGCTCTGATGAGGCACAAAAACAGGACTGAGCATATCGCAAGTGCGATTATCGACGAGAGCCACATGGAGTTTCCCCTTGCGTACACGTCGGCATTGTTGATTGAAAATATCCCGACGACGATGACGGCTATCGCCGCTGCCGACGCCGACTCCTGCATTCCAAAGCTGCCTTCCCTAAGGTTCATGGGCGTACCTCCTCAGTGTTCATATAATCCTCCGCCCGCTTGTGCATCCCAATATCGCCCCGAATTATCCTGTACTTCCTGTAGGTTCGGGGGGCGAACGGGGTGAAAAACGGGACGCCGAACGATTTTTGTGCGCTCAACAGTCCTATTGTGACCAAGATTGTGCAGCTAACCCCCAACAGCCCGCCTATCCATGCGGCAAGGCAGAGCAGGATGCGATAATAGGCGAGCGCAAGCTGGGTGCTGTAATCGGGGACGGCAAAGTTGCCGAGGCCCGTCAGCGCAACGATAATCAGCACTATGGTCGAAACGATGTTTGCGGCAACCGCAGCCTGTCCCAAGATTAGGCCGCCGATGATGCCCACCGCCTGTCCCATTGCCCCGGGCACCCTGATTCCCGCCTCTCTGACGAGCTGAAAAATTAGGAGAAGGAATATCATTTCAAGCGGCAACGGCAAAAAGACCATGGTCCGAGAGGAAATAATCGTTGTGAGAACCTCGCTGCTGAGCATCCCTTGATGGTGGCAGGTGAGGGCGAGAAAGTAGGCGGGCATTAGGGTTGTGATGATTATTCCGAATATCCTGACCAGTCTTACGATAATCCCCACCGGCCTTCTGAGGTAGGCGTCCTCGGCCGAGGTTAAAAGCGTTTCTACGGTGACCGGAAGCACTGTGACCTGTGGGCTGCCCTCGACTATCAAGACGACCTTGCCCTGCATGACGGCTGCCGCTGCCCTGTCGGGTCGCTCGGTTGAAAGGGTCTGCGGAATCGGGGAATTGGGGTGCTGCTCGATGAGCTGGTTTATCGTGCCGTTGGCCATTATCATCTCGGTGTCGATGTTGGCAAGGCGCTTTTTTATCTCGTTCAAAAGCCCCTTGTTGACCTTGCTCTCCCTGTACGCTATCGCAAGACGAATGTTGTTTTCCCCGCCTGCGCTGCGAAGCTCGCAGACGAAATCGGGCGTTTTTACTATCCTGCGAACAAGGGTTATATTCGTTCGGATGTTCTCGCAAAACGCTTCGTGGGGGCCCAAGATTGTGGCTTCGTTCTCGGCATCGGGCACCGACCTTGAGGCAAAGCCCCTCGTGTCCATGATGATTGTCTGCGTTTGGCCGTCGAGGAATACTACGGTTCGCCCCTCGCTTATCGCCTGCTCGACTATGCTCCAGTCGGAGGAAAGTTCGGTCTCCTGCATACAGAAAACCTTTTGCTCGGCAAAGACGGGCAGGGGCATATCGCCCTCGATGCCCTCCTGCCTGAGTGCGGGTCTTATGATGAAGTCGGAAACCTGATTCTCGTCCGCCATACCGTTCATAAAGGCGGCGCAGGCCCGAACCTTTCCGGCGAAGATGAACCTGCGGAGTATCAAATCGGTGTTGATATCTCCCCGATATTCCTTTTTCAGCAGCTCCAGATTCTTGTTAAGCGACTCGTTTACGGTGCGCTCCTGCGGTTTGTCGGGCTGCGACTTTTCCTGCCAGCTGCTCGAAAACGAGGGCGTTCCCTCCTCGGTTTCCAAGAGTTCGTAGGCATTGTAGGGCTTGTCAAATTCAAACAGGCCGAAAAAGCTCTTTTTCCATCCACTTTTCATGTTGCTTAGTGTGTCCGAAACTTTCCAAATTCATGTGAAAAACAGGACCCACCGTTTTTTCGGTGAGTCCCGTCTTGAATTTGATGTTTTGTTGGTCTACGGCGCTTCTATCGGGAAGCTCGTGATAATCTTTACCACAAAGCGCAGAATCGCCGCCGCATCCGCCGCATCGGGCTTGCCGTCGAAATCGGCTACAACATCGCCCTGAACCATGCCGAGCTGCGACAGCTCGGAGTTTGGCAGCTTCACCACATACCGCAATATCGCCGCCGCATCCGCCGCATCGATGTCTCCGTCGCATTCGGCATCGCCGTAGAGGTAGGTTGGGGTGGAGTCGATAATTTCAATCTCATATTCGGCCTCGAAGCCCATGTAGCTCACCGTTAGGGTCAGCTTGCCGAGGGTGCTGTTATCGAAGCCCTCTACCATTTCCTCGGTGATGGCTATCTCCTTAGCGGTGTTGTCGCTGTAGCTCACCTTTAGGACGCCGCCCTTGGTTGTCAAGTCCTCCTCGTTTTGCATGTAGCTCAGCTTTGAGGGCTTGGTGAGTATCTCCACTCCCGTTATGCTCCTTATGGGCGTCATCGCTATATTTACCTCGGTCTGCGGGGGTGGCACCGGCAGCCATTCGCTGTATGCGGTTTGGTAGTCCTCATGCTCATACTTAACCTGCCACAACCCTTCCGGTACGTCCCATGCATAGCAGCCGCTTGCATCGGTGTAAATGGGATTCTGCTGTGAGTATTCACTTGCGTCCCAGAGCGTTGCTTCCGATTCCTCCGTCTCCTTGTAGTACAGCGTTGCCTTTACTCCGGCTATCCTCTCGTTCGTCACGGCGTCGTAGACATAGCCGCTTGGGTCGATTGCCCACCTTATATCCTCCACCGCATACTCGAGGGTGTAGGTGGTGCCGTTTATGATGTAGGTGCAGACCATTTTCAGTTTGCCCGGCACATAGGAGTGGTTTTCGTCGTCGAAGAAGCGTTTGACAGAGTAGAGCTTGGTTTCCTCGTCGTACTCGGCTATCAGCTCCTTTTTAACGTTGCTTCTCGTGCTTACTATCTTAACCTGCTCTATCGTTGAAAGGTCGGCGTTGTCAAAGCCCACATTAAAGCCGAATCGCACCCCGTCTATAAAGGTTATTATAGGACTGCCGTTTTCGAGCAGATTGTAGTTGTTGCCGTTGAAGGACAGCGTAAACGAGCTTAGGTTCGGGGTTGAGCTGTGGAAGGTTATCGTGCCTACTCGTTCGGTATATTCCCATTCGCCCTCATACCTTGCCATTATCGTGTAGGTTTTTCCGTCCGTCGGGTTGGGCAGGGTGAGCTGCGTCGTGTAGTCGCCTGCGCTGTTTGCGGTTACCACCTTCTGCCACTCATAGTTAACATAGAGCTGTACGGTCGCATTAGGAACCGTGACTCCGTGAACCGTAACGGTTGCTGCGCTCGTTGTCGTGGGCATTTCAAGCGTAAGCGTGGAGAGTTCCACAAAGAATGCACCTATGATGTAGGACAGGGACTTTTCGTCTGCGGTAAAGTCCACCTTGGCATAGCTGTGGGTGGGTGCATGGGTCAGGGGTTTTATCATGAAGCGAATCGTTCCCGAATTCTCCGTCAGCGGAATCGTGATAGTTCCGCTACCGTTAAAGGTGATAATGCTGTCATCGGCAGCAAGGTTGTCTATGATTAGGCTGCCCTCAACATATTCCACGCTTTCCGGTATGGCGAAGGTTATGGATGCATCGGAGATGTTTGCTCCCTCGGCAAATGCGTATTTAGAGGTGAGGGACAGGTTCCCGAGGGCGGAAACCGCACCGTAATTGACCTTGTAGAAGCTGTTGTCCCAGTCAAAATACTGATAGGTTTCCTCCGACGGCATCTCATCCGTAATCACAAAGGGGATG
This sequence comes from Clostridia bacterium, assembly GCA_030526995.1. Classification (GTDB taxonomy): domain Bacteria; phylum Bacillota; class Clostridia; order Christensenellales; family CAG-138; genus JAQUTY01. Next base: position 9,358 of record JAUNBP010000003.1, read on the forward strand.
CTGTTCTCAACCGCATACTGTACCGCATATGAGTAACCGCTGCAGTAGATGGTTAGGTTGTAGCAGTTGTAGAAGGCGTCATAGCCTATACTCGTTACGCTGCTTGGAATTGTGATTGAGGTTAGGTTGTAGCAGTCGAAGAAGGTCTCATTGAGTATAAGCGTTACTCCGTTCGGAATTGCAATCTCCGTTAAGGAGGTGCAGTCGCGGAATGCGCCAAGGCCTATTCTCGATACGCCGTTGGGAATCTCCATTTCCGTCAAGGATGTACACCCCATAAAGGCATAACTGCCTATGCTCGTTAAGCTGTTGGGAAGGATTGCCTCTTGAAGGGATGAACAGTGTGCAAAAGCGCTGACGCCTATGCCGTTGACGCCGTCAGGTATGGTAACCTTTACAAGGGTGCGGTTGGCTATAAATGCTCCGTCGCCTATCGCAGTTACGGGGGCGCCGCCGAGGGCTGCAGGAATTTCGATAGCGGTAGCTTCGCCTGTGTAGCCCACAATAATTGCCTCTCCATTGAATAGCTTATACATGTAATCGCCCTCCGTCAATGTGGGTATATCCGGATTAAGCGCAGGGTTGCCACCGTGCAGGCATTCTATGAGTTCCGCATATGGATAGTCGGAATTGCCGTTCATAGTCCAAACAGTGTCAAAATCAAAGCCAACATAGTTAGACTGAACTCGAAGCTGTGCATCGGTGAGGGGGGTAACGTTGGTAATGGTACTATCGTTATCATTGTATCCCACTCCTACGCTTGCGCCGCAGGTATCGAGGTAGTAGCAGTTGGTGACGGTGGACTCTCGTCTGTTATCTCCTACTACGCCGCCGACATAATCCGTACCGCTTACCGTGCCTGTGTTGTAGCAGTTGGTGACGGTGGATCCCCATAGGTTATCTCCTACTACGCCGCCGACAGAGTAGTTACCGCTTACGGTGCCTGTGTTGTAGCAGTTGGAGACGGTGCCGCTAAAGTTATACCCGACCACGCCGCCGATAGAGCTGCTGCCGCTTATTGTGCCCGTGTTGTAGCAGTTGGTGACGGTGCCCGTGTTACGCCCTACCACACCGCCGATAGAGCTGCTGCCGCTTACCGTGCCTGTGTTGTAGCAGTTGGAAGCTGAGCCGTCCCCTGCCACGCCACCGACCCAGCTACCGCCACTTACCGTGCCCGTGTTGTAGCAGTTGGAAGCTGAGCCATACCCGACCACGCCTCCGACCCTGCTTCCTGTGCTGCTTATCGTGCCTGCGTTATAGCAGGTGGTGACAATGCCATAGTTGTTCCCGACCACGCCACCGAGAGCTCCCTTTGTATTGCTTATAAGGCCCACATTGTAGCAGTTGGTGACGGTGCCATAGTTATGCCCTACTATGCCACCGACGCTATCCCTGATACTGCTTACTGTGCCCGCATTATAGCAGTTGGCAATGATGCCATAGTTATACCCGACTATGCCACCGACGTTATCCCTTATACTGCTTACTGTGTCCGCATTATAGCAGTTGGTAATGATGCCATAGTTATGCCCTGCTATGCCACCAACGTCCTGATCTCCCCTTATATAGGAGTCCTTTACAGCAAGATTGCTGATTGTAGCTCCGTAGTCGCAATATCCGAACAAGCCCTGATAGTTGTTTATCGTATCAATATAGATGCCGCTTATTGCAAAGCCGTTGCCGTTAAAGCTGCCTTGGAAGCTGTATGAGTATGGTGTGCCTATAGGAGTCCATGGTGTAGCATTAAGAATCCAATACTTGGCGTTGTAGTCATTAAGCTCTATATCGCCTACAAGCTCGATATATTGTCCGCTGTAGGTAGTTCCCGAGTTTACGCTGCTTGCAAGGTAGGCGAGTTGGGCTGCTGTTTTAATGATATAGGGATCGTTTTGTGTGCCACTGCCGGAGTCAAAGCCCTCTGCTATAGTTCCGTCCCATATTGCCGAAACGCCGCCATAGCTTGAATCCAAGTCCTTCATAAATTGTGGATAGGGATAGCCTGTATCGGGTTCTATTGCCCAGATGTAGTTGAAGTCGAAGCCAGTGAAGTTTTCCTGTACACGCATCTGTTCATCGGTGAGGGGGATTATTCCGTTGGCTATGACGCCATGTTCGTTGTAACCCACTCCTGCGCTTGCGCCGCAGGCGTCGAGGTAGTAGCAGTTAGTGACGGTGCCACCTTCGGTCCATCCTACCATGCCCCCGACATAGCCATTTCCGCTTACCGTGCCCTCGTTGTAGCAGTTGGTGACGATGCTGAAGTTATACCCGACCACGCCGCCGGCAGAGCTGTTGCCGATGACCGAGCCTGTGTTGAAGCAGTTGGCGACGGTGGAAGAATCATGGTTATACCCGACCACGCCGCCGACATTGTCTATGCCTCTAACTGTGCCTGTATTGTAGCAATTGGTGATTTCGGAATACCAGGTATATCCAACAACGCCGCCAACTTGATTGCCCCCGTTTATATTTCCCGCATTGCAGCAGTCGATGACTATTGAAAACATGTTGCTAATTGAGACTATGCCTCCAGCTGAACTTCCGGTTACCGTGCCTGTGTTGTGGCAGTCGATGACTCTGCAATACATGTGGCTGCCCCCGACTACGCCTCCAGCTGCATTTCCTGTTACCGTGCCTGTGTTGTAGCAGTTGGTGACGTCGGAAGGATCCTCACTATGTCCGACCACGCCGCCAACGTAGCCGCCGTTTATAGTGCCCGCATTGTAGCAGTCGGTGACGGTGCCGGCATGGTTATATCCTACCACGCCACCGACATATTGATAGCCCTTTATATAGGAGTCCTTTACGACGAGGTTGGCGATTGTAGCTCTGTGACAATAGCCGAATAAGCCTTGATAGCTTAAGCCATCGATATAGATACCGCTTATTGCGAAGCCATTGCCGTTAAAGCTGCCTTCAAAGCTATATGAGTATGGTGTGCCTATAGGGGTCCATGGCGTAGCGTTTAGAATCCAATACTTGGCATTCCAATCGTTCAATTCTATATTGCTGACAAGTTCGATATACTGACCATAATATGAAGTTTCCAAATTTACGCTGCTTGCAAAGTAGGCAAGCTGCTCAGCGGTTTTTATTATATAGGGATCGCTTTCCGTTCCGCTGCCCGAATCAAAGCCCTCTGCTATGGTTCCGTCCCATATTGCCGAAGGCTCCCCATAGCTTGAATCCATGTCCTTCATAAACTGAGGATAGGGATAGCCCGTAGCAGGTTCTATGGCCCAGAAGTTGCGGAAGTCGAAGCCTGCAAAACTGCTTTCAAGCTGCATTTCGGTTTCGGATAAGGATGTTCCAAGTCCGTTATCGTTGCCGCTACCTTCGAGAAAATAGCAGTCCCATGGTGAGCCTGAGCCCACCGCACCACCAACAGATAAGCCTGTGCCGCTGACCGTGCCCACGTTGTAGCAATTAAAGGGGTCTCCGCTTCCGGATATGCCGCCGACGTAATCTGTGCCGCTTACCGTGCCCGTATTGTAGCAGTTAAAGGGGCTTCCGCTTCCGGATACGCCGCCGACGGAGCTATTGCCGCTTACGGTGCCTGTGTTGTAGCAGTTGGTGACGTTGGAAGACCACTCGTTATATCCTACTACGCCGCCGACGGAGCTATTGCCGCTTACGGTGCCTGTGTTGTAGCAGTTTGTGACGATGGAAGATTCATCATTGCACCCGATCACTCCGCCGACATAATCATAGCCCTTTATATAGGAGTCCTTTACGGCGAGGTTGGCGAATGCGGCGTTTTCACAATAGCCGAACAAGCCTTGATAGCTTTCGGAAGTTGAGGGTTCGGTCGGATTGCTCGGAGTCGGCGTGGGCTCATCGGTCGGATCGGTTTCTCGTGTTTTGTTGATGTAGATGCCGTTTACCGAGTAGCCGTTGCCGTCGAAGGTGCCCTTGAAGTTTGATAGGTAGTTCGACATGCCTATCGCCGTCCATTCGTTGGCGGGGGCGATTAGGTTGCCATCGGCGTCCTCGGTGCCCCAGCTTTCCCAATCGGTTGTGTCGTTTAGGTAGATGTGGGCGGTGAGTTTGAAGTGTAATACGCTTGAATCAAAGTCATAGTCGCTGCCCGCATTTACGCGTTGGGCAAGGTAGGCGAGTTGGGCGCCGTTGGAGATTAGGTAGGGGTCATCTGCTGTTCCTGTGCCGCCGGCGTAGCTCGTGGCGATTGTGCCGTCCCAGATTTCTACCGGCTCGGTGGGTTCCTTGAACTCGACCGTGGGGAGTTGGGTTTGGGGGTATGCGGGGGCTTCGTCCGAGGTTTCGGGCGGTGGCTCCGTTTCGGATTGCGCCGAGGCGTAATTTAAGGCCTCATCATAAGGGTTGGGCTCGTCCGTTTGTGCAGGTTCAGCCGCAAGGGCGCTGCTTGGGACTTGTTCCGCCGCTGCCGATGCGGGGAGCAGGGTCGCGATAAGCAACAGGGTCAAAAAGATTGCTATCATCCGTTTCATAAAAGTGTTTCCTCCCAAAATATTAAGTGTGCTTCATTGTGCCGCCTGACTAAGGTGCAGGGGCGGTTTCCTCCCTCACTCGAATTTGCAAGACGCCGCCCTGATTTCTCTTGGAATTCGGGCGGGTGGCTCTTATCCTATGTGATATATCTACAATAGCATAAAATTTTCAAAATATGGAAGTGGTTTATGAGAAAAAATCCAAGTATTTGTAAGATTTTTTGCATAAAATCACGGCGGAGGGCGGTTGGTTTTTCAAAAAGCGATACGGTTGACAAAGGGGCGAGGGGGCTGTATAATTTCCATTAGTGATTATGCGGATTGTATGGGGAGAGTTATGGCAATCAAGCTGAGGGTGAAGAGGCATATTCGAATAACGGCGGTAATCGTGCTTTCGGCTGCCGTGCTGTTGGCTTGCATTCTGTTTAGCTCCTCGGTCTCGGGGCGGCTCGAAGCCGCTCATGTCAGCGCAAGCTCCTTTCCCGTTTGCATTAACGAAATTATGGCGTCCAACGTTCGCTATGCCAACTCGGACGGCGTCTTTTGCGATTGGGTAGAGCTGTACAACGGCTCGGACTCGCAGATAGATATTGGCGGCTACAAGTTGACCGACAAGTCCAACGAGGCCCGCTATACCATTCCTGCCGATACGGTGATTCCCGCCGGCGGCTACTACATAATATACTGCATGAGGGATGCGCCCAACAGTGGCTATGCCGACTTTGGAATATCCTCGAACGGGGATGAGTCCATTACCCTCATGAACACCCGAAACGTCCTTGTCGATACCGTCGATACCGTTGCCTTGCAGGAGAATCAAGTGATGGCTCGCATTGACGACGGTACCTGGGCCGTGCTCGACTACGCCACCCCCGCCTACGAAAACAGCCAAGCGGGCTATTTGGAGTTTTCCGAGAACCGCACCGTTGCGGGCAGTGAGGTTCGCATTAGCGAGGTCGTTGCCTCTAACTCGTTCTACTACAACGCCGATGGAATAAGCTGCGATTACATTGAGCTGCACAACAGCGGCAGCGTTGACTTTAACGTTTCGGGCTACATGCTCACCGACAAGGAGCAGGATATCCGCTTTGTGTTCGATTCCGCTGCCGTAATCCCTGCGGGCGGCTATCTGACCGTGTGGTGCACCCGTGCGCCCGCTCAGGTCAATGCGCTCGAGCGCTATGCGGATTTTTCCATATCTCGAAGCGGGGGCGAGGAGCTCTTGCTCATCAATCCCGATATGCAGGTTGTGGATCGCTTTCTCACCGTTGCCGCACAGCGGAACACCGCTCAGGTTCGAGGCGAAGGCGGCGCAATCGTGCAAATTTCCTATGCAACCCCCAACTATCCCAACACGGCTGCGGGCTATGAGCAATATCTGCAAACCCGCTTTTTACCGAACGCCAATCTCTATATCAGCGAGGTCATGGCGGAGAACAACGGCTACCCCGACCCGTCGGGACGGCTGCTCGACTTTATCGAGCTGCACAATCGGAGCGATCAGACCTTGGACTTGTCGGGCTATGGACTTTCGGACAGCCCGGGCGATGTCCTGTTCTCCTTCCCAAGCGGCACTACGCTCGCCCCCGACGGCTACATTGTCGTCTACTGTGAGTCCGGTAGCAGCGAGACCTCGCTCGCCCCGTTCGGCATTGCAACCGAGGGCGGCGAAACGCTCGTCTTGACCGATTCGCTCGGCGTTTGCGTTGATGCTGTTGCTACGCTTGCGGTGGAAGGCGGGCAGTCCATGGTTAGGCAGGAGGACGGAACCTTTGCCTTGGAAGCGCTCGCAACTCCCGCCTACCCCAACGATGAAAACGGCTATGCCGCCTACCTTCTAAGCGTAGCTACCCAGCCTTCGACCCTGCGTATCTCGGAGCTGATGAGCAACAACGGTGCCACCCTGCCCGACAGTCGGGGAGTGTTCTCGGACTGGATTGAGCTTACTAATGTCGGAAGCGCAGCCGTGGATTTGAATCAGTTTTACCTCACCGACGATGCTTTGGACCCCTATCAGTTCCGCCTGCCCGAACGCACGCTTGGGCCCAATGAATATGTTTTAGTGTTCTGCTCGGGGCTGAACACGGTGTTGGACGGGGAGATTCATGCACCCTTCCGCCTCTCCGCCTCAGGCGAGACCGTGGGACTCTATTCCGCCTACGGGGAGCTGCTGCAGAGCGTGACCGTAACCGCAGAGGACGACGACCGCTCCTTTGTCGTTGAAGCCGACGGTTCCGTCACCGTCACCGCCTATCCAACCCCGAACCGTGAAAACACGCCTGCCGAATATGCCAATCTTTTGGCGGAGCGCACAACCCCGAATTCGCTTGTGATAAGCGAGGTTATGCCGAGCAATCGCTCCTATCTTAGGCAGCGGGGTGGTGAATACTACGACTGGGTGGAGCTTATGAACTGCTCTTCGGCTCGGCTCAATATTGGGGGCTTTAGGCTTTCGACGGATTCCGATTCGGAAAGCGGTTTTGTGTTGCCAAACGTTACCCTCGCCCCGGGGGAGACCTATATTGTGATATGCTCCGGCGACGCCTCCCTCGTCACCTCGACGGAGAATGCCTGCCATGCTGCGCTCTCGCTCAATGCCGTTGAGGACAGGCTCTTCCTCTATGATGCGGGCGGCGCCCTTATAGATTACATGCGACTGTACAACGTTCCCGCCGACGGGAGCATTGGACGGCTTCCCGACCGAAGCGGAATATACATACTTGACACCCCGACTCCAAAAAGCGAGAACGAAAGCGGCGACGCCGTCTTTGTCCCCTCCGCCGAGCCTACGAGCAACGTTTCGGAGGGCGTTTATGAGGGGGTGAGCCACCTTGACGTTTCGCTCTTTGCCGAGGGGGATATCTATTACACGCTTGACGGGAGTCTGCCTACCACCGCCTCCACCGTTTACATGGAGCCAATCCGCATTGAAAAGACCCAGATTATTCGTGCAATAAGCTGCGAGCCCGACAAGTCTCCAAGCAAGCCGCTCACGCTCTCCTACATCATTAACGAGGGGCACACGCTTCCGGTTGTCAGCTTGGTTGCCGACCCCGATGACCTCTTTGGCAGGACCACGGGGATATACAGCAATCCACAGGAGGAATGGGAACGTGCGGCAAGCGTTTCTTTTTTTGACGGAGACAGCGGGTTTTCCATTGATTGCGGCGTTCGCATCTCCGGACAGACCTCGAGAGGGCGTGAACACAAGTCGTTTAAGCTGCTGTTCGCTCCCCGCTACGAGGGGCGGCTCGAATATGACCTGTATGAGGATTACAAGGTCAACACCTTCTCCTCCCTCCTGCTAAGATCCGGACTGGACGGCAAGTATGCTATAATCCGCGAGCCCTTTTTCACCCAGCTTGCACTGCCCTACAAGGATACGACGCTTGCGCAAAACAGCAGGATGGCGGTCGTCTACATCAACGGTGAATACTACGGGCTGTACATGGTTATGGAGGCTTATTCGGAGGAGTTCTATGCGGATTATTTTGACGTCAGCCCCGAAAGCGTGACGATAATTAAAGGCTATCTCTACGATGACGAGCTTGAGATTTATCAGCTTTTGAAATTCGCTGCCGAGAACGATATGAGCGTTGAGGAGAACTACCGCTATTTGGAGGAGAGGGTGGACTTTGACAGCCTTATCGATTGGGCCATCTTTCAAGCCTACGTTTCCAACGACGACCTTTCCGCAAATGTGCGATATATCAAATGCAGCGAGCTTGAGAATAAATGGCAGTTTGCCTATTACGATGTGGAATGCGGCATGGGCTACAGCCTGTCCCGTGATCTGCAATCCTTTGAATTTGTGTTTAATCGGGGTCAGACCCGCATGATTTTTGTGCCGCTTCTGAACAATGCGGAGTTTCGGGATAAGTTTTTGACCCGTCTCGCCTATCACTGCCGTGTTACCTTTGATACGGAAAACGTGCTTGGAATCTTTGAGTCGCTGGTGGCGGACGTTGAGGGTGAGGTTCCCCGAAACAGGGAACGCTGGGACTACCCCAACAGGATTTTTGAGAATAACATCGTCCGCATTCGCAGCCGCATAACCGATTATGACCGTGCAGGGCTTCTTATCGAGGACATTGCAAAGCGGCTCTCGCTTACGCAGGAGGAGCTGGACCACTATTTCGGAGATCTTATAAATGAGTGAACGCAGCTATCGTTATGAACAAAAATATCTCATAAGCAGGCAGGCTGCCGTGCTGCTAAAGTACAGGTTGGCGTCGGTGATGGACGTCGATCCGCACGCCGCAGGCGGAAGCTATCATATTCGAAGCCTCTATTTCGATGATGCCGCACAAAGCGCCTTTTTGGACAAGGTGAACGGAGTAGATGAAAGGAGCAAGTTCCGTATTCGTCACTATAACTTTGACCCCTCGATGATAAGGCTGGAGAAGAAGGAGAAAAACGGTTTTCTCAGCAGGATAACCTCGGCACAGCTCGATGCCGATACCGCTCGGCTTCTTGCCTCGAAGGAATTGCTCTCCCCCCTTATAACGGACAATCCGCTAATCCGTGAGCTTTTGACCCTGCGGGAGGCTACCCTGCTTCGTCCCATCGTATATGTGGACTATGACAGAATCCCCTTTGTCTGTTCGCAAAGCAACACGAGAATCACCATCGATTCAAACATAGCGGGCGCTGTTGCAAGCATGAATATCTTCGACCGAACGCACACCATGCTGCCTGCAATGCCGGAGGACTTTGCGATATTGGAGGTTAAATACGATGAGCAGCTTCCCTCTCACCTTCTGTGGCTCTTAGAGGACGTTCCCATGCAGGTTCAGGCCTTATCCAAATACTGTCTGTGCCTGAGTACCGCAATATAAAAATCATTCTATAACGGAGGACAAAATGTTAAACAATCTGTGGGATACCCTATCCGACCTGCTCTATCAGGAGTTCAGTTCGATTTCTATCGGACAATTGATGCTTGCGCTCGGCGTGGCGTTTCTTTTGAGCCTGTACGTAGTGCTAATCTATCGACTGGTTTACTCGGGGGTGCTGTTTTCCAAGCGCTTTGCGTTGAGCCTTGTGCTGCTCACGATGATTACCTGTATCGTGATTCTCACGATTTCAACGAATGTGGTTCTGTCGCTCGGCATGGTCGGCGCCCTGTCCATCGTGCGCTTCCGTACAGCCGTCAAGGACGTGATGGACACCGTCTTTATGTTCTGGGCGATTGCCGTAGGCATTATAACCGGCGCCGGCTTTGCGATGATTGCCGCCATTGCCACGCTTGCAATCGGGCTCTTATTGCTCGTGCTGTTTAGGTTGAGCAAGCATATCAACATTGGCACCTATCTTGTCGTCTTTCGGCTCTCCCCCGCCGCCGACTCGGGCGCATTGCTAAAATCGCTGCCCACGCACAGGGTAAGATCCCGCAACATTACGGATGATAAGCAGGATCTCGTGCTTGAGATGAAGCTGAACAATGCGCAAACCCAGCGTGTTCAACAACTCATTCAAAACCCCGATGTCCTCGAGGTGAACATTGTAAGCTACAATGCGCAAAGTGCGCTTTAGCCCCCCTTTAGAGCAAGATTTAGGCTGCCGTGAAGCGTTGCGGCAGCCTTGTTTTGTTAAAGAGATTTATATATATCGGGAAGCCGTGTTTTTGCCGAGATGATAACCGTAGCTTGTCTGCATAGTTATGTGGTCGGCGGGCGGATGATATCCGCCCCTACATAAAACGGGCCTGAAGGGAAATTCGTTTCGGCGAACACGCCGATGACCGAATTAGGGTCGGGGGTGTGACCCTTGAGGGGCCCAAAGGGCTTTTTCGGCAGCTGAAAAGCCGCCTTGCCTTAACATGGGCAGGGCGGCTTTTGTAGTTTATTAGGTTGATTTTGATGCGGGGAGTTATACGATGCCCTGAGCCATCATTGCATCTGCGACCTTCATAAAGCCTGCGATGTTTGCGCCGGCGACGAGGTTGTAGCCCAAGCCGCACTTTTCCGCTGCTTCGACCGAGGCTGTGTGGATGCTCTTCATAATCTCATGCAGCCACCTGTCCACCTCTTCCTTCGTCCAGCTGAGGTGCTCGGCGTTCTGGCTCATCTCCAAGCCCGATACCGAAACGCCGCCTGCGTTGACCGCCTTTGACGGGGCTACGAGTACGCCCTTGTCCATGAGGTAGTACAGGGCTTCGTTCGTGGTCGGCATGTTCGCAACCTCGATGTAGTACTTGACGCCGTTTGCAAGAATCTGCTCGGCTTCCTTCATGCCAATCTCGTTCTGATATGCGCAGGGCATACAGATGTCGACCTTCTCGCCCCAAGGCTTCTGGCCTGCGAAGAACTTTACGCCAAACTTGTCGGCATAGTCCTGAACCCTGTTTCTGCCGCTGCTTCTCATTTCGAGCATGTAATCCCACTTCTCCTGCGTGCTTACGCCGTCGGGATCGTAGATGTAGCCGTCGGGGCCTGCCAAGGTGACGACCTTTGCGCCGAGCTGGCTTGCCTTCATTGCGACGCCCCAAGATACGTTGCCAAAGCCCGAGATTGCAATCGTCTTGCCTTCGAGCGTATCGTTCTGATGATGCAGAACCTCTTGCAGATAGTAGACTGCGCCCCAGCCCGTTGCTTCGGGACGAATCACGCTGCCGCCGTAGCTCATGCCCTTGCCGGTCAAAACTCCGTTTTCAAAGCCGTTGCGGATTCTCTTATACTGACCGAACAGGAAGCCAATCTCCCTGCCGCCTACGCCGATGTCGCCTGCGGGGACGTCAACGTTGGGCCCGATGTGACGGTAAAGCTCCGTCATAAAGCTCTGACAGAAGCGCATAATCTCCATGTCGGACTTGCCGTTGGGGTCGAAGTCGGATCCGCCCTTGCCGCCGCCCATGGGCAGCGTGGTCAGGCTGTTTTTGAAAATCTGCTCGAACGCCAAAAACTTCATAACCGACAGGTTGACGTGCGATGCAAATCTCAATCCGCCCTTGTAGGGCCCGATTGCGCTGTTGAACTGTACGCGGAAGCCGCGGTTCACCTGAATCTTGCCGTTGTCATCCATCCACGGAACACGGAACTCAATGACCCTCTCCGGCTCGACCAGACGCTCTAAAAGACCCGCTGCCTCATACTCGGGATGCCGCTCTACGACGACCTCCAAAGACTTTAGCACCTCTTCCACCGTCTGTAAAAACTCCGGCTCGTGCTTGTCGCGACGCTTGACATTTTCCAATACTCTCTCGATATAGTTGTTCATAAATCCTCCGAACAAGACATTTTTTTAGTTGGTTGCCAATGAACATAATAACACTTTTGCAAACGAAGTCAACCACAAAACAGCCCCTAAAATAAATATATTTTTTCGCAGCCCCTCTCGCTTCTACCGAGCCTGAAAAACGCATAGGCTTTTATGAAAAAATGTCAAGGAGTACGCATTATGGATATTGTTAAAACCTCTCTGAATGTTGAACGCTATGTCGGCACCTTCCATGCCGAGGCGCATATCGAAAGCGGGATTCCGCTGCCGCAAAACCGCTCGCCCAAGCGTGTTCTCTCAGCCGATGCGTCGGTGACCGCCGCTTCCTCCGTCTGCATTGCCGGCGGAATCGATGTTTCGGGCAGCCTGACCCTGCACATAATTGCCGAGGACGCCGATTCCTCCCTGTTCTGCTTCGACGCCACCGCCGAATACACCCACCGCATAGCCGAACAGGCCGTTACGCCCTCAATGAATGCGCACGTGTCGGCACAGATTTTTTCGTGCCGCTGCAGGGCGGAGGAGGGCGGACTGCGCCTTAGCGCAGATATTACCCTTACCGCCGTGACCCTCGATCAATGCAGCGTTGCGGCCATTTCCACGCTTGCGGGGGACGCAACGCTTCAGCAAAAGCAGCTTGAGCTTGTGCAGAGCCGCAGGCTGTTCCTCGGTGCGCAGAGCATAAAGCTCCGTGAGGAGGCTAAGATTACACCCAATTGCACTCTTCTGTCCCAGACCGCAAGCTGTGAGATTATCGGCATTGTTCCGAGCGCAGACGGAGCTGCCATTGAGGGCAAGCTCTTTATAAAGCTGCTGCTCTTGGATGCGGACGGAGGCATTGTCGGGGAGAATTTGAGCTTTCCCTTTAGCTGTCTAATCCCCTATGACGGTGCCGAAAGCCTCTTTGCAAGTGCACAGATAAACCAGCTCAATGCGGTAACGGTCGATATTCAGCAGGGGATTGTCGAGGTGAACGCCGTCCTCTCCGTGTCCCTCTACGGCAGGCAGAAAACCGCAACTCCGCTGCTATACGACGCCTACGATACCGACGGCTCCTTCTCCTGCTCGGTGCTGAATATGGAGTCGATGCAATACCGACAGACCGAGAAAAAGGGCGTTGCCCTGTCGGAAAGGCTCTCGGTTCCGAGCCACCTGCCCGAGGTCTATATGCCGCTGTATTCGAGCGCACAGGCGGCTGTGACCGCCATCCGTTGCGAGGATGACAAGCTGCGGGTGGATGGGATGATTCAGCTCACCGCCGTCTACCGCTGCGATGCGGGGCTTGTGCACAGTTTTATCGAGGAGCTGCCCATGTCCTTCACAGTCGATGTAAACTGTGAGCTGCCGCTGCCTACGCTCGATATTGCGGATGTGAATCTGCTTGGAAGCGGCAGGGTCATGGACGCTGCAATCTCCCTATGCCTTACCGTCGACTGCTATTCAAAGCAGCAGATACGCTGCATCGAGGAGCTTAACTACTGCGAACCGCCCGAACAGCGGCGGGGGATTTTGATATACTATGCCGATGAGGGCGAAACGCTCTTTGAGGTCGGCAAACGCTTTTTAACCCCAATCTCGGTGCTAAAGCAGTTCAACCCCGACTTGAAGGAACCGCTGACGGATGGGCAGCAGGTGTTTTTGATGAAATAGTAAATCCGCCAAAAAAGCGCAGCCCATCCATCGATGCGCTGCGCCCTATGAGGGGGAAAGTGGGGGTTGTTCAGAGGAAAACTTATTGTGCGGGGAGGCTGACCTCCCCGTTCAGCCTGTCAAAAAGCCTTTGGGGTTCTCAAGGGGGCGCACCCCCTTGACCATAATCCGACTTCGGCGGCAAGCACGGCGAAACGGATTGCCCTTTAGGGCTGTTACTTTGTGTAGATTGCCGTCCGCATTGCGCAAGCGATGCAGGCAAGCTACGGTTATTCTCCGGCAAAAAACACGGTTTTTTGACGAACTAATGGCATTTGCCGGACATGGGGCAGTCCTTGCAGTTGCAGCCGCAGGAGGTTTTGCCCTTCTTTTTGTTTTTTATCATTCTAACGATAATCAGGGTTACGATTCCCGCAAGAACTGCGCATATGATTGCGGTGGAAAGCCACTCCATTTGCCGCCTCCTTTATGCCTTTATTTTCAGCTTGGTTGCTTCCTTATAGGGCTTTACAAGCATGTAAACGATGAACGCCAACGCTACCAATGCGACTATAAGTCCAAGCCACTGCACTCCGCCCGTGAATACGAGACCTATCTGATAGATGATTAGCGATGCCGCATAGGCGAACACGCACTGATAGCCGATTGCAAACCACGTCCACTTTGCGCTGTTCATCTCGCGGCGGATGGCTCCGATTGCCGCAAAGCAGGGTGCGCACAGAAGGTTGAATACGAGGAAGGAATAGGCTGCAAGCTGGGTCATGCCCTCAAAGTCCAAGACTCCGAATACTGCAACGACCTCCTCCTTGGCTACGAGGCCCATAACGGTTGCCACCGTTGCACGGATGTTGCCAAAGCCCAAGGGCTTGAATATCCACATCACGACGCTGCCTATCATGCCGAGAACGCTGTTGTCCAGCTCCATGTCCACCGAGAACCTGAACGCCCCGTCCATCATGCCGAACTTTGAGCCTGCCCAGATAACTATAGAGGCGAGCAGGATTATCGTCCCCGCCTTCTTGATGAACGAGCTTGCACGCTCCCACATGCTTCTGAGCATGTTGCCCACCGTGGGCCAATGGTACGCGGGAAGCTCCATTACAAACGGGGCGGGTTCGCCTGCGAACATCTTGGTCTTTTTGAGCATGATGCCCGAAAGCACTATGGCTGCAATGCCTACAAAGTATGCGCTCGGTGCTACCCACCATGCGCCGCCAAACAACGCAGAGGCTATGAGCGCCACTATCGGCAGCTTTGCGCCGCAGGGGATGAAGGTAGTCGTCATTATCGTCATACGCCTGTCTCGCTCGTTTTCAATCGTGCGTGATGCCATTATTCCCGGAACGCCGCAGCCCGTGCCGATAAGCATCGGGATGAAGCTCTTGCCCGACAGCCCGAACTTTCTAAATACTCTATCGAGCACGAACGCAATACGTGCCATGTACCCGCAGGCTTCCAAAAATGCAAGAAGCAAAAACAGTACGAGCATCTGCGGAATGAAGCCCAAGACTGCACCGACGCCGCCGATGATGCCCTCGAGAATCAGACTCTTTAGCCAGTCGGCCGTGTTTATGGCATCGAGTCCGCTTTCAACCAAAACGGGAATGCCCGGCACCCAAACTCCGTATTCGGAGGAGTCGGGAACGCCCTCCGCTTCGAGGGCGGCGTCCACGGTTTCGCCTATGTCGTAGCCCGCCTCGGCAAGCGCATCGGCGTAGGAACCGTATGCCTCGTCAAAATCTCCGAAGCTGCCGTCCTCCACCGCAGAAAGAACGTCCTCTGCGCCTATGACCTCGGCCTCTGCAGCCTGCTTTAAGGTTGCCTTTACCTCGTTAGTAAAGATGTATTCGGAGGCGTAGGCGTCCATGTCCTCCTCGTATTCGGAGCTGCCGATTCCAAGCAGATGCCAGCCGTCACCGAACACGCCGTCGTTTGCCCAGTCGGTTGCCCACGTGCCTATGGTCGTGACCGAGATATAGTAGACAAGGAACATTATTATCACGAATATGGGCAGGGCTAAGAAGCGGTTTGTAACGACCTTGTCAATCTTGTCGGAGGTCGTGAGCTTGCCTGCCGCCTTCTTCTTGTAGCAGCCCCTGAGGATGGAGGCTATGTACACGTAACGCTCGTTAGTGATGATGCTCTCGGCATCGTCGTCAAGCTCAGCCTCCGCCGCCTTGATGTCGGTCTCAATGTGAGCGAGCACCTCGGCATCTATCTTTAAGCTCTCCAAAACCTTGTCGTCACGCTCGAAAATCTTTATCGAATACCAGCGCTGCTGCTCCTCGGGCAGCCCGTGAACTGCGGCTTCCTCGATGTGGGCAAGCGCATGTTCGACCGTACCGGAGAAGGTGTGCATGGGTATCGTCTTACCGTTTTTGGCAGCCTCTATCGCAACCTTGGCTGCCTCCTCTATGCCCGTGCCTTTGAGCGCCGAAACCTCGACTACCTCACAGCCTAAGGCTCTCGACAGTTCGGCAACGTTAATCTTGTCGCCGTTCTTCTTTACGACGTCCATCATGTTGATTGCAACAACGACGGGGATTCCAAGCTCGGTGAGCTGGGTCGTAAGATAGAGGTTGCGCTCAAGGTTTGTGCCGTCGATTATATTCAATATCGCATCGGGGCGTTCGTTTATAAGGTAGTTTCTTGCTACAACCTCCTCAAGCGTGTAGGGTGAAAGCGAGTATATGCCCGGAAGGTCGGTGATTGTGACATCATCGTGCTTTTTGAGCTTGCCTTCCTTCTTCTCAACCGTAACGCCCGGCCAGTTGCCGACAAATTGGTTGGATCCGGTCAAGGCATTGAAAAGCGTCGTCTTGCCGCTGTTGGGATTGCCTGCAAGGGCTATTGTAATATTGCTGTTATTGCTGTTTTTCATGCTGTCCTCCTTCCCTACTCCACTTCAATCATGTCGGCATCGGTCTTGCGTATCGACAGCTCATAGCCGCGAACGGTTACCTCTATGGGGTCTCCCAAGGGTGCTACCTTTCTTATATGCACCTCAACGCCCTTGGTGATGCCCATGTCCATGATGCGGCGCTTTACTGCGCCCTCGCCGTGGAGTTTTACAACTCTGCACGTCTCTCCAACCTTTACCTGTTTAAGTGTTTTCATGTTCTACCTCCAATTCATACCATTATCTTCATCGCCATCTCTCGGCTTATCGCAACACGAGAATCCTTGACGTTTACAATCAAATTGCCGGCAAGCGTGGACACCACCGTGACGATGCTGCCCGCAACAAAGCCCAAGTCCTCCAAGTGCCTCTTGACCTCGGCATTTCCACCGACTCTGCGGATGATAATTTCCTCTCCAATGTTTGCAAGTGTAAGCGGCATCATTTCTTCCTCCTCTGCGCCCCTCGGATATATATCTTCTATGCGCAATTGTTCGGTTAGATTCCTCTAACTGGAGATAGTTTAATATCTCTAACTCATTTTGTCAAGATTTTTTTCCAAATTTCTACAAAAAATTTTTTGTCTGCGATGGGGGATTGTTTTTTTGGATATTAAGTGGTAGACTTAAGCTATCATGAATCCGTTTTCTCGCCTGTATGACCCGAAATACATGGTGAAAAAAGAATCGATATGCGGTCCTCTGCCCTCCTTCAAGGGGGCATATTCTACGAGCTTAAAAATCTCGTGGCCGTCGGCGGTTGAGCAGATTTTGGTGGCTGCCATGGGCTTTGTCGATACCATAATGGTAGGCACGCTCGGCAAGACCGCCATAAATGCGGTTGGAATTACAACGCAGCCCAAGTTTTTGCTCATGGCGGCGCTGTTTGCGATGAATACGGGCATAACTGCGGTTGTAGCAAGACGGCGAGGCGAGCGAGACTTTGAGGGGGCAAGGCGCACGATGAAGCAAACGCTCATCATCTGCGCTGCGATGTCCGCCCTCATGACGCTGCTTGCAATCCTGCTCGCAAGGCCCCTGCTGCTTCTTGCGGGTGCGAACTCCGACTATTTAGCCGATGCCATCATGTACTTTCGCATCATCATGGTGGGGCAGTTCTTTGGGAGCATGGGCATGGCCATCAATGCGGCGCAGCGGGGCTTTGGCAACACCCGCATATCGATGCTGTCCAACGGTGCCGCCAACGTCACCAACGTCATTTTTAACTTTCTTTTGATAAACGGCATTTGGCTCTTCCCCCGACTCGGCATAAAGGGTGCAGCGATTGCAACTGCGCTCGGCAGCATCGTTGCCTTTTTGATGGCGCTCTCCTCCGTTTTGAAGCGGAAGCGCACCGATGAGGTTATGACCCTGCTGTGCAGGAGTTCGTGGAAGCCCGACAAGCGCACGATGAGGAGCGTTACCAAGGTTGCGTCCTCCGCCTTTGTCGAGCAGATATTTCTGAGGATTGGCTTCTTTGCCTATGTTGCCCTCGTAGCCCGCCTCGGAACCGTTGAGTACGCAACGCATCAGATTTGTATGCAGATTATCCACATCTCCTTTGCCTTTGCGGACGGCTTTGGCATTGGTTCCACCTCCCTTGTGGGACAGTCCCTCGGCGCAAAGCGCCCCGACCTTGCCATGATATACAGCAAGGTTGGACAGCGCTATTCCTCCACCATAGGCGTTGCGCTCTCGATTTGCTTTGTAATATTCCGCACGCAGCTCATATCCCTGTTCTCGGATGAGGCGGAGGTCATAGCCTTGGGCTCGACTATCGTTCTTTTGGTAGCCGTGGCCTGCCTCTTTCAGACCGCTCAGGTCGTTCTGACGGGAAGCCTTCGGGGGGCGGGCGATTCACGCTATGTAGCCCTCTCCTCGCTGATTTCGGTGGGCATCCTGCGCCCGATTTTGAGCTATATCCTCTGCTATCCGATAGGGCTTGGACTCGTCGGGGCTTGGATTGGGCTCTGCTCGGATCAGCTTATAAGGTTGATATTCTCGCACATTCGTATGCGGGGAGATAAGTGGACGAAGATTAGTTTGTAGCGTGGAGGCGGCGGGCGGATGATATCCGCCCCTACGGAGGGGGGATGATGTTAGACCGTACATTGTCGTTGGAGGTGGCGACGGCGGGCGGATGGTATCCGCCCCTACGGAGGGGGACCCGTGGGGTGTGTTTCGGCATGTTCGACCGTATGGAGGAGGAACCCGTGGGGGCGGCGGGCGGATGATATCCGCCCCTACGGAGGGGGATGATGTTAGACCGTGCATTGTCGTTGGAGGTGGCGACGGCGGGCGGATGGTATCCGCCCCTACGGAGGGGGACCCGTGGGGTGTGTTTCGGCATGTTCGACCGTATGGAGGAGGAACCCGTGAGGACGGCGGGGGGATGATGTTCGACCGTACGGAGGCGGAGACCATGCAATGTAATTGGAGGCGGATTAGGCCATGCTTAGATTGGTTTGTAGCGGGAAGAGGATAAACCTCTGCACAGAGCAACCGTCCTTACACGCATAACTACGAAAGCATCCGCACGTGGCAGATGCTTTCATTTTTCGATTCTCTTGTCAGAAAATTATTTGATTAAAGCTCTTTACTGATTCCGCTTATGCTTCCTCTGGTTCTACTTCCTGTGTAACGTAGGCCGACGGTGCGGGCTCGACACCCATCTTCCACTGAATCAAGTTGACTACGAAGAAGGCTATTACGCCGCACACGCAGCCGAATACGACAGGTAACAGACCCAGATAGAACGATCCTCCGCTTAGAATCTGCCAAAAGATTACGCCCGCCGTTCCGGCGATTATGGATACGATGCCCGACAGCTTCGTTGCGCGCGGGACGATTAGTCCGAGGCCGTAGGCTGCGAACGGACCGGCACAGCGTATTGCAAAGGCAAATGTGTTCATTGTAACGATGTCAACCTTTGCCATGGCAATTCCCATCGCTATCAAGCAGGCAATGACGTTGCACAGACGGGTCGCGAAGATTACAGTCTTATCTTTCATTGGCTTTTTAATAAAGAATTTTCTGTATATGTCGTTGATGAACATCGTGGACATACAGAGAAGGTTACTGTCCGCACTGGACATTGTAGCGGATATGATTGCCGCCGAGATAACACCGGTGATGGCTGCAGGTGCGAAGTGATTCGTTACGCTCATCATAGCAGTGCTTGCGGTGATTTCGGGAATCTGATCCTGAAGCGCAAAGGCCGCAAGTCCCAACAGGGTCGGGAAGATGGACATTGCTGCCATCAACACTGCGGAAAGCAGGGAGGCGTTCCTTGCAGTCTTTTCATCCTTGGCAGACTCGAAGCGGCTGACCATTTCCGGTCCGGACAGGAAGGTGCAGAAATAGTTGAAGATATAGCCGATAATCGTCACCCAGCCAATGGCGGTGAAGCTTAGTTTTATATCCGGCAGCTTTGCGGAAATTGCTTCCCACCCTCCTGCACCGTTGATAACGAACGGAGTCGCTATTGCCAATCCGAGGAAGATGATGATAAACTGCACCAAGTCGCTGAGCTGGTCTGCTATCATGCCTCCCAAGGTGGTATAAAGAATGATTACAATGCCGGCAATGAGTAAGCAGACATTGAGCGGGATGCCCGTCAACGAGGAAACGACGGAACCCGAGGCCATAATCTGTGAGCTGGTCAGGCAGAAGAGGGCCAAGATGTTGAGTACGGCGGTGAAGGTGCTGGAGACCTTTCCGAAGCGGCGGTCAACGACCTCCGGAATGGTGACCGCAAGGGTTTTGCGAATCTTTGGCGCAAAGAAGGCCAAGGGTATCATCGCTACGGACGCAGCCAGTACATACCAGCAGGCGCTCATTCCCCAATCGCCAAAGGCTCTGGTGGCAAGACCCGTGGTACTGCCACCTCCGATATTGTTTGCAGAAAGCGAGAATGCGACCATGAACAGTCCCATTCGACGGCCGGCAAGGATATAGTCCTTACTGTTCTTGATTTTCGTCTTACTAATGACAAAACCAATCACCAGCATTCCAACAAGGTACGCTGCCACAACAACAATTGCAAAAGTGTTCATAGAGTGTCTTCCTTTCTGTTAAAATTATAAGTACATTATAGAGAAATTCCCTTGCTTCGTCAAGAGAATTTTGAAGAAAATGTGTAAAAAATGTCTTTTTGGCGACCGATATTGTTGTATCGTAGCCATAAATGAAAGCATCTGCACGAGGCAGATGCTTTCGAGTTTCTCTGTGTTTTTTAAGCGAGGGCTTGCCCTCTGCTTAGTTTAGTTGAATCTGCGGCGGACGGAGTAGCCGAGGCCGAGGACGGCGAGCAATGTGATTCCTGCGAATACTATTACTACCGCGCTCTCACCGGTCTTCTCCAAGCTGTAGATGAGCTCTGCTGCCGCTGTGCACTCGTTCTGCGTCTTGTCGGGGTCTGCGAGGACTGCGAGGGCTGCTGCGAGGGCATCCTCCCATTCCTTCTGCAGTTCGTCGGAGCACTTGTCGAACTCGGCGGAATCCATGAACTCAAGTGCATAGGCGATTGCCAGCTCTAACAGGGTCGTGTCAACGCTATGCTCGTGCGGTGCAATGAATGCTGCCAGCAATGCCGCATAGGCTGCGTCTACCTCTGCCTGAGTTGCAGTCGGATCGTTCAACACTGCCAGTGCCGCTGCAAGGGCGTTTGCATCGATGATGCCTTCCGCTGTGGAGAGTATCATAGTGCCGTCCTCAACGGTGCCGAGATCGTCGGTAATCGTTGCGCTGTTATACAGAGCACTGTCTGCATTGTACAGTGCCTGCAATTGGCTCTTGTCAACGTTCTGTGCGGTGATGTAACCGTCTACGGTTGCAAACTGCATGTTTGTCATGTCAACATCCGCCATGACTCCGTCTATCGGCTCTACAATCGACAGGCGGAAGTTGGAGATGGCAATGTCCATCTGGGTGCCGTCCGCAACTGCATCCTTGACCTTGAACATCAGGGTCAGAACGACGTCGTCCGGGAACAGTACGCCGACTTCTGAGCCGAATGCATAGTACAGCTCGCTTGCGGTTGTGAGCTCTTCGCCCTTATCGGTGTTGATTTCCGGCGAAATTATCCTGTTGTTGTCAACGGGAGCGATGTATCCCACAAGCTCAAGCTCGGTGTTATCCCATGCGAGGTCGAACTGCAACGAGGTAAGAGCTGTGTTCTCGGGAAGCTCGCTGAGTCTCACATCCCAGAGGAGGTAGCCGTCATCGTCATGCTCGTAATCAATCTCGAGGCCCTGTTCGCCGCTGAGGATGAAGTCGGCATTGGAGACCAAGCGCCAAGTTGAGGTGATTATGGGGGAGATGACCTCCTGCTCACGGATGTAATCCGCCAAGAGGTTCCTTGCCTGTCCCTTATCCTCGCCCTGCATCATGTCGTACTGGGTCGAGTAGATTATTCTGTCCTCATCGTTTGCAATGAATTCGCAACCGTTTTCATTGAGGTAAGCAACATAGTTGCCGCCGCCGTTGTAACGATAGTTGTTGATAACCACCGTGAACTCGTCATCGTCCAGCACTTCCGAACCGAAGTAGGTCATGCTGATAACTCTGCTGCCCGCTTCTGCGGTATAGTCGATAACATAGGAGAAACCTGCGCCGTAGATTACGTCATAGTAGGTAAGGTCGCCGCTCGATACTGTCGGGTTGCCGTTTGCATCGGTCTGAATCTTTGTTGCTGCAAACTCGAGCCAAGTCTTTACTTCCTTACCGGACATTGTAATCTGATAGAACCAGTTCTCATATCTGTACAGTCTGAACATATCGCCGAGCTTTATCTCGCCCTCGGGGATGAGTTCGGTTGCGTCGCCGCTCGTAAGCGGGGCGGAGATGGAGAGCTGTGCGGGTCTGTCGTCCGAGGGATCGTCGGGCGTGTTCTCGCCGGTGTTATCATATGCGCCCCAAATCTGGACGGCATTGATAAGATCCATGAACGCCGAGGGGGCGGTGCCGAGGTTGAGCGCCGAGAATGCGCCGTCTGCCGTGCCCAGAACTTCGTTCATATAGTTCTCCCACGTTGCAGTTTCGTAGGGCTTCAAGACCTCTACCAGAGCTTCATCGAGCTCGAGGTTCTCGGTGTTTACGACCTTTGCGTCAACCGTCAGTTCGCCGGTCTCGGTGTTGTAGGTCAAAAGGGTGTCGCCGATTGCTCTGCACTTGGTGTAGGGCGAGACTACCGGGACGATGTCGCCGTCCGAGTTTTCGATTTCGGTGACCTTGTTGAAGTGCTCGTGACCCGCATAGACCAAGTCAATCGTGTTGGTCTGCTGGATGAGGCGCTCCATGTAGTCGGAATCCTCATCGGAATTGATGCCGCTGTGGCTTGCAATGATGATGATGTCCGCAGCTGCGACCATCTCTGCCTCGTAGTGCAGATAGGTCTCGATCGGGTTTGCAAAGTAGATGCCGTCCCAGTTTGCGGGGACGTCCCACTTGGCTACGTTCGGATTGCCGATGCCCATGATTGCGACCTTTACGCCGTCGTACTCCTTGATGATGTACGGTGCGTAGCCGTTCCAAGTTGCCCAATCCTTTGTGTCGTCGTTGTTTGTTTCGTCTGCAAGATAGTTTGCGCAGGAAACCGCAACCTGTGCTTCGGTTTCGGTAGCAGCGCTCGTCAGATAGTTAAGCTGACGCTGAAGTATCGTCATGCCGTAGTTGAACTCGTGGTTGCCGGGTACGAAGATGTCGTAGCCCATCGTGCGCAATGCCTTCATTGCAGGATCGTCTACCGTCTCTTGATAGAACGCATAGTAATAGGTCAAGGGCGTGCCCTGTACCAAGTCGCCGGTGTCCATCAACAGCACGTTGTCATAGGCTGCGCGCTGTTCGTTTACATAGGTTGACAGACGGGTGAGACCCCTTCTGTATGTGCCGGAGCTTGCCGCATCTGCGGTATAGTCGGTTGCGAACAGCTGGCCGTGAATGTCGCTCGTGCCGAGAACCTTAATCTCAACGAGATTGGTTGGTTCCTCTTGGGGAGTGACCGGGTTCCCTTCACCTGTTGCAGTGGCCACTGCCGGAATAAGGCAAAGTACCATTGCCAAAGAAAGGATGAGTGCCAATACTTTCTTCATAGTTGTTTGTTCCTCCTTTTGTGTTTGTGTATAAAGATACAACTGCATGATACCACATTTTCAGAATCAATGCAAGACTTTTGTGAATTTTTTGTGCAAAGAATTTGAAACGCAAAACCCTTGGGATTTCACGTTTCAAAAACTGCCTATTTTCCTTATGTTCGGACTAACCCTTTGACCGCCTTATAAGCTCGACAATCAGCGAAAGCGCCGCTTCCTTGTTGGCGTTGGCTACCGAATCTATGCTCTCATCGTCGAAGTCGGCGCTGATGCCCGTGGCATAGTTGCAGATTACGCCTATGGAGGCGTAGCGCATACCTATCTCTCGGGCAAGCGCAACCTCGGGAACCAAGACCATGCCCACGACCTGTGCGCCGAGCATTCGCATCATCCTGACCTCGCTTGCGGTTTCAAACCTCGGCCCGTTTGCGCAGGCGTAGATTACCCTTCCCGCATAGGGGATGTTGCGCTTTATAATAAGATGCTCGAGCGCATCGTTGAGCCTCGGATCGAACACGTCCTCCATGCTTGCGTGGGCTTCCTTTCGGTGCTCGCGCAAAAAGCAGCTCTCCCTGCCGCTTGTAAAGTCCAAAAAATCGTTTATCAGGCAGAAGGTTCCGAGCTTGTGAGAATAATCGCAGGTGCCGACAGAGGATATGGAAACTATATCGGTCACTCCGAGCATGTGCAAGGCGTAAATGTTCGCCCGATAATTCGTGTCCCGTGCGTCCCTGCTGTCATTCAGCCCGTGGCGGGACAGGAACACGAAGTCCTTGCCGCCCTCGCAAACAAGGTCTACGTCCGCCGAACCGTAGGGGGTTTCTATGGTTCTTGTCTCGGTCTTGAACACCGCACGCTCGGTGCTTCTTCCTCCAATGATTGCAAACTTCATCTTCTTGGCTCCTTTTTCAAATTTTTCAAATACAGGATAGCACATTTTGCGATATTTTGATATACTTAATCGAGAAATGGAGGAAAGTTTTTTTGCGTAACGATCACAACCTTGCTTTTTTGCTCAAATATGAGAACATTGCCCGCTTTGAAAACGGCTGCGTGTACATCCTCGACAGGCGCATCTACCCCCGTAAGAAGGTCTTTGTGCGCTGTCAAACCCATGGGGAGGTTGCAGCTGCCATAAGGGACATGGTGACCCAGAGCTACGGCCCCTTTCAAGCCGCCTCGGTAGGAATGTCGCTCGCCGCCCATGAATGCAGGGAGCTGCCCGCCAAAGCCCAGCTCGACTACCTGAGCCGTGCCGCAACCGTTCTTGCCACCGCAAGACCCACGACCGAAAAGAAGATGCGCCTTATCACCGATGGCGCCGAAAAGGCCGCAGCCTTTGCCATCGCAAAGGGCGAGAGCGCCACCAAAGCCATACTCGACTACACGCTTAAAACCTTGGAGGACAAGTATGCCCGAATAGCTAAAATCGGACATTTTCTTGCGGAGAAGATTCCCAAAGACGGCACGGTTATGACGCAGTGCTATGCCGATTGCGACCTTGGCATGATGCTTAGGGCCTGCCGTGAGCGCAACAATGATATCAAGCTCATCGTCCCCGAAACCCGTCCCTATTTGCAGGGTGCAAGGCTCACCGCCTCGGTTATCTACGATATGGGCTTTGACGTTACGCTGATTACCGACAATATGCCGGCCTTTGCGATGCTGCAAAAGCACGTCGATGTGTTCACCACCGCTGCCGACGTGATTTGCATGGACGGTCACGTCGTCAACAAGGTCGGAACCTACCAGATAGCCATAGCCGCAAAACGGCACGGCATCCCCTACTACTGCACCGGCAACCCCAACGCCGTGCATCCGGCGATTGCCACCGTGAAAATAGAGCAACGCAACCCCGAGGAGGTCTTACATGCGATGGGCAGGCGCACCGCAAAAAAGGGGGTTAAGGGCTACTATCCCGCCTTTGATATCACCCCGCCCGACCTCGTTGGCGGCATTGTAACCGACAAGGGCATATTGGGGCCCTACGAGCTGCAAAACTACTTTTTTCTCGATTAAAAAGCCCACTTTCAAATAAGCCTTCAAAAACTTGGGGGCTTATTCAGTCTGTCAAAAAAGCCTTTTGGGGTTCTCAAGGGGTCGCAACCCCGGTCACGGCTTTGCCGTGCCACCTTGCAATCCCTCCGTCACGGCTTGCGCCGTGCCACCTCCCTTTACACAAGGGAGGCTATAATCCGGCTCCGACGGCGTGTACGCCCGAGCGACGAAGTTGCGACAAAGTGCCCTTGGGGTACGTCGGAACGGATTGCCCTTTAGGGCTGTTACCTTGCGTAGGGGCGGATATCATCCGCCCGCCGATCACAGTGTGCAGGCAAGCTGCGGTTAGTCTCCGGCAAAAAACACAGTTTTTTGACGAACTGAATAAGCCTTCAAAAACTTGGGGGCTTATTTTTTGTCGCTTTTCATGCGACCTTTTCAAAGCTTGTCCTTGCTATAATCAGGTCAGAAAAAACAAAGGAGGACAGGAAAATGAAAAAAGGATTGACGGATTTAGTGTTTATTTTGGACAGAAGCGGCTCGATGTCGGGACTCGAGTCGGACACCATCGGAGGCTTTAACTCCATGATTCAAAAGCAGAGGAAGGTTGAGGGCGAGTGCCGCATAACCACCGTTCTCTTCGACGACAAGATTGAGTTTTTGCACGACCGTGTGGATCTTAACAAGGTCAAAAAGCTCACCGAGAGAGAGTACTACGTTCGGGGCTGCACCGCTCTTTTGGATGCAATCGGCCTAACGCTCAGCAGGATGGGAAGCGCACAAAAATATGCTATACCCGAGGCCCGTGCAGAGAAGGTCATGGTCGTTATCATCACCGACGGAATGGAAAACAGCAGCCGAGAATATTCGCTCAGCGAGGTTCGTAACATGATAGAGAGGCAGCGTGACAAGTACGGCTGGGAAATTATCTTCCTCGGGGCGAACATCGATGCGGTGCGCACTGCAAGGGATTTTGGAATCCGCAGCGACAGGGCTCAGGACTTCCATGCCGACAGAAGGGGGATACGGGTCAGCCTTGAAACCGTAGCCGAGGCCTCGTTAGCTTACAGGGCTTACCCCTCAATGGAATTGCCAAATAATTGGAACGAAAAGCTCAAAAGGGACTATGAGGAAAGGGAAAAATAAGCTGTCCCACTGACAGACGGAAGGGGATAGGCTCGGTATAGCCCTCAGTGTTTTGGGGATATGCCGAGCCGAATTCTTGTTATGGAAGCGTAGTATCCTCTATCCTGTCTATATAGGTGACGTGCCTTAAAATCACCGATGCGTCAAGGGCGTCTATATAGCCGCTGCGGTCTGCGTCCGCTGCGATGAGCTGCTTATCGTTGTAAAGCTCGAGCTTGACTATGTAGCGAAGCACGCTTGCGGCGTCCAAGACGGAGATGTCCCCGTCACCCATTACGTCGCCTAACATGGTCGGAACTATTGCCGTATTTACCGTGGGGGACGGTCGAACGGGGGTAGGTGTGGGCGTGGGGGTGGGGGTTGGGGTTGCGGTTGGGGTTGGAGTTGAAACGTTTGGCGACGGTGCCGATACGGTGCTGCACAGGCTCTTGTAAATGTATCCCACAAGCCCCGTGTCCAGTATCACGGCCTTGTACCAAGAGCCGCTTTCGCCGTACACTGCCAAATAATCGCCGTTGTAGACGACTGCCTTTACAGCGTAGTTCCCACCGGGGCCCTCCCGAAAGTTTGTATAACCGTCCGGATCGGATGCACGGATAAACCGCGTGAATGAGGATATTTCGCTCGCTCGGATATAACCCCATGTGTTGGTCCCAACCGCGCAAACATGATACCAGTCTCCCGTTTTTTCAAGTGCAATTACAAGGTCATCCTGATATACCGTCGACAGAACGCTGCCCGTATTGCTCGGCTCGCTCATGAGGTTCGTCCAAATCGTGTTCACGTAGCCGTAAAACGTTCCGGAGGTCAGGCTCTCCCCGTAGAGCAGGGAAACCACAGCCGTAACGCTCGTGTCGTTATCGGGGGCAACCACGCTTCCGCTCTCATCCACAAGCGTTGCGTTCGGATAATAATGCTTCAAAATATCGATGTAGCTGTAACCGTACTCCGCCATCCTTATGGCGCCTCGGTGCGACATGCCTACCCTCGGCCCGCTGTACACGGCGTAGACCAGATGCCAATTTTTCTGCCCGACCTCGGCTACAAAGTTGATGTTGCAGCTGCTCGAAACTCCGAGCAGGGTTTTAAGTTCGGAAAAGTACACGGTAATATTGCAGCTTGCGGTGCTGCCGCTGCTCGTTTGTACCGTCATTGCCGCCGTAAACTGCGTAGGCGTGTCATAGCTGCTCTTGGCGTAGGTGAAAAAGCCGTCCATGGACTGAATCGAGGTTATCGAGGTTGCCGTGCCCGAAATTGCTGCGCTTGCCTTGTTCAAAAGCACCGTGTACAGCTCGGAGGGCATGGTGGCGGGATTGGCACCGTTTATCCTATAGACAGCATTGTTGGAGTTGGTCAGAACGTCGAAAGCATCGTATTTCAGCTCGTATGCCCCCTCGTAGTTGCTGCTGCCGCCCCACTTCATCATCGGGGTGAGGATAACTCCCCCGTTCGAGGTGCCGTAATGCGTTTTTACGACGTTTCCGTTGTATAGCAGCGTTTGCGTATATACCGAGTCCACCGCCTCAATCGTTCTAACGTCGGTGGAGACGTAACCTATATAGAGCTGCGACTTTGTCGTGTCGTAAACGTCGAACTTTTGGGAGCTGCTCGCATTGGCCTCTACCAATGCAAAGCACTTTGCGGCTATCGTCTGGGTCTTTAGAATCTCAAAGTCGCTGCCCTCGGAAACCTCGCCGCTGACCGCCCCGTACAGATACTCCCTAAGCCCTACATAGTTGACGATGCGGAGCTTGCCCCCATCGTTGTAGAACACCAAATC
Source organism: Clostridia bacterium (assembly GCA_030526995.1). Taxonomy (GTDB): domain Bacteria; phylum Bacillota; class Clostridia; order Christensenellales; family CAG-138; genus JAQUTY01. The sequence goes on from JAUNBP010000003.1 coordinate 37,608, forward strand.
GCCCAAATAGCTTCGAACGCTGCCGCTCGAGGTCGTGAGATTTAGGTATGCCGAATCGTAGTCTGCAATCCCTCGCACGACCCGCACGGTATCCGCTGTTTGCAACGTTCCCACCGACGAATGGCTTATGCGCACCCCGTCGCCGTAGACGCTTGCGGTAAGGACGCCGCCCGTAAAGCCGATTCCGTTTACGGTGTAGCTGCCCGTGACCGAAACAGTGCTCGTCGTTATGCTGCTGCCCATCGAATAAAGCAGAACTCGAATCTCTCGCTCGTAGGTTTCCGCCTCGCTGTTATCCGCCTGCCACACCGCAATACCTGCAATAAGGCAAAGGCACAAAATTATTGCAACTGTCTTTTTCATACTCCCTTTATAACACAAAAATGCCCGAAAGGGTAGTGCTTTGGGCATTTGTTGAAGAAATCTTCACAGCTTTGTCAACTTATGGTTGAATCTTCGCCATCTTTTATTAAGTCTATAAGCTCTTTTGGCATTCCCATGAGTTCGCATATCCTCATGGCGTCCCTCGGAACCTCGGCGCCTCGGCTCTCGCATATCAGGCTGTAGTCCATGTTCTCCGCTATCGTCTGCGCTCCATAGGCTCTTATCTGCTCCGCATCAACGGGCTTTAAGCCCGCTATTCGGTAGGAGGCATCCGCATGTTCGGATACGCCGTCGTAATGCGTGGCAATTACCGTTATCGACCTTAGCCTCTCCCCGTACCTGCACAGCCCCCTCGCTATCGCCGCACCCTCGTGGGGGTTGGTTCCCCGTGCCGGCTCGTCGAAAATCAAAAGCGAAAGCTCGCTGTCTTGTGCAAGCCTCAGCGCTTCATTCCAAGACCGTACCTCCATGGCAAAGCTCGAAAGCCCCGACTCCTGCGCTGCCCCGTCTGCACCGATGTAGCAGAGCTCATCGATGTACGGCAAAACCGCCCTTTCTGCATAGACGGCGATTCCCATGTGGGCAAGGCACACGTTCAGCGCAAGCGTCATCAGCGCAACGCTCTTGCCGCCCATGTTCGCACCGGTTATAACCGTGCAGCCCCGCACTGCGCTCAGGGTGATTGGGCAGAAGCTGCGGTTGGAGCGTTCAAGCTCCTCCCCCACCCTTGGGTTTGTCATTCCGACAAGTTCTATGCCCTCGCTATCGTTAAACTCGGGGATGACTGCCCCGTCCCTTATTGCGAGCATGGCCTTTGCAAGCGTAAGGTCGAAGCGTTCGAGCGCAGCCATGCTCTTTAAGATATCCCCGCAATGGGGCTGCAAGTCCTTGCAGAGCCTCGCCCTCTGCTCCCGCTCTAAGCGTTCCTCCTTCTCGGCGTACTCGCTGCGCTCCTCGGCACCCGCACAGGCCTTTTTTCTGCGGACTTCGCGCAGCTCTTGGCTGTCAATTACGAAGGTCACTATTCCCATGCCCTCGGGGTCTAAGATTTTCAGCGCCCCGCCAAGCTCTCGGGTAAACAGCCCCTTTAAGGGGTTCAAGGTTTGCAGCTTTTTTGAAAGGGCGTTCCAGCTCAAAAGGTAGCGTTTTAATTCAAAGAAGTCCACATCGCTTGCAGCCGTCTTTAATACGTTGTTTACCGAGCTTCTTGCCTCGAAGAAGTGGGCGAGCTCGCTTTCAAGCTGCAAAAAGGCTGCGGGCTCGTTTTTGATTGCGGTCATCATCGCACGCAAATCGTCGAAGGCGCAGAACAGCTCCGCCTTTTCAAGCGGGTGCAGGTTTTTCTTTGCCCGCCTGCCGTACGGACTTTGCGGCTCCAATCGGTCTAAGACCGTATCCAAACCTATTCGGTTTGCGGTAGTTTTTGAAAGTTTCATCTGACCTCCGCCACGTCGATTACGGGAACGTTTATGCGTTCCTCCAAGAGTTTTTTCAGCCTTGCCCCGCTCTGATGTTCGCCGTATGCCGAATAGGGGTTTATACTTACAAACAGCAGCCTGCTCTCGTGTCTTACCCTCAGCTCTATGCCCATGCGGTCGCATTTTTTCATCGTGTCGCGGCTTATGAGTGCGCAGCTGCCGTCCCTGATTATGAGGCGCAGGGGTCTTGATAGGCTGCTCTTTAGGACGGGCAGCAGCATGGAACAGGTCAGCGCACCCCTTATATAAAAGTTTCTCACATTGGGATTGCTTTTCACCTCGTCCGACAGGCTTCCGCTTATCTCCCTTGCCCTGCCGCCGTAGCCCTTGAGCGACAGCAGCCTTACAATGTGTGCGGTGTCCGACGCCGTAAGCTCGGCATCCGCACTGTAGGAGGCGCCCGTGCTCAAAATTACCGCATCGCTTATTCCAAAGCCTGCGGTGGACTTTCTAAACACCGCCCCGTCGATTATCACCCTGTCGGCACCGAGCCTGTGAAGCCTTTTTGAGAGGCTCGGAAGGTCGGCGGTCATGGATGCTCCCGCAATCTCAACGAAGCCGCTCGTCCTTGCGTTGAAGATTATAACCCTGCCGAGCGGGGTTGAGATGTTCGTGGTATCCACTATCTCCTTGGTGCAGTCGCACCTGCCCAAAAGTCCCTCGGCGGTGGCAATTAAGGTTCCCTCCTCCACAAATATCGGGGGCTTGGGCGTTTGAGTGACCAAGTCCACCCTCTCGCCGTCGTGTCCGATTGAGCTTATCGCAACCCTTTCCCCCCGCTTGAAAAGTTCCTTTAAGAGCGCATTCAATACCGTCGTCTTGCCGGCGTTTTTGCACATTCCGACTATGGCGATGTCTCGGTGATTTGAAAGCAGCTCGTACAGCATTTAAGTGCATTTCCTTTCCTTGCGGCGGTTCCACAGCCTAAACGGCAGGAAGAACAGAAAGCCTGCCAGACACAGGCAGAAGAGGTACAGCGGGGTGTTTACATACCAGCCGAAATTGGCGGCAATGTCCTTGAACACCGCTATCGGGGACGTTCTCGGCCCCACGTAAAACATGTTTATGCTGCCCTTGGACACCTCCCAAAACAGCAGATTAATCAAAAAGGCTGCAACGGCCAGTCCCAAAAACAGCAGCGCCGCTCTGAAATAATCCGAAAGCCTCTTCCCTGCCCTGCCCGAAATTCCGAGGTACAGCCCCACGAACACGAGCATCATGTGCCAGATGAAGGCGTGCAGCGTAAGCGTCCAATACTCGTGCATCAGGCCCGAGGGTTCCAAAAACGCTATGAAGCCGCCCATGAGGTTGAACGCAAGCAGAAAGTCGTAGCACACCTGCCTTACACGTCCCTCCTTCAAAAATGCGCACAGCACGCAAAGGTACATGGGTACCGAGCAGAGCTGAAACGGGAATATCCACCACTGATAGCTCCCGCCGCCCATAACGTAATAGTAGAAGAGCTGCTTGTACAGCTCGCTTATCATCAAAAACAGCCCGCATATCAAAAGAACCCTTCGATTCTGCTTTTCGTCGGTCTTTCTCAAAAGAAACGAGAGCAGTATCGCAACCGTCAGTCCTCCCAAGAAAAACGTCAGATGAAACGCCCCGTATGCCTGCGGTTTTTCCATCTTCCATGCGGTCCATAAGAAAAATTCTCTTAACCAATCCATATATCCTTCCTCCCTGCCCACATATTAGCCGAAAAAATTTTTTTTTGCAAGAGTGTATTTTGCAACCTTAAAACAGGCTGAATGGTGTTATAATGGAGTAGAAAATAAACAGACTTTGGAGGAACCTTTTTTATGAAGAAAAAACGTAAGCTGCTCACCTTTATTATTGTGATTGTAATTATCGCAGCGGTAGGCGTGGGCGGTTACTTTGCCTATCAAAAGTGGCTTGCTCCCGCAGGCAGCGAAAACACCGTCTATGTGCAGTCCGTGTCGGATATTACCGGCATTGGAAGTGCAGGACTTGCAAACCGCTATTCGGGCATAATCGAGGCCAAGGAGGAGGTTGCAGTAAATCCCGACGGGGATTTGGAGGTCAAGGAGCGTTACGTCGAGGCCGGCGATACGGTTTTGGAGGGCGATCCTCTGTTCTGCTACGATGTGGACAGCCTGACCCTCTCCTATGAACAGCTGCTTTTGGACATCGTTGGGCTTGACAACACGATAATTGCAAGCAACGAGGAGATAGCCTCCCTGCAAAAGCGCATCGAAAGGGCGAGGGAATCCGACAAGTACGAGTTGACCTTGGAGCTTCAAACCGCCGAGCTTACGGTGAAAAAGAGCGAATACGAGCGCAGCGAAAAGCAGAAGCAGGCGGATGAGATGAAAAAGGCGATAGACAACAGCATCGTCTACTCCCCCGTTTCGGGCATGATAAGCTCGGTAAGGTCGGATGACTCATCAAACGATTACTACGGCTACGGTTCACAGCAGAGCAACGACTACATTAAGATCGTTGCAGGCAGCGACTACTGCGTAAAAGGTACGGTAAGCGAACAGACCGTCTATTCCCTCTACGAGGGCATGGAGGTTTTGGTGCGCTCCCGAATCGACCAGAATCAGACCTTTACGGGCAGAATCTACAAGGTCAACACCGAAAAGCCCGAAAGCTCCACCAACGACATGTACTACTATGGCGGAGACACGGAGGGCAGCAGCAAGTATGCCTTCTACGTTGAGTTGGATAGCATTGAGGGGCTTTTGATGGGACAGCACGTTATAATCGAGCCTTTGACGGAGACCCCCGAAGCCGTTCTTGCCCTGCCCGAATACTACTTTATAATCGAGGGTGAGGATTACTTTGTCTATGCCGCCGATTCCTCCTCGCGCATCGAAAAGCGAAAGGTGACGGTTGGCGAATACTTCCCCGACACCGCCTCCTATGAGATTTTGGACGGGCTGGAGCTTAAAGACAGGATTGCCTTCCCCGACGAAACCGTTTCCGAGGGTATGGGCATTACCGAAACGCAGTACGCCCCCGATTCATCGGAGGACGATTTTATGAACGATACGAACGAGTTCCTTCCTGAGGACGTTATAATCGGAGGCTGATATGATAGCTGAACTTAAAAATATTGAGAAGGAATACCGACAGGGCGGTCAGCCCGTTCCGGTTTTGCATGAGATAAACCTGAACGTGCATGAGAACGACTACCTTGCGATAATGGGGCCTTCGGGTTCGGGCAAGTCCACGCTCATGAATATCTTGGGCTACCTTGACGCTCCGACCTCGGGGGAATACCTCTTTGAGGGCAAGAACAACGCCAACGCCTCCGACGCTAAGATGGCCCTGATTCGCAACAGCAAGATTGGCTTTGTGTTTCAGACCTTCCACCTTATGCAGAGGCGCAGGGCTTGGGAAAACGTTGCCCTGCCGCTTTTGTACGGAGATGTGAAAAAGAGCGAGCGCAAGGCCCGTGCCGAGGAAGCACTGCGGCTCGTGGGGCTTGAGGACAGGATGAACTTTTATCCAACCCAGCTTTCGGGCGGTCAGTGCCAGCGTGTTGCAATCGCCCGTGCCATATGCACCCGCCCTGCGCTCCTGCTTGCCGATGAGCCTACGGGTGCCTTGGACAGCAAGTCGGGGCAGCAGATAATGGATATCTTCGACACCCTGCACGACAGCGGCATGACCATAGTTATGATAACGCACGAGGCGGCGGTTGCCGAGCGAGCCGAGGAGATTATGTACATCTATGACGGCAGGCTGAAAGGAGACAGAGCATGAAAACATGGCTTAAAGCACTGATAATAATTGTCCTCGTGATTGGGCTTGCCGTTGGCGGCATCTTTGCCTATGTTCACTTTTCCGACAAGACCCCCGTGGAGGTGCAGCCTGCGGGGAACTGGATGCTGCACTATATGCCGAATCAAAGCTATATCTACGGCACTGTTTCTTCCGATACGGCGCAGACCATCTATGCAGAGGAGGGCAGAACCGTCGTTGAGGTGATTGCGCAACTCGGAGATGAGGTCTCCGTGGGCGACCCGCTTTTGCGCTACGATACCACGCTTGACGCTATCACCCTCGAGGAAAAGAAGTTGGAGCGGGAAAAGCTATACAACGAGCTTTTGGGACAGTATGAGGAATATGAAAGATATGCCCGTGCGACCTTCCTTCCCACCATACCTTCGATAACGCCTGCGGCAGACGATATCTCCGCCAACAGCAAGGCTGCTCCTCGATACTCAAAATTGGGCAGCGTCCGTTACGACCTTTCAGAGCCTACGGGCGGTGACGGCTCGGCGGGCAACCCCTACACCTATCGGATAAGCAACCGAGAGCCCGTTTCCGCCTCCTTCCTGCAGGTGATAAAGGACGAGGCTGCAATCCGCATGACAGCCGTCTACGCAAGGATTCAAATAGAGAGCTACGGCAGAATCGACCTCTATGTCAACCCCGACGCAACCATGGGCTTTGAGGTCACAATTCCCCTAAGTGCGGGCAGCGTCTCGGCAAACTTCCAGACCCCGCTTTCGGGCGACGGCAGGGAGGAAACGCCCTATGTCTACTCCTATGCTTCGTCGGCATCGGTGCCCGAGGGCTTTTTAACCGTCCTCATACAGGAGGCGCAAACCATCCTTACCGACACCTTTGTCGTGCTCGATGCGGGCGATTTTACGGTCAATGTGCGAATCTCCCCCGACGGAAGCCTCTCCTTCTACGTAACCGTATCCGTGGTGACCCCCACACCTACGGCCTCGCCTACCCCCTCCCCCGAGCCCACCGCAGAGCCTACCTTGGATCCCTATCAGACGATCGATCCCTCGCTTGAGCCTACCCCCGAACCCATGGGCGGCGGTGGCATGAGCCGTGCCGAGCGGGAAGAGTATGCAAGGCAGATTGCAAAGGATATTCGAGACAAGGAGCTGAAATACCGCCAGCTCTCCCACGATATTCTAAAGCTCGAGCTTTCGGGTGAAAGCGGCATTGTGTACAGCAGCATTGAGGGCGTGGTTACTATATCCAACGCTCCCGAAAGCTCCAATTCGAGCGAACCCATACTTGAAATTCAAGGCGGCAGCGGCTGCAACATAAGCTGCATAATCGGAGAAACCGAGCTTGCGGACTATCCCATTGGCACCGTTATGGAGGGCTATTCCTATATGAGCGGCTCGGACGTTTCGGCGCAGGTCGTTGAGATTTCAACCATGCCCATCTCGACTAATTACAGCACCAACGGCAGCCCCAATTCGTCGGGTTACATGGTCGTATTGGAGGTCTTGGACGGATTGACCTTGGAGATAGGCGAGTATATCGAGTTCTCGTCCTATGAACCGCTGTACGAGAGCGGAGTGGTTTATTTAAGCCGTGCGTTCATTCGAGAGATGGACGGCGGCAACTGCATCTTCGTCGTGCGTGACGGCGTATTGAAGCAGGAAAGGGTTGTCACGGGCAAGAGGATGGACAACTATGTTGAGCTTGTTGACAGCAACCTCACAAGCGAGGATTACATAGCCTTCCCCTACGATAAGCATTGCAGAGACGGCGCTCCCTACGAAATTGCCGAGCAGAGCTTTTATTACGGTTATTGAGGAGGTACCCTTATGTTAGAGAATTTTAGAGAAGCCTTTGACGGGATTCGTTCCCACAAGCTCAGAAGTGCGCTGACCATGCTCGGCATCATCATAGGCATCGCCTCTATCATCGCCATCTCGTCCACCATACTCGGCACGAATGAGCAGATAAAGGAAAACCTTATCGGGGCGGGCAACAATGCGGTGGAAATTAGACTGTATCAGGGCGATTATCCCTTTGAGACGGCCTATCAGACCGTGCCCGATTACGTGCCAATCTTGGATGAGAGCATACTTGAAGAGGTGAACGGGATTGCCGAGATAGAGGCGGCTTCGGTGTTCTTCAGGCGGGATGCTTACAATGTCATTTGGTACGGCGGAATAGGTATGAATCAGGGTACGGTGTACGGAGTGGACCAAAATTACCTCTCGGTCTACGGCTATGTTATCCGGGGCGGACGTGACTTTCTGCCTGCCGATTTTTCGGAGTTTCGCAAGGTGGCGTTGATAGATAAGAACGTGTCGGAAACCCTGTTTTCGGGCGAAAATCCTATAGGTAAAACCATCGATCTTTCGGGCGAACCCTATACGGTCGTGGGTGAGTTCACTCAATCGAAGGAGTTTGAGCCGGTCATAAGCTCCATCGACGATTACTATACCTACACCGATAATTCGGGCGGCAAGGTCTTGATTCCAATGTCAACATGGCCGGTGGTCTTTAACTACGATGAGCCCATTTCGCTCGTCGTTCGTGCGAGCGGCACCGACGCCATGACGACAGCAGGAAGGAGCGCATCCGAGCTTTTGAACTCCAAATTCACGACGACGGGTGATGTGCTGTACAAGAGCGAGGATTTGTTGGAGCAGGCGAGGCAGCTTCAGGAGCTGTCCGGCTCCACGAACCGTCAGCTTATTTGGATTGCGAGCATATCCCTGCTCGTGGGCGGCATAGGCGTTATGAACATCATGCTCGTGTCGGTCACGGAGCGCACGCCCGAGATAGGGCTTAAAAAGGCGCTCGGCGCACGCAAGCGCAAGATATCGTTCCAGTTTTTGACCGAGGCGGGCGTTTTAACCTGCATCGGCGGCATCCTCGGCGTGCTTGCGGGCATTGGGCTCGCCTTCCTCGTTTCGAGGCTGTCGCAGGTGCCGATATTCATAAGCTGGTACATCATAGCCGCAACCATCGTGTTCTCCTTTGTGATAGGCCTGTTCTTCGGCGCAATTCCCGCAGTCAAGGCCTCGAACCTCAACCCGATAGAGGCCTTGAGAAGGGAATAACAACATTCAACACTCACACAAAACGTCCCGATTTGCTCCGTTCATGGCAAATCGGGACGTTTATATTGTTCAAAATCTCACTGAAAAGAATGGGCCCCCCAAGCTAAGCCCTATTTTTCCACTACAATGACTGCATTGGAAAACGGCTCTAAGGAGGGTTCTTCGTTTGCAAGCAGGGAATTTATAGTAGCTATTGCGCTTTCGGCTGCGCTGTTCCAGTCCACGCTCACCCTGCCCGAAAGATGGGGCAAAAAGCTCTCGGCATCGCCCGAAAACTCGAGGGCAAAGACCTCTATCGTATCCTTGCGCTCCGCTTCCGTCAGGGCGTTGCAGAAGGCCTCCGCCTGCGCCTGCGTCTCGCACAGCACGCCGTCGAGCATACCCTCAACGTAGTCGTCGAGCATGGCTGCTATCCACTCTTCGGGGGTTTGCTCCTCATCGGTGGCGTAATATACCCCCTTGACTATGATTTTCCCCTGCTCAAGGTAGCTGTTCCAGAGCGTTTTGAAGTCCGAATCCTCGCTTTCAAACATGCCCAAGAGCCTGACCGGAGTGTCGTGCGGGGGATAGCTTATCATAGCTTCAAATAGCTCCTCAGCCCTGTCCTTGGCTGCATAGGGAATAACGGTGATGCCCGAATTGTCCAAAAGCTCGGTTGAGCAGGCAACCACCTCTACTTCGGCGTTCAAAAGTGCCAAAACCGTGTCGGAATCTATCGAATTGCCCTGCAAGACGGCAATCTTTCTGCCTTGGCTGTCGGCTTCCGTATCGGTGGTGCTGTTTTCAAATGCGCTCAAAAGCCGTGCTTCAAAGTCCTCATCCTCCGCAAGCACGTAGATCATGGGTGCGGGCGTGGGCGTGGGCTCCGACGTGGGCGTGGGGGTAGGTGTTGAGGGAACCACTATCACGGGCTCGGTGGTGGGCTCCGCCGTTGCGTTTCCGCTTTGACCGTCCTGCGAGCAGCCGCAAAGCAGCAGTGTCAGCATAAGAATATAGCAAAGTGTGCGTTTCATCGTTATCTCCTTAAAGTTTCGCCACCTTCGACAGCAGCTTGTTTTCACCGACCAAGACTATGACATCGCCGTCGCAAAACTCGGTGTCTGCTGCAAGGGAGATGATAATCTCATCGTTTCTGCGTATCGCAAACACGGAGACGCCGTAGTTCTTGCGGACGTCCAACCCGCCTAAGGTCTTGCCCACCCACAGCTTTGGCACCTTCATCTCGTTGATACTATGATGCTCCGAAAGGTTCAAATAATCCAAAACGCTCTCCATCACGAGCGAATTTGCAAGCCGAACCCCTGCCGCCTGCTCCGGCTGAACCACCTTGGTTGCGCCGACCTTCTCCAACAGCTTTGCGTGGAGGTCGTCCTGTGCCTTGCAAATGAGCTGCTTTGCGCCGTGCTCGGCACATAAAACCGTTGCAAGCACCGAGGCTCTGATGTCGCTGCCCATTGCAATTATCACGGCATCGAACTCGTCAACGCCTATGCCCTTTACAACCGCCTCGTTGGTCATGTCGCACTGGGCAACGTTCAACACCTTATCCTTTATCGCATTGACAAAAGTCATTTGCCTGTCAACCGCCATAACCTCGTGTCCGAGCTCCGCCAAGGTAAGGGCGGTTGCGCTTCCAAACCTGCCCAGTCCCACTACCAAAAAACTCTTTGCCATCTTCGTTCTCCTTATCCAATCGGTACTTCCTCAACGGGATAGCGAAGCTGCGCCTCCCGCTTTTGCCTTGTGAAGGACAGGGCTACCGTTATCATTCCAACCCTGCCTATGAACATTAAAACTATCAAAATAACCTTGGTTCCCGCCGTTGCAACTCCGCTCAGCCCCGAGGTCAAGCCCACGGTTCCGAGTGCGCTTGCAAGCTCGTACACTATGCTTACAAGCCCCAACTCGGAATTGCCCCGCTCGAGCAGGGACACCGCAAGCGTTGCAGCAAACAGTATCACCATGGCAAATATCAGCAGTGAGAGGGCTCGAATTATGAGCTGCTGCCCTATCCTGCGCCTGCCTACCGTAATCTCGGCACGGTTTTTCATCATAGCCCGAACCGCCAAGAACAGCACGACGACCGTCGTCGTCTTGATGCCGCCTGCCGTGCCTGCGGGGGAGCCTCCTATCAGCATCCAGATTATGGAGACGAACTTTGAAGGCTCGCTGAGCGTTGCTTGCGAGACCGTTGAAAAGCCTGCCGTCCTCAAGGTCACGGACTGGAACAGCCCCGCCAAGACCTTTTCGCCTGCGGGAAGGTTGGCATATGCCCTTCCCCACTCCAATATCAAAAACAACGCCCAGCCTATGAGTATGAGAGCTGCGCTTGCGAGCACGACCATCCTCGTATGCAGCCGCCACTTTCTTATCTTGGGCGTTTTTACAACGTTTAAGACCACCGCAAAGCCAAGGCCGCCCGTGACTATCAGTGCCATGAGCGTGAAATTTACGAGGATATCCCCGCTGTAACCCTGCTCAAACGAGGCAAAGGTGCCGAGGATGTCGAAGCCCGCATTGCAAAAAGCCGAAACGCTGTGAAAGATTGACTTCCATATGCCGTCCCAAAGTCCGAACCTCGGGATGAAGCTAATCGACAGCAGCACAGCCCCTGCGCCCTCGCAGACTGCCGTAATCTTTGCTGCGGTTATTGCAATCCCTCTAAGGCCGGTCAGGTGGCTCTCGCCCAAACCCTGCATCAAGGTCATGCGCTCGTACAGGGATACCTGCTTTCTTACCATCATAAAAAGGCCCGCTGCCATCGTCATAAAGCCCAGCCCGCCTACCTGTATCAAAAGCAGGATTATCGCCTGCCCGAACAGGGAAAACTGCGTTGCCGTGTCTACGACTATCAGCCCCGTAACGCAGGTTGCGGAGGTCGAGGTGAACAGGGCATCGAAAAAATTCAGCCCAACGCCGCTCTTGCTCGCTGCGGGCAGGCATAACAATACCGTCCCCAACAGGATGATGAGCAAAAAGCCGAATGGCAATATTCTGATTGGACGAATCCCTCTCAAGCCTCTCTTCATCTTTTCATTATACTACATTGAACCGATGACTGCAATCTTAAAAAATAATGGTTAATTAAATTGACAAAACGCAAATTAATGGTTATAATATTAACCATTAAGGAGTGTGATTTATTATGGCAAACAAAGCTTGCCCGATTATGCCCAAGACGCTCGAAATACTTGCCTCTATGGGCGAGCAAATAAAGCTCGCGCGCTTGCGGCGCAGATTATCCGCCGAACTCGTGGCTGAAAGGGCGGGGATAAGTCGCACGACGCTTCGCTCGATTGAGGCGGGCGCACCTTCGGTCGCCATCGGCAGCTATGCCGCCGTGCTTCATGCGCTCAACGGCATGGACAGGGATTTGCTCATGGTAGCAAAGGACGACGAATTCGGAAGAAAGCTCTTGGATTTGGAAATGGTTGCGAAAAAGCGCGCACCGCGAAGAACGGGGGATTGAGCATGGCAGAGCTTGAAAAGACAATTTATGTCTACATGAGCGAAGGCGGCTCCGCCCCTCTTTTGATGGGGAGGCTCTTTTCGGCAGTCATCCGAGGCAATGAAACCTTTTCGTTTGAATATGACAAGGCGTGGCTCGAAAGCGGCTCCCTGCCCTTCGCCCTTGACCCTGAACTTGCCTTGTTTTCAGGACGGCACTATGATTCCTCCGCCAAACCTCTGTTCGGAATCTTTACCGACTCCTGTCCCGACCGCTGGGGCAGAACTTTGATGCGCAGGCGTGAAATTATAACGGCGAAAAACGAAAATCGCAGACCCAAACGACTCACCGAAAGCGACTATCTCTTAGGCGTTTTTGACGATACCCGCATGGGTGCGCTCCGCTTTTCCCTCGGTGAAAACCTGCCCTTTCTATCCTATGACGCCGACATCTCCGCTCCTCCGTGGACAACGCTTCGAGCTTTGGAAAATGCATCTCGACAGTTTGAGCTTGGCGATGCTTCCAACGAGACAAAGTGGTTTTCACAGCTTATTGCTCCCGGCTCGTCACTCGGCGGCGCACGCCCGAAGGCTTCCATAACCGCACCCGACGGCTCGCTGTGGATTGCAAAGTTCCCCTCCAAAAACGATGAAATAAATGTCGGCGCATGGGAGATGGTTGCACACGACCTTGCGGCACTTTGCGGGCTGTCCGTTTCTAAAGCAAGGCTCGAAACCTTTTCCGCTCTCGGCAGCACATACCTTGTCAAGCGGTTTGACCGAAACGGGGGCAGGCGGATTCACTTTGCCTCAGCCATGACGCTGTTGAACAAGACCGATGGGGCTGATGCGGACGAAACAAGCTATTTAGATCTCGCCTCGTTCATTCGCTCAAACGGAGCTGCTCCCGAACGTGACCTGACAGAGCTTTGGAAGCGTATCGTGTTCAGCATTGCAATTTCCAACACGGACGACCATCTCAGAAACCACGGTTTCCTCCTCGATAAACGTGGGTGGGTGCTGTCCCCCATGTTCGATGTAAACCCCTCCTATGGGGATTGCCTGTCTTTGAACATCGATCAAAGCAGCAATCTGATGGACTTTGAGCTTGCACTTGAAACATCGAAATACTATGGTATAGGCTTAGACGAGGCAAGGGCTGTCATCGGCGAAATGACAAGAATAATCGACAAAAAGCGAAATGCCATAGCGAGGAGCTATGGCTTGAGCCAAGACGAAATATCCTCTATGGAATCGGCGTTTAATCTGAATTTTTGAGGAAGGTCCAGCGCAGGGTTTCGGTTGAAATCTCCATGCCGAGCTTTCTTTGGAGGTTTATCGACTTGGTGTTGGAGATAAATATCTGGCCGTAGGGGGTGTAGCCCCGCCTTAACTGTTCGTTCAGTATGAAGCGTTCGAGGGCGGTTCCATAGCCCCGCTTTCTGTACGGCTCGAATATCTCGAGCATTCCGCCCGAGCCGTCGTCGTGGATGCCGATAAAGCCCATCATCTCCCCCGTTTCCCTGTTGAACAGCCCGAACATATCGCCCGCCGCTATCCTGTCCCTTGCATAGGCGGGGTCGGTGATGCGATAATGCCGAGCCACCGTTGGAATGTGGCTTAAATCAAGCGGTCTTATATCGCCGTCGCATTCAAACTGTACGGGCTCCTTTTTGAGATAGGCGCACTGAAAGCAGGGCTCGCCGAGTTCAAAGTTTAACACCGCCTTGACCGCCTCGGCTGCGCCCTCGCCCCTTACTACTATGCAGCGGCACTCACCCTTCACCATGGTGCACAGCCTTACCGCCGCCTCGTAATTTGCGCTTGAAAGGAGGTAGGTATGCGTTTTCTCGTTGTACAAAAGTACGCCGTCCGAATCGGCGTACAAAATTTTGGAGTTTCCCCGCCGAATGGCCTCCGCCATATCCACATGAATCAGCGGGGAACGCTTAAAATATTCAAATGCTCTCTTTTCCAACTTACAATACCTTGGTTCCGCAATTGCCGCAGAACTTTATTCCTGCCTCTACCGTCGTTCCGCAGTTCGGGCATACCTTGGGCTTAGGCGGTTCGGGGGCTCCCATGCGTGAGCCGCACTCCCTGCAGAACTTTGTTCCCTGCGGGTTTACGGCGTTGCAGGAGGGGCACTTGTTCATGGCCATCGGCGCTCCGCAGTTGTTGCAGAACTTTCCGCTGCCGGCGGGCTTGCCGCATTGCGGGCACACCGTGGTCTTGCTCTCGAGCTCGCCCTTCCATACGGTTGCGGTCTGCGCCTTCTCGTCGATATTTCTGCGCATGGCATCGCTCCTCGCCTTTGCAACGTATATATCCTGACGGGGTGCGCATTCTACACACAGGCCCTCCTCCTCGTTGAAGCAGGACTCGCATACCCACTTGGCGCAGGAATGACAGCGGTGGAAGTGCTGCTGCGCCTCGTTTTGAGCCTGGTCGAACGCCCACTCATGCTCCTTGTGCCATTCGGGGCTGTTGTTGGAAAACTTTTCCGACAGCACGCTGCCGCTGCGCTCTGCCGCATAGCCAATGTTCCTTGCGCTGCCGCCGATAAGGTTTCCGAGTATGCTCGCTCCGGTTGAAAGCCCCCGCATACGCTTTTCCTTCTTGTAGGTTGAGGATTCGATGAAGCTCGACTTAAACCCATCGTTGCATATGTCGCAGTAGAAGGTGAATTGGAATCCCGCATTGGTTGAATTGTCGTAATAATTCCTCGTAAACGCTTTCATATAACCTCCGATATCTTATCTTTTTATTTTGAGCTTTTTTAACTTCTTGCCGCAGGACGTGCACTTCTCGTTCTCGAAAAACTGCAGGGCTCCGCAGCGTTTGTTGGCGCACCTTTTCATTAGACTTTGCCCGCAGCGTTCGCATATGTCCTGAACAAACGTGGGCTGCTCGCAGTACGGGCAGAGCGTATGAAGTTCCCGCCCGCAGCCCGAACAGCGCAGCTGTCCCTTTTCAATGGGCTTGCGGCACTTTGGGCAGGCGTAGCCAAACGGCTGCTGCCTTCCGCAAAACGGGCAAAACCCCGAGGCACTGTCTATGAGCTTGTCACAGTGCATACATGGCTGCTTGTAGGTAGCCATTGTTTAATCTCCGAGCCGATTTCCGCACTCGCCGCAGAATCTCGTTCCCGCCTCGTTGACGTTGCCGCAGCGGGGGCAGGTGACCTTGGTCACAACGCCGAGCCTTGAACCGCATTCTTGGCAGAACTTCAAACCGTCGGGATTCCTTGTGCCGCAGTTGGGGCAGGTGGCCCTGTCGGCGGCTTCCTTTTCGGCAGCTTCCTTCTTTGCCTTCTCCTCCTCGGCGGCTGCGACAAGCTGTTGTGCTTCCTGTAAATCAGCCGCTATGCGATCCAACTTGGCAGTCAGATCCGTGCAGAATCCGTCCCCATACTGCTGCAAGGCGCGCTTGCCAATCTGGGCATAGATGTCGTTTTGCTCCTTTTGCAGGTCAGCTATGCTCGTTTTTGCGTTCATCAGCTTTACTGCGGGGTCGTCCTGCGGCATAAAGCCCGACAAACCCTTGATTAAACTCCCAAAACCACCAAAAATATCCGCCATCGTTCCGTTCTCCTTTTATGTATTTTTAGACTTCCTCTAATTATAATATAGCATTAAACCCCGTGTATGGCAAGCCATTAGCTCTTAAATTTTTCTATAATTTTCTCCGCCGCTTTCAAGCCGTCCACTGCCGCCGAAACTATGCCTCCGGCATAGCCTGCGCCCTCGCCTATCGGGTAGATGCCCCTGATATTCGGGGATTCCATCCCCTCGTCTCTGACGATTCTAAGCGGGGCGCTCGTCCTGCTCTCGATCGCCGTCAAGACCGCATCGGGCAGGTCGTAGCCCTTGAGCCTGCGGGAAAAGCTCCTTATTCCGTCCGCAACGCCCCGAAGTACAAAATCGGGCAGGCAGCGTTTCAAATCCGCCCCGACAACGGCGGGAAGGTAGGTTGGCTTTACCGAATAAAAAGCCTTGCTCGCCCTGCCCTTCAAAAAATCCTCTACCCTGCCTGCGGGCGCAAGTCCCTCTCCCCCGCCTGCCAAAAATGCCCTATGCTCCAAGTCCTCCAAAAATCTCAGACCGTCAAGCGGGTGGCTGCCCACGTCCTTCTCGTCCACCTGAACTACGATTGCGGCATTGGCATTGACGCCGTCTCGGGCATAGTAGCTCATGCCGTTGGTGACTATCTGCCCTTCGTCGGATGCGGAGCCTATGACCCGTCCCCCGGGGCACATGCAAAACGTGTAGACGCCCCGCTCCCCGCTCTTGCCGGTAAGGGCATAGGAGGCGGCGCCGAGCCTCGGATGGTCGTAAAAGTTGCCGTACTGGGAGCGGTTTATCATGCTCTGAGGATGCTCCGCCCTAACCCCTATTGCAAACGGCTTGGGCTGCATTAAAAGCCCCCTGTCGAACAGCATACGGTAGGTGTCCCTTGCACCCTGACCTATGGCAAGCAGCAAGGCGCAGCACTCCGTTCTCTCCTCCGCACCGTCCCTCTCCGTGATTATCTCCGCTATCCTTCCGTACCTGCTTCTGATATCCTTGAGCCGTGTTGAAAACCTGACCTCGCCGCCCAAGCTCTCTATACGCTTTCTGAGGTTGGATACCGTGATTCTCAACAGGTCGGTGCCTATGTGCGGCTTTGCAAGCGTTAGAATCTCCTCGGGCGCACCGCACTCCGCCAATATGCGAAGCACCTTGCCTATCCGTCCGTCCTTAATCCTCGTGGTCAGCTTGCCGTCGGAAAACGCTCCGGCGCCGCCCTCACCGAAGGCTGCATTGCTCTGCCGATTCAGCCTGCCGCTCTGCCAATAGCTTTCAACATCCCTAATTCTCTGCTCAATCGCCTTGCCCCGCTCTATCACAAGCGGCTTGTAACCCATTGCGGCAAGCTGCCATGCCGCAAACAGTCCGCAAGGCCCGAGTCCGACTACAACAATCCTGCCCCTTTGGGGCTCCGTGCCGCACTCTAACGTATCTGCAGATTCCAAGACCGCCTCCTCCGCTCGCTTCCGAGCGATAAGCCTGTTGGCAGCCGCCGTCTCCACCTCGGCTTCGATATGCACCGAAAAGCATATGTCCCTCTTGTCCCTTGCGTCAATCGCTTGACGGACTATGCGCACATGGGCAAGCTCCTTTTCGGACAGGGAAAGCTGCCGACCAAAGATTTTCGGATATTCCCGCAAATCGGCTTCGAGCGGCAGCTTTAGGTTTTTTATCAATATTTTCTTTGTCATCCGCTTATTCGATGATGGTTATAAGCGTGTAGGTACACCGCTGCGAATCTCGAACCAAGACCAAGGCATCATCCTCGAGCTTGCCGATGTAGTTTGCAGCCACGATGAGCTCGTGAGTGCCCGCAGCAAGCCCCGAAAGGTCTGCAATCGCCTCGAAGTCGCCGGAGGTCGTTTGCTCCAAGTCTCTAACCTTGCCCCGAACGAGGATGGTGATGAACGTGGGCGTGTCTGCTCCGACCTCGAGGTCCTTGTCAAGTCCCTCTATCGTTATCGGAACCTCAAACTCCATCTCGTCCTCCGCATCCTTTACCACTATCGTGACTCGAATCGTGCGAAGCTGACCCGTGCGAAGCTGTACGCCGTCGGGGAGATTTAGGGTGAAGCTCTCGGTGACCGTTGTGCCTATCATGTCCTCGGTTATCGGAATTTCGGTGGTTTCAATGCTCTCTATCGCATTTAGCACCTCCTTGTCGCCGAGAAGGTCTATCGTGCTGTAGGGCATACTCGTGACAACTTCGAGATACTTTTCATCGTATTCGGACATCACGAGCTTTATCGGAACGTTCTCCTTGACCGCCAGCACGGTGAGCTGCACCACGACGCTCGGATTGTCGCCGGTGCGTGTGATGACGTCGAGGACTTCGCCCGCCTCGTTGTAAAACTCAACGTTCACTGCGCTCTCATAGTCTTCGTTCATGCCCTCGATGTTTACCGTGGCAACCGCCCATGCGACGGGGTCGATGTAGCGTTCCGCTCCCTCTATCGTTATGGAGTTTGCTATCGTCCTTGAGATTATCTCATAGCCCTCCTCCACCTCGCCTTCCAAGACGAGGCGAACCGGAACGGTCTTTGAAATGAGGTTATCGACCTCTACGGTTATCGACGAGGGTGAGACCTGTGAAACCGTGCCCATATCGTTCTGCACCGTTGCATCCAAGGTCAGTTGGTAGGTTCCCGCCTCGTTTATCGTAGCCACGCTTGCAACACAGTTTATCCGTGCCGCAGTCAGGCTGCTGTGGTTGTTGATGTTGCTGTTTACCGTGACCCTTGCGGTTCCGGTTTCGGAATCCACGACTATGAGGTGCCGAGTCATAAGGTCGTTCGTCCCGTCAAGCGTTATCTTGACATCGGAGACGGTCTTGGGTTGCTCGGGGTTTATATCCGCCAAGATATAGCCCCACAGCAGCGCAGCGAAAATGATTGCAATTATTTTCAAATGCAGATTCTTCGTTACAAAGTTTTTCAAAACCTGCAACAGGGATTGGAAAAATCTCTTGCCCTTACTCATCGGACTTTCCTCCCTTCTTTTGCTTTTTATTCTTCTTGTTCTTGTTCTTCATCCAAGCGAAGGCGCCGCCCTGCTTTATGAACAGGCTCTCCAAAACATCCTGCAACGCCCTTGCGTCAAGGTAGCGCACGAGCTTGCCGTCCCTTGCAAGGGAAATGGCTCCCGTCTCCTCGGAAACGACTATGACCTGACAGTCGGAAACCGTTGAAACGCCGAGCGCCGCCCTGTGTCTCGTGCCAAGCTCCCTTGAGATTTCAAAATCGTCGGACAGCGGCAGAAAGCAGCTTGCGGCAACTATCGTTTGGCCCCTTATTATGACTGCACCGTCGTGCAGCGGTGTGTTAGGCTCGAAAATGTTTTCTATCAAGGCGCCCGACAGCACCGCCTCCAAGCGGGTGCCGGTTGAGATGATGTCGCCGAGTCCGGTCTTTTGCTCAAAGACCAAGAGCGCACCGACCCTCCGTTTTGAAAGCCTCAACAGCGTTCTTTGCAAGTCCATCACAATCTCATTGTTGCCGAGATTGCCGGCTTCGGCTATCGTCCTGCCGAGCTGCTTGCCGCTCCTGCCGAGCTTTTCAAGCACCCTGCGAATCTCGGGTTGGAAAAGAATGAACAGCACCACGATAATCGAACCGGATTGCAGGATTGAATCCAAAATCCAGCTCAGCGTGTTCGTCTGCAAGAGTCGGCTTATGATGGAGAAAACGAACAAAAGCCCGACGCCCTTTATAACCTCGAATGCCCTTGTCTCCTTTGTCCATACGATCAGCTTATAAATCAGTATCGCTATCACGATTATATCTAAAACATCGTGCCAGTCGAACAGCTTTAGTCCGCTCCACAGCGTGTTCCAAATCGATTCCATGCCGATCCCTCCTTCCGTGTCAAATTCCGTACCTGCCTATATTATAACTTAGATGTGTACAAATTGTCACGCAAAAATTACAACTTATGAACTTTTTTTATTGAAACTTAATTATTCGGAATCATCCTTAAAAATACGTTGACGCGGTAGAAGAATCTTCCGAACACCGAATCCTCGATATACTCATATAATTCGGGCAAAATCGACAGGACTATCGGAACGAGCATGAACAGGATGAACACGAGTATCGTTCCGTGCAAAAAGCCAATGCCGAGCGAAATTGGGGCATCGAAGCGTTGCAGCACCGGAAGCCCGCCGACGCTGTGATCGATGAGGTGGAGCGCAAAGCCCAAGACGAGCCTGAATATTATGAATAACAGCAGCAGTGAGAGTATGTTTATTACAACATCGACCACCGTCTGATTGAAATAATCCCCGAGCGTGTATATGCCGAGCTGCTCGTACTCCCGATTCATCACGTTTGCCTTTGCAGCCCTGCCGAACGGAATGGGCATGTCGGCGTTTTCTATGACGATGTCAATCTGCTCCTCGCTGATATCTATCACTCGCTCATGCTTTAATTCGACGCTCGTTTCATTTATGTACTCATGGCCCTCAAAGTAGTAGATGAGCATGGGGTACAGCGTTTCGCTGCCCTTAATAACGCCGGTCGGAAGCGGTATGCACAGGAGCGCCAAGAAGAAGGAAAGCACCGTGGTTCCTATGCTGATTGCAGAATAAACAAAGCCCCGATAATAGCCCGCCAGCACCGCCAGTGCCAATATTAAGAAAATTACGAGATCTACCATCCTTAGCTCCTCATTTATTTAAGCTCCGCCCGAAGCATGGAACCCTCGGTTACGAGCAAAAAGTAGGTGTCATCGAGTTCGTATGCAGCCGTCACGCCCTCCGGAAGCGGCAGAGTTGCAGAAACCCTGCCGGTGTAGGAGTAGGAATACACGTTTTCGGTGCCTACGATATGCACCATGCCCTGCTGCAAAAATGCGCCCAAAATATCTTCGCTGAAGGAGAACTGCCGCCACGAAAGCAGCGACTCGTCCCCCTCGGCAAGGTTCAAAAACCTGAGCTGCTTTGAAGCCTGCTCATCCTTTGGCGCAAGCAAAAACGTTGCCGTGCCGCCGGAGAATGCCATATCCAAAACGGAATAGCCGTAGATGCCTACACGGTACTTTTCCCTGCCCCCGGTAAGGGCATATCTTACGATATCCTGTGTGCCCACTACAAAGATGCTGTCATCGGTGAAATACAGCGTTTCCACCGACTGATCGTAGAACGGGGACAGATAGGAGGTCGTGCCGCCTGCGCCGTAATCGAACATCTGAACCGTTGTGACGGGCGTGCTTTGCTCGGTTGCAACCGAGATTATCCACAATAGCTCCCGCCCGTTGTCGGTATAGAAGCCGAAATTTGTTACCTTGCTGTCGGAAAAGTCCAAGACCTCGCCTGCGATTTGAGCGTTGTAATCGAATATAACTATGCTGTCCGAGCCCTGAACGTTCGTTCTCAGCACCGCAATATAGTCCTCGCCCATGCGCACATCCCTAACCGTGCCCGTCAAAACCACCTCGCTGCAGCCCTCGATGTGCACCGTGCCGCCCGAGAACACGACCACAACGTCGTCTCGCACGGCATAGCCGTCGATAGCGGCGTTCAATGCAACCGTGCGGGAGGACTCGCTGTCCGCCTCGTATATGTTAAGCGTCATATTGTCGATATAGGAAACCGTGCCGTCCTTTATGCGGTACTGCATTTCGGAAGATAGCGGAAGGCTCTTTGTTACAAGTTCGGTATCCCTGTTTCCAAACAATAAAACGACGAGCGCAATTCCGCCGCCGATTACTACAGCAGCTATCAAAAGCACTGCTACGAGCCTTGCGATATTGATTTTTCTAACCGTTCGATTAGGCATCCTTTTTCACCACTACAGTTAATGCTGCCTTCTCTATTTCAAACACCACCGGCGTGCCCTCCATAACCTCGCCGTCAACCTGAATCCTCGAAATCGGCTCGCAAACCGCTTCGGCACGGGTTGCGTTGAAGTAGGTGACGTACTTGCTGTCAACGTGCCTGCCCTTGAGCAGCTTGGGCAGAAAGCGCAGCACCGTGAGCTTGGTGACATCGTGCGCAACGCAGATATCCAAAAGCCCGTCGGAGGGGTCCGCCTTAGGCGTTATGTTCATTCCGCCCCCGATATGCGTGCCTATGCCCGCAACCACGATGAGGGCATTGAACCTGCGCTCCGTCCCGTCCTCGGTCTTGATTACGGTCTTGCGAAGCCGCAGCCCCGAAAGCGCATGTATCAGGCTCCTGATATACGCAACCTTGCCGCTTCTGCACTTCTTTTTGTAAATTTCGGTGCTGTCCAAGACATCGACATCGAAGCCGAATCCCGCAACGTTTATGTACAGGTTATCGTTTGCCCTTCCAACGTCCACACGCCGACGCCCGCCGCTTAGCAGGATATCCACAGCCAAGGCGGTATCGCAGGGAATACGGAGAGGCTTTACATAGTCGTTGCCCGTGCCGCAGGGGATGATTCCAAGCGGAATATCCGTGCCGATAAGGGCGCAGGCGACCTCGCGCACGGTTCCGTCGCCGCCAACCGCCACGATGCAGCCGTGCCCCTCCTTAGCAGCCTGAAGTGCAAGCACCTTGGAATGCTCCGGATACTGTGAAAATCGAACCTCGTAGTCAGCGCCCCGCTCGTCGAGAATACGCTTAACCTGCTCTATCGCAGTCATAGCTGCGCCGTTGCCCGCAACCGGGTTGCATATAAACAATAATTCCGCCATACGCTCTCAACTCCCTATTAATGGCAACAGTTTATCACATTTGTCCGCACTGTGCAAGCACAACGGGAACATTGGTTGGCATTGGGCTGTGAAGCGTTCGCTCCGTCAGCCGTCAATCCCATCCGCTGCCGCTATCGAATACCCCTGCCAATACTCCTCGCCGTTTGGCGCAAAGCTGTCCGCATTCTCCGACAGATAATAGATTGTTGGCGGGGCGTAGTCGGATGAAAATACGGTTTCACCCTCATGCGCATAGCGATAGAAGGGCAGCCCGTCCTCCGCCTCCTCAAGCTCGGGAGGAGCGCCCAAGAGCAGCACCTTCGACAGGTTTGGGGCTGCAAAGGCGTATTCTCCGATGTATTGAACCGAGGCGGGCAGGGTGATGCTTTTTATGCCTGACCCATAGAAGGCTCTCGCCCCAATCTCTTGCACGCCCTCGCCAAAGGACACGCTTTCCACCTGCGAATAGGCGAAGGCTTCGGGAGAAATCCTTATAACCGAGTCGGGCACGGTGTAGGATTTGTCCTTTTTATCCAATGGATAGGACAGAAGCTCGGTCATATCGTGGTTGAACACAACCCCGTCCACCTCACAAAACGGGGCCTCGTCCGTGGGCTTTGCAGCCTCGGTTGAGGGACTTTTTTCCGCTACCTCCGCATAAGGCGTCGGGGCGTAGTCGGATGCGGGGAGGGTGAGGCCGTTGGGTTTTGTGCAGCCGCAAAGCAGCAAAAAAGCCGAGAAGAGCATTAAAAAGCGTTTCATGGGGTTCCCCTTTATCTCTTTTATTGAGTCCAATTTAGCACGGGCTTGTAACTAAATTGCGATAAAACTATAAAGGATAACTGCTTTTTTATGCGCCCTCGGCCTTGGTTTTGTTATGCCTTCTGTGCCTGAATTTCCTTTTCGAGGTGGGGCAGAATTTCCGCTGCGTCCCCTACGACGCCCAAGTGGGCGACGCCGAAGATGGTGGCGTTTTTGTCCTTATTTATAGCCACGATGAACTCGCTGTCGCCCATGCCGGCAAGGTGCTGCACCGCACCGGATATGCCGAGCGCCATGTAGAGCTGCGGGCGAACGGTCTTGCCGGTCTGACCCACCTGTCGGGACTGGGGCAGCACGCCGCTGTCGACCACCGCCCTGCTGCAGCTTATCTCTGCGCCGATGGAATCGGCAAAGTCTTTAACTTGAGGGAGGTTCTTTTGCATACCTCGGCCTACGGAGATGAGAATCTTTGCCTCCTCGATGGGCTTTTCGGCGGTCTTTTCGACCTTCTCCTCTATGAGTTCTACCGCAAACCTGCTGCTGTCAAACGGTACTTCAACCTTGATAACCTCTCCGCTGAGCGACTTGTCGGGCTCGTTCCTTTTCATGACGCCGGGGCGAACCGTGGACATCTGCGGCCTGTGGTTGGGGCAGATTATCGTGGCAAACAGGTTGCCGCCGAATGCCGGACGGGTCATGAACAGGCTTCCGTTTTCGTCCGCTTCGAGCTTGGTGCAGTCCGCCGTCAAGCCCGTGTGGAGCCGTGCCGAAAGCCTCGGCGCAAGGTCCCTGCCTATGCTTGTTGCAGGAAACAGCACGATATCGGGGGCGTATTTTGAGATGATATGATACGCCGCCTGCGCATACTGCTCCGTTAAATAATGCTTTAATACAGCGTCGTCGGCAACGTAAACCTTGTCTGCGCCGTACTCTATAAGCGTTTGAGAGAGGGCTTTTACGCCGTGTCCTATAAGGACGGCACAAATCTCATGGTGGCAGGCTTTAGATAGCTCCGTTGCCGCACCCAATAGCTCTAAGCTGACGTTTGCAAGGACGCCGTCACGCTGTTCGCAATAAACAAAAATACTCTTTTTCATCTTCCCGTCCTCCTATATGATGTGCTTGGCTTTGAGCTGCTCTGCGATAATCTTGGCTGCCTCGGCGGGCTCCGCCTCTACAAGCTGCCTGTCGCTGTTGAACTGCTTGGTAAAGGTGCTCTTGACCTTGGTGGGCGAGCCGTTTAGGCCTATGTTGTCGGGGTTGCACTTTAAGTCCGCATAGGTTAGAACCGTAATCTCCTTTTGGTCTTGGGCTATTATATCCCTAACGTTCATGTAGCGCGGTTTTATGCTGCCGGACAGGACGGTGAACAGGGCGGGGCTCTTCACGCCCAGTATCTGATAGCGGTCCTCGAACTGCCTCTTTACGCGGAAGTATTCCTTTTCGGCGTCATAGTCGAACTCCGCACAGTAGGTAATCTGCGGAATGCCCAAATGCTCGGCAATCTGCGGGCCTACTTGGGCGGTGTCGCCGTCTATCGCCTGACGGCCTGCAACGATGAAATCGAAGCCCACGAGCTTTAGAGCATCGCTGATTATCGTGCTTGTCGCCAAGGTATCGCTGCCTGCAAAGGCTCTGTCCGAAATCAGATAAGCCTCGTCGGCGCCCATTGCAAGCGCTTCTCGTAGGGCTATCTCCGCCTGTGCGGGGCCCATGCAAAGCACGGCTACGGTAGCCCCAACCTGCTCCTTGATTTTTAGGGCTGCCTCGAGCGCACTCTTGTCGTCGGGGTTGATGATGCTCGGAACTCCGTCTCGAATCAAGGTGTTGGTGACGGGGTTTATCTTAATCTCCGTGGTGTTCGGAACCTGTTTTATACATACGGCTATCTTCATGACTGCAACCTCCTTATCTCAGTAATGCACCGGAAATGACCATGCGCTGCACCTCGCTGGTGCCCTCGTAAATCTCGGTTATCTTGGCGTCCCTCATCATTCTCTCGACGGGGTATTCTCTGGTGTAACCGTAACCGCCGTGCAGCTGCACAGCCTTTGTCGTAACTTCCATAGCCGTCTCCGCACAGAAGAGCTTTGCCATGGCAGCTCTTAGGGAGACGTCACGAGCCTTGCTCTGCTTGGCCTCGACCGCCTTTTCCACGAGGCCTCGGGCGGCTTCAATCTTGGTGGAAAGGTCTGCAAGCACGAACTGCGTGTTTTGGAACGCCGAGATGGAGCGTTTGAACTGCTTTCTCTCCTTGGTGTAGACAACCGTTTCCCGCAACGCACCCTCGGCAATGCCCAAGGCCTGAGCCGCTATGCCGATTCTGCCGCCGTCGAGGGTTTTCATTGCGAGCTTGAAGCCCTCGCCAACCTTGCCTACCAAGTTCTCCTCGGGCACGATGCAGTTTTGGAATATCAGTTCGCAGGTGCTGCTGCCTCGGATGCCCATCTTCTTTTCCTTTTTGCCTATGGAAAAGCCCGCCATGCCCTTTTCTATTATGAAGGCTCCGCATTCCACGCCCTTGGGCGTTCTGCCCGTTACGGCTATCACGAAGTAAACGCTTGCGGGGCCGGCGTTGGTTATGAATATCTTGCTGCCGTTTAGAATGTAGTTGCCGTTGCCGTCAGGCACTGCCGTGGTGGTCTGGTTGTTCGCATCGGTGCCGGCGTTGGGCTCGGTAAGTCCGAAGGCTCCCAACCATTCGCCGCTTGCGAGCTTGGGAAGGTACTTCTCCCTCTGCTTTTCGGTACCGAACTCGAGTATGGGAGCTACACAAAGCGAGGTGTGAGCGGAAAGTATAACGCCGGTCGTGGCGCAATACTTGCTCAATTCCTCCACCGCCTTTATATACATGCGGTAGTCGCCGCCCATTCCGCCGTACTGCGTGGGGACGATTATGCCCATAAGCCCCAACTTTGCCATCTTTTCTACGGTGTAGTTGGGAAACTCCTCCCTCTCGTCCACCTCTGCAGCGAAGGGCTTGACCTCGTTTAGGGCAAACTCTTCTATCATTTTGTTGAATAACTGATACTTGTACTCCGCCATTGTATGCCTCCTAAGCAAACTTTACCGTTGCAGTCCCCGTGAGCACGGTCTTGCCGTCCTGGTTGGTTCCCGTGGTTTGAAGCCTTACGATGTGCTTGTCCTCTCGAAGCTCGATTATCTCGCACTCCGCCGTAATCGTGTCACCTAAAAAGACAGGAGCGGTAAAGCGCACGTCCTGCCCTAAGTAGATGGTTCCCGGCCCCGGCAACTTGTTTGCCAAGACTGCGCTGATAAGCCCGCAGGTGGCAATCCCGTGAACGATGCGCTTGCCGAAGATGGATTTTTCCGCAGCCTCATCGTCGAGGTGGAGCGGGTTGGTGTCCAAACTGACCTGCGAAAACTTTTGCACGTCCTCGTCTTGGAAGGTCTTGGTGATACTGTCCTTTTGTCCGATGGATAGGTCCTTGAATTTCATAATTATTCTCCCTTGTTCCCGATTTTTTTTGATAGCATAGCCTGCCTGAATTTGAATCCGATTATACTCTCAATTTTTTCAATGTCAATGGATTTTCGGAAAAAAAGTGAAGAAATCTTCAGTTTTTTGAAAATAAAAAACTCGGCAAATGCCGAGATTTAGGGTTTTTTCTTATTCTACTATTTGCGGGGTTTGCTTCTTTCTGCGCCGTTTCCTAAAAACGCCGCTGCCGAGCATTGTGCGTATGGTGGCGCACATCGCATCGAGTTTTTCCTCCGTAAGCTCCCCGCAGGTGATGGCTTGAAGGCCTACGAAGTTGGATATTCCCATGAGAGAATATACCAAGGTTTCGATGTCAACGTTGTCCGCCAACTGGTCGGAAGCCTTATTTAGGGCGTAGCTGTAGCTTTTGGAAAACCTCTGATAATAGCCGTAGAACAGGTCTTTGTTTATATACAGCGATTCCCAGATTAGGTTGTAGCAGGTAGGGTTGTCGTGTGCATGGCGAATGAAGGCTCGTATGCCGGCAATCTCGGCATCCAATCGGGTCTTGCAGCCCTCTATGCTCTCGGCAAGCCTATCCTTAAGCTCCCGCTCATACTTGTTTATGATGTACTCGTAGAGGGGATACTTGTTTTCAAAATAAATGTAAAAGGTTCCTATGCCAACATCGGCTTCCTTTACTATATCGCCTATCGTGGTGTTGAAGTAGCCCTTTGTGTAAAACATCTTTTCCGCTGCGGCAACCAATTTGTTGAAGCTCCTAAGCGCCGTGCGGCTGGTCGGAACGTTGACCCCGTTTGTCATGTAACTCTCCTTTGCATCGACTTAAATCTATTTATTATAGTTTCCTGCCCCATAAATTGTCAACCTGTAATGCGAAAAATGGAAAAAGATACACTTTTGTCCTTAAAAAATCCAAAAAAGTGAAAATATCTTCACATTTTTCCAAAAAATGTATTGACAGCGTCCTATTCCGTCTGCTAAAATCAAAATGTGAACGAGAGTTCATAATATTTGAGCCGAGGAAGATTATGAAAGTTTATGCAGTAGCGGCAAAGAGAACCGCAATAGGAAGCATGTTGGGCAGCTTAAAGGACGTTGCGCCCGCCGATTATGCGGCGGAGGTTGTCAAGCAGCTGTTGAAGGATACGGGACTTAACGGTCAGGATATAGATGAGGTCATAGTGGGCAACGTGCTGCCTGCCTCCTTGGGTCAGGGCGTGGGCAGGCAGGTGGCGCTCAAGGCGGGCATCCCCGAGACGGTGCCGGCGTACAGCCTCAACATGGTTTGCGGCAGCGGAATGAAGAGCGTTATGAACGCCTATACCTCCATCCTTGCGGGGACGGCGGACATCATTATTGCGGGCGGAACCGAGTCGATGACACGGGCGCCCGTTCTTATTCCCTCCACCGTGAGAAGCGGGCACAAGATGGGCAACATGACAGTGGTCGATCACATGATACACGATTCGCTGACGGATGCGTGCAGCGGGGCGCACATGGGCATCACCGCCGAGAACATTGCCGAGAAATACAACATCACCCGTGAGATGCAGGATGATTTTGCGATAGCCTCGCAGCAGAAGGCGATAAGGGCCGTGGACAGCGGCGTGTTCGATTCCGAAATTGTCCCCATTACGATAAAGAGCAAGAAGGGCGAGACGGTTTTCAGCCGTGACGAGTATCCCAATAGAACCACGAGCCGTGAAAAGCTCGGCACCCTGCGCCCCGCCTTTAAGCAGGGCGGAACCGTAACCGCCGGCAACGCCTCGGGCATAAACGACGGGGCGAGCTTTGTAATGCTTGCAAGCGAGGCTGCGGTAAAGAAGCACAACCTCAAGCCCCTTGCCGAGATAATAGGCGTGGGTCAGGGCGGCGTCGACCCGCAGTACATGGGCTTGGGCCCCGTGCCTGCGATTGAAAAGGCGCTCAATAATGCCGACATAAAGCTCGGTGACGTGGAGATACTGGAGCTTAACGAGGCCTTTGCGGCACAGTCCTTGGGCGTTGTGGAGCTGCTCTGCCGTGAGCACGGCGTGGACAGGGATGAGCTGTTGGAAAAGACCAACGTCAACGGCGGAGCCATTGCCTTGGGGCATCCCGTGGGCGCATCGGGCAACCGCATATTGGTGACGCTGATACATGAAATGATAAACCTCGACCGCAAGATCGGACTTGCCAGCCTTTGCATAGGCGGCGGAATGGGCACGGCGGTCGTAGTCAAAAAAGCATAAATAAAGGAGAACAACATGAAACTTAACGAAAAAGTAGCCGTAGTAACGGGAGCCGCCAAGGGTTTGGGCGGAGAAATGGCACAGTTATTCGCACAAAACGGAGCGAAGGTAGTCGCAGCGGACATGATGCCGCTGACCTATCAAAACCCCAACGTGGAGTATATGCAGCTAAACGTAGCCGACAGCGAGCAATGCAAGGCCTTCTTTGACGCCGTGATTGCAAAGTACGGCAGGATAGACATACTTGTCAACAATGCGGGCATCACCCGAGATGCGATGACGAGGAAGATGACCGACGAGCAGTGGAACGCGGTTATCTCCGTCAACCTTACGGGCATATTCAACTTAACCCGCCACATCGGGCCTCAGATGGAGGAGATTGGCGGCGGTTCCATCATCAACATCTCCTCGGTCGTGGGCATCTTTGGAAACATTGGACAGGCCAACTACTCCGCAACCAAGGCGGGCGTTATCGGTCTTACCAAGACCTGGGCGAAGGAATTTGCGCGCAAGGGCGTGCCGGTTAGGGTCAACGCCATTGCCCCGGGGTACATCATGACCGATATGATGAAAACCGTTCCTCAGGAATTGTTGGATAAGTTTGCAAAGCAGACGATGCTGGGAAGGCTGGGCCAGCCCGAAGAGATTGCAAAGGCAGCCCTGTTCTTGGCAAGCGACGACGCAAGCTACATTACGGGTCAGTGCATCTCCGTCAACGGCGGCATGAGGTTATAAGCTATGGCTTGCAAGAACGAGATCAATGTAGGCATCGTCGGAACCGGGGTTTACCTCCCGCAGAACGTGATGACCGCAAAGGAGATAAGCGAGGCTACCAAGGGTGTTTGGACCGAGGAAGCCGTAATTGCAAAGCTCGGCATCAAGACAAAGTTTTTGCCGGGCGAGGATGACGGCACGCAGGAGATGGGTGCAAAGGCTGCAAAAATCTGCTTGGAGAACACCAACTTCGACCCGAAAGATATAGATGTAATCCTCTGCATAGGCGAGGAGTGGAAGGAGTATCCCCTAACCACCTCCGCCTGCTATATTCAGGATGCCATAGGAGCGGTGAACGCCTGGGGCATCGACGTTCAAAACCGTTGCTGCACCTGCGTATCCGCAATGAAGATGGCCCGTGATATGCTCGTTGCCGACGATGAGATAAACACGGTTTTGATATGCGGCGGCTATCGCAACGGGGACTTTGTCGACTACACCGACAGGAATATGTCGATGATGTTCAACCTCTCCGCAGGCGGCGGCGCAATTCTTCTTCAAAAAAACTATGGCAAAAACCTGCTGTTAGGTAGTAAGATAATGAGCGACGGTTCCTTGGCTCGAACCGCCGGGGTGGAGATAGGCGGAATAAACAAGCCCTTCACCAAGGATAACATTGAGGAGGGCTACAAGTCCCTGCGGCTCATGCAGGCGCAGAAGATGAAGGACAGGCTGAACGAGGTCAGTATGCCCAACTGGCATCACTGCATTGACGAGAGCCTGCGCCAGGCGAATTTGACCCGTGCCGATATAGATTATCTCGATATACTCCATATCAAGCGCAGCGGGCACAACGGTATGCTTGCCGATTTGGGATTGACCGAGGATCAGAGCATATACCTCGAGGACTACGGCCACATCGGACAAATAGACCAGATTTTATCGTTGGAACTCGGACTTAAGCAGGGCAAGATCAAGGACGGCAGCGTCGTATGTATGATTGCCGCCGGCATCGGCTATGTTTGGTCCGCAAACATTATCAGATGGGGATAAGAAAGGCAAATGACTGTATTTGACAATCTCGCAAGCACATTATTGGGTTCGCTTTCATCCATAAGCGTTACGGTACTTGCCACATTGGCGGTGACGTTGATATTCAAGACCTCGTACACCACCAACTTTGCGCAGGGAATCATCTCCGCACTGGGCTCGTACACGGTTATGGAACTGTTGGTGTACAACGGAATACCGATATATTACGGTATCTTCATAGGCATAGTCGTAGGCGTGTTGATAGGCCTGTTCATCGACGTGGCTATCTTTCGCAGGGGACGCTATGTCAACGCCATAGGCAAGCAGATAATAACGATGGGCATGGTGTCCATATTGGTGGGCGCAATTCCGCTTATCTTCCGCACTGCGGGGCTGGAATCGGTCAACCTAATGCCGGTGGTGGGACTCAACAAGTACATCACCTTCAGCGAGAATATCACCATACAGCTAAACTCGATAATATACTTTGCCGTGGCAGTTGTGATAGTTGCCATCGTGTTTTTGCTGCTCAACTTTTCCAAATGGGGGTTGGGCGTAAGATCCACCGCAAGCAACGAACAGGTGGCGGGGATGCTCGGCATCAACACCACGGTTATCACCGCCGTTTCATGGGGCATTGCAGGGGCCTTGGGTGCGGTTTCCGCCACGATGTATGCGGGCTTTTCGCAGATGAGCAACAGCCTGTTCATGACTACGATTCAGGTCAACGCCTTCCTTGCCTGCATCTTGGGCGGCTTTGCAACGTTTTACGGCCCGGTGCTGGGCGCAGTGCTGATACCGCTAATTTCGGCGCTTATCGGCTTTGTGGCAATCTACGTTCCGGGGCTTTCGGCATGGCGTGAGGTCTTGGTCTATGCCGTGCTGCTGCTGTTAATCCTGTGGAAACCTCAGGGTCTGTTCGGGCCCCGTGCTGTAAAGAAGGTGTGATTATGACTACTTTAGAACGATTGGAAAAAGGACTTCTTTGCAACAAGAGTCAGCTTCAAAGGGAGGCGGCCCCCCGCTCTCCGCTCAAAGGTGCGCTGAAAAACCCCTTGGGACAGTACGCCCTGTTCGGCATCATCCTCGTTGTCTTGCAGCTCATATCCTCCTTGGGCTCGGAGTTCGGCATTAGAATAATCCCGGTCAGCTTTATGACGGCGCTCGGAAGCACGCTGATATACAGCATGGTTTCGATGGGCTTCTGCCTGCTTTTGGGCTACTCCGGGCTTGCGTCGCTCGGCACGGCGGGCTTTATCGGAATAGGCTCCTACTGTGCCTTCTTCTGCTTCCAAGAATGGGGGCTGCCCTACATAGTGGCGATAGGCATGACGCTTGCAATATCCATTATCATCGGCGTGTTCGTGGGCTTTATCTCGCTTAGAATCGAGGGCATATACCTTGCAATAATTACGCTGGGCCTGTCGGAAATCCTCCGCTACGCCCTGCAAACCATACGTGCAACCGTCAACATAGACCTGAGCAACATAACCCTGTTCGGCACAAGAATAGATAAGGAAGTCGTCTTTTATCTGATAGTAGCCGTGCTTCTGCTTCTTATTTGGATTACGAATAACCTCATTAAAAGTCCGACGGGCAGGGCTATGCTTGCCATGAAGAACAGCACCTCTGCGGCTCAGGCCTACGGCATCTCACTGATGAAGTACCGCCTGCTCGCCTTCGTGCTGTCGACGGTCTATGCGGCGCTTGCCGGAATCATGTACATGATGTACCTACGTTCGGTCTCCACCTCGATGTCCACTCTGTTTAGGCTGACGACCTCGCTCAATATCTTGGGTGCGGTCATAATCGGCGGGGCAAAGTCCATATGGGGAGTTCTGGCGGGAACCTTTATCGTGTTCGGTCTGGACTCGATGTTCTTGCAGAGCATTCCGCTGTTCAACGACAACCCGACGCTGATAACCCTGTTTACGGGAATACTTATAATCCTCGTGGTTATGTTCTACCCCGGGGGCTTGCAGCAGCTCTTTACGATGCTAAAGGGTAAAATCTCCGCTGCGATAGGAAAAAGAAGGGAGGCAAAGTATGGCAAAGGCATTTAACAGGTTCGCTCTTATGCGCTTGGACAGGAAGATTAAGTCCGTCAAAAACCGTGCCAAAAAGCGTAACATTTTGGAACGGCACAAGGTCACGGTTGCCACAAACAAGCAGATTCGCCTTGCCAACAAGCAACTTCAAAAGTCCCTGCTCTCATCCCTCACTGCGGAGGAGGTATTTGACCTCAAGCTGCAGCAGGCTTTGAAAAAGTACGATCTAAAGGCCAAGTGGGAGTATCGCAAGGTCAATCACAGCCTTGCAAAAAGTCTGTTCGAGGCGAAGGAGGCTTCCAATGAGCAGCTCATGCAAAAGCTCATGGAGGAAAACCGTGCAGCCGTTGATGCCCTCGATAAGAAGCGGGCGGACTATGTAGAAAAGCTCGAGAGCAAAAAGCGTGCCTACGTTCAAGCCAACAAGGTGGACGAAAAGCTCACTCAGCAGAACAAACAGCGTTTTGAGAAGGATGCCGAGGAGCAAAGGCGGAAATTAAGGCAGCTCTACGATGAAAAGAACGCCCTTGCAACCGCTGCCATAGAGCGGTTTGACGCAAACACCGCCTCCGCCTTGGAGGAGCTTACAAAAAAGCGCAATGCACTCTTGGGCAGCAGCAGAAAGGAGCTTTCCGATAACGTGATTCTCTCCGTCAAGGACTTGTGCATGTATTTTGGCGGACTTCATGCGGTGGATGAGCTTAGCTTCGACGTCAAAAAGGGTGAGATTTTCGGGCTCATCGGGCCCAACGGCGCCGGCAAGACCACGGTCTTTAATTGCATAACCCAGTTTTATAAGCCGACCCGAGGGGAGCTATTGTTTCGGAACAAGGAGGACGTCACCGTGCGCCTTACCGATTATTCGGTGCATGATATCGTGCTTGAGGGCATCTCCCGCACCTTCCAAAACGTTGAAGTTATAAAGGAAGTTTCGGTCTTGGAAAACCTCTTGATAGCGGCGACGAGGTTCTACACGGCAAGCGTGTTCGAGCAGGCGCTGCATCTGCCTATACTAAAGATTGAGGAGGAGCTTATAAAGCAGAAGGCGGAGGCCGTCTTGGAGCTTTTGGGACTTTCTACCTATAAGAATTGGTACGCCTTCGGTCTCCCCTACGGAGTTCTCAAGAAGATTGAGATAGCCCGTGCCCTTATGACCGAGCCCAAGCTCATAATCCTCGACGAGCCGGCGGCGGGTCTGAACGACACCGAGACCGCCGAGCTTGCGACTTTGATTCGCCGTATGCGCAAGGAGTTTGACTGCACCATCCTCTTGGTGGAACACGATATGTCCTTGGTAATGTCGGTGTGCGATCGGGTCTGCGCCATATCGTTTGGCAAGAAGCTCGCCCTCGGCACCCCCGACGAGATTCAGGCGGACAAGCAGGTGCAGGAAGCCTATCTCGGCGTATCCGACGAGGAAGGAGGAAGGCAATGAACGAAATTCTTAAAATACAACAGCTCAGGGTCTCCTACGGGCCCATAAGCGCAGTCAAGGGTATTGATATCACCGTTGAGCGAGGACAGATTGTAGCCCTTTTAGGAGCCAACGGCGCAGGCAAGACCTCCACCTTGCGTGCCATCTCGGGCCTTACCAAGGTTGCGGGCGGGGAGATACTTTTGGACGGTGTCAACATCGCCAACGAAAAGCCCTACAAGATAGCCAAGAGCGGCGTTATGCAATCGCCCGAGGGCAGGTTGATTCTCTCGGGGCTTACGGTGGAGGAAAACTTAAAAGCCGGAGCCTATTCGTTAAAAGCCCGCACGGTAGGTAATAGCAGGTTGTCTGCAAGGGCGCAGACGGCTGCAAACTTTGAGCGGGTCTACTCGCTGTTCCCGAGGTTAAAGGAGCGTGCAAAGCAACAGTCCAACACCCTCTCCGGCGGCGAACAGCAGATGCTTGCCATCGGAAGAGCCTTGATGGCAAGTCCTAAGGTGCTGCTTTTGGACGAGCCCTCGCTCGGACTTGCGCCGCTGGTGATAAAGGATATATTTGCGACACTTACGCAGATAAAGCAGGAGGGCACTACTATCTTGATAGTCGAGCAGAACGCCCTCGCATCCTTAAAGATTGCCGACTATGCATATGTCTTGGAACTCGGCAAGATAACCATGCATGGGCCGGCAGAACAACTTCGTCAGGATGAGCGCTTGATAGAGGCGTATCTTGGCGGCAAGACTTCCGTGTGATTCGGAATTGAAATAAAACAAAAAATGTCACAAAAAGAAAAAGGAGAAAGAAAATGAAAAAGAAAATTATCTCAATGTTGCTTGCTGCCGTTATGCTAATATCCGTATTGGCGCTTGTAGGCTGCAATTCCAAGAAGGCCCAGGGTGTTGACACCGATAACTTTGTTATCAACGTGGGCAACACCGCCGCCACCTCCGGCGACTTTGCCGCAGTAGGCGTTCCCTTTAACTATGCTCTGGAAGCGTACTTTTGGTACTTTGCCGAGCATACCGACGGCTATGTAGACGCCGACGGCAACAAGTACACCATAGCCCTCACCCACTACGACGACGGCTTTGATGCGACAAGGGGCGTTTCCTACACCGAAAGATTGGTCGAGGACGACATGGTCTTTGCCCTCGTAGGTCACTTTGGCTCCAACACCGTTGCAGCCACCGTCGATTACATCGAGCAGCAGGGCATCCCGATGGTTTACGGCGTTTGCGGTGTAAATCAGCTCTATGATTCCGAGCGCAACGTTATGAGCATTCAGCCCACCTACATGACCGAGGGCCGCTCCATGCTGGCAACCGCCTTTGCAACCACCGAGGGCAACCTTGGCCTTGGCGGAACCAAGGTAGGCGTTATCGCAACGACCGACGAAGCGGGCGCAAGCATCAAGGAAGGCATCGTTGCAGAGCAGGAAGTTCTGGGCAAGGTCACCAACACCGATATCTTCTATCAGGACGTCGATGCAGCAGCCACCGACTACAATGCAGCCGTAAACGCTCTCAAGACCGCAGGCTGTGATGTGGTTATAATTGCTGCAAATCAGGCTCCGTTTACCAACATTGCCAACGCCTTCATCACCAACAACTATGACAACGTTGACATCATCACCTCCTACGTCTCCGCAAACTATGCGGCGATGGGCGGACTGTTGGCCTCCGGTGCAATCACCGAAACCCGTGAAATCTATGCGGGCGCATGGCTGGTTACCGGCTCCATGCCCTCCGAGACAAAGGGTTGGACAGACTTTGTAGAGTATGCTAAGATTATGACACTGTATGCAAAGCACAACGGCGATGCACTCATAACCGCAGACGACCCGACCTACGGCGTATATTTGGGGCTGTGGTTTGCGGGTGAAGATTGGGCAGCCGAGGGCGTGTCTGCATACTTCCTCAACTCCTACGCCATGGCGGGCTATGTTGCAGCCAACGCATTCTGCCAAGGCCTTGAAAGGGTCAGCGGCACCGACCTTAGCTGGGAGGACTACATCAATGCGATGGAAGAAGCCCCCGTCAACGTTCCGATGGGAACCAGCGTTGACTTCTCCAACGGTCAGAGAATCGCTATCGACTCCCTGTCGGTCAGCAAGTACACGGTTGCAAACGGTGCCGTAGGCGAGGTCTATCGCCCGATAACGGGTCTTGCAGCCATCGAGGACGGCGTAAACTAATTAACCGAAACATTCACACCTGTCGGGGAGAGGGAAAATCCCTTCTCCCCAATAAATTTACGGAGAACGAAAATGATTGAATTCAACAAAAAAACCATAAAACTTTCCAAGGAAGAATACGCCTATCTGGACATAGGTCAGGGTGAGCCAATCATTTTGGTTCACGGCAACATGAGCAGCTCCGTGCATTATCTGCCACTGATAGAGCGGCTCAAGGATTCTTACAGATGCGTCGCGCCGGATCTTAGAGGTTTCGGGGACAGCTCGTACAACCGTGAGTTCTCGTCGATGCAGGAGCTTGCGGAGGACGTGTATGAGTTCATGCAGGCGCTGAACATACCCAAGGCACGCTTTGTATGCTGGTCGGCAGGCTGCCCCGTGACGCTCTGCCTCGCAATAGCGCATCCCGAGGCGGTAGCGGGCATCTTCGCCATTGAGGGCGGTTCCTGCCAAGGCTATCCCATCTACAAAAAGAACAAGGAAATGATAAGCATATACGGCTCCGCCTATGCAAGCAAGGCGGAGATGGGTGCGGACCCCGTACAGGTTGCCCCCATGCTGAACGTGCTTGCCTCCAAGTCTGCGGCGGCAATGGCAGCCGTCTGGGACTCGGTGATATACACGGCAAATAAGCCCGAGAAGGACGATAACGACCTGTACATAAGCGAGACCCTAAAGCAGCGTTGCCTTTTAGATTTGGACTGGGCTTTGGCTACCGTAAACCTTTCCGACAAGCAGAACGCCTACGGTGCGGGCGATAATACCATTTCCAAGGTCAAATGCCCCTGTGCGTTTACGATGGCGGATAAGGATATCTCCGTTCCCGACTGGATGGTTATGGAAAACGTCAATGCAATCAAGGGCTCCAAGCTCATAGCCTACGTCGATTGCGGGCATTCGCCGCTTGTGGACTGCCCCGACGCCCTGGCAAAGGACGTAAAAGAATTTTTTGGCGAATAACAACGAGGAGATTAAAATGGCAAAGAATATTACCCTGCAACAAGCGCTCGACCTTATACAGGACGGCGATTACATAGTAACGGGCATGGCGGCTGCGGAACCCCTTGCGTTCTGCTCTGCCCTGCATACGATAGCGCCCCGCCTCGACAAGGGCGTTTTGGTCACCAACTGTCTCCCGATGCGGCCCTACGAATACATCAACAATCCCGAGTACAGGGACAAGTTCGAGGTCGAGGGCTGGTTCTTTGACGGCGGCATGAGAAAGAGCTTTTCAAACGGTGGGATATCCTTCATCCCCAACAACCTCCACTTTGCGGGCAGCAAGCGTTTGGAACGCAGAGCCGCCGACGTCACCGTGGTCAGCGCCTCGATGCCGGACAAGCACGGCTATGTTTCCGTAGCCCTGTCCAACGTGTACGAGATGGAGCATCTGCGCAAGTCCCGCATATCAATTTTGGAGATTAACCCCAACATCCCCCGAGTTTTCGGGGACGTTGAGATTCACCTCGATGATATAGATTACGTCGTGGAATGCGATTACGAGGCGCCCGAGATACCCGAGGGCACCTGCACCGAGAAGGATATGATAATAGGCAGGTACGTTGCCGATCTGATAAACGACGGCGACTGCATTCAGGTGGGCATTGGCGGCATACCCGATGCTGTGGTTGCAAGCCTCTACGGAAAGAAGAATCTCGGCGTTCATACCGAGATGATGACGACGGGCATTATGAAACTGGCTAAGGCCGGAGTTGTCAACGGCAGGTGCAAGCAGCTTCACCCGAACAAGATAGTCTGCTGCTTTGCCGCCGGCACGAAGGAGCTTTACCGCTACATCGACGACAACCCCTCGATAATGGTACTAAGCGGTGCCTACGTCAACAACCCCTTTGTCATAATGCAGAACGACAATCAGGTTTCGATAAACACGACCTTGGAGATAGACCTTACGGGTCAGTGCTGTTCGGAGTCCTTGGGCAGCCGTCAGTTTTCGGGCACGGGTGGGCAGAGCGATACCGCCATCGGCGCAAAGTTAAGCAAAAACGGCAGGAGCTTTATCGCCCTGTATTCCACCGCTATGATAAAAAATCCGCTCACCGGCGAACGTGAGGAAAAGAGCAAGATAGTGGCACAGCTCACGGCGGGCGCTGCGGTTTCGCTGTCCCGTAACGACATCGATTACTTGGTTACCGAATACGGCTGCGTTAACCTCACCGGAACGAGCATCAAGGAGAGGGTTGAAAAGATTATCTCCGTGGCGCATCCGAAGTTCCGCGAGCAGCTGTGGGAGGACGCCTACAAGGCGGGAATTGTGATAAGGAGATAGCTATGGAATTTTTGTTCCGAGGCAAGAAAATTCATTACAAGAGCTTTGGCGAGGGCAAGCCCATAGTGCTGCTAAACGGCATCATGATGAGCACGAACAGCTGGGCGCCCTTTATCGATTCGTTCTCCGCTGACAACAGGCTCATTCTGTTGGACTTTTTGGATCAGGGCTTGAGCGATAGGATGACCGAGCCCTACACGCAGGACTTGCAGGCGGAGGTTTTGGCGGCGCTTTTAACGCACTTGGACTTGGAAAAGGCGAGCATCGTCGGCATATCCTACGGTGGCGAGGTTGCGTTAAAGTTTGCGATAGCCTACCCCGATATGGTGGACAGGCTGCTGCTTTTCAACACCACGGCGAGAACCTCGGAGTGGCTGCGGGATATTGGGCGGGGCTGGAACCTCATTGGCGAGAGCGGCAACGGCGAGGCGTATTACAACGTCACGATACCCGTCATATACTCCTCGGGCTTCTATCAAAGGGAGATAGCATGGATGAAGCGCAGAGAAAAGCAGCTCGTTCCCCTGTTCTCCGATGCCGCTTGGCAGGCTGCGATGAAACGCCTCGTGGACAGTGCCGAAAGCCACGACTGTGTTAAGGACTTGGGAAAAATTTCTGCGCCCACGCTCATAGTTACCTGTACCGAGGACACATTGGTACCGAGGGTTGAGCAGGATGTGCTTGCAAAAGAAATTAAAAACAGCAGCTATGTATCCATAATAGGTTCGGGGCACGCTTCGATGTACGAAAAGCCCCTGCTCTTCTCCACCTTGGTGCTGGGCTTTGTAAACAGCCGCCGCACCGAATTCAAAATATAGGAGGTACAGGGTGAACATTTGGCACGATATAGCGAGGGACAGGATAGGCTCGGAGGACTTTGTTGCGGTCATTGAGATAGTCAAGGGCAGCAAGAAAAAGTATGAGCTGGACAAGGAAACGGGGCTTTTGGTCTTGGATAGGGTTTTGTACACCTCCACTCACTACCCCGCAAACTATGGGCTTATCCCGAGAACCTATGCCGACGACAACGACCCGCTGGACGTGCTGGTCATATGCAGCGAGGCCTTGGATCCCCTTGTCATGGTGCGCTGCTATCCTATCGGCGTTATCAGCATGGTGGACAGCGGCAAGATGGACGAAAAGATTATCGCCGTGCCGTTTTCCGACCCAATGTACAACGGCTACAAGGACATAAGCGAGCTGCCTGCCCACATCTTTGACGAGATTAAGCACTTCTTTTTGACCTACAAGCAGCTCGAGGGCAAGGAGACCGCCGTGGACGAGGTGCAAAACGCCGAGGTCGCCCGAGCGATAATCCGGCGTGCCATCGACAGCTACGACGCAAAGTTTCAAAAGCATTACAAGTACATGGGGTGATAGAGCCCTTTTCATTCTCTCCTACGTATGGATAAACGGCGGGGCATGTGCCTTCGCCGTTTATTCGTGTTTTTAGATTAATGTGTGGGTAGGTGGTGTCCCGAGGGTTGGTGGGGGACGGCGGGCGGATGATATCCGAGGACGGCGGGCGGATGGTATCCGCCCCTACAGGAGGGATACGTTTAATAACGAATAACGAATGATTATTATGTGATAATTCATTATTCGTCCCCCATGGGGGGATGCGTTTTGGGGTGTCCCGAGGGGACGGCGTTATTCTGCCCTGCCCACGGTGGGTTCGAGTTTTACTACGAAGCGCAGGATGTTGGCGGCGTCGGAAGCTCCATAGGTTTCTCCGAATTGGGTGTTAGCTGCCCTCTCTTGGTTTTCGTCGAGCGATTCGAGCTTGACCACCGCCCTCAGTATCGCCGCAGCATCCGCTGCGCCCACTTCCGCATTGCAGTCAACGTCGCCCATGACTATTACCGTGTACTCCGCACCGTTGACGGTCACCTTATCGCCCGTTGCCAGCTTGCCCGAAAGCGAACCCGTGTCCGCCCCGAGTATGGCAGCAAGCTGCTCGGCGGTCGTGTTGGGCGGGAGGTTGGTGATGACGTTCTCCTCCGCGCTCACTTCAACCGTTTGCGTGATTGTTGTACCGTCGGGGGTTTCAATAGGGATGCTCGGTTGATAAACCTTGATCTTATACCCATTCCAAGTCGTCTCCCCGTTCGGTGACCAGAGATGGGCGTATTCGGGGTAGTAGTAGAGGGTTACGTCCTCATTGCGATAGAAAACATCCACCCCAAACTCGTTAGGCGGTTCGCCCTCAAAGGTTACGGAGGTTAGCGAGGTGCAGAGGGCGAACGCAGAGTCGCCTATGCGTGTTACTTGAGTGCCGAATGTAATGGACGATAGAGATTTGCAGTTGTAAAAAGCACTTGCTTCTATGCTTGTTACGCCGCTGCCTATAATAGCCTCCGTCAACGAATAGCAATAATTAAACGCAAGCTCTCCAATGCTTGTTACGGAGTTGGGTATGGTAACCGAAGTAAGAGAGGTACAAAGGAAGAATGCATGGTTGGCAATAAGCCTTGTTCCTTCCGTAATGGCAAGCTCGCCCTCCGGTTCCACATTTTTGTAACCAAGTAGGCAGTTGTCAAGATATAAAAGGCCGTCGGGTTGATTGTTGTACCATCCGGTATTATAGAACGCCTCATCGCCTATGCTTGTAACCGAGTCGGGAATTGTAACCTCCGTCAGCGAGCTGCAGTAAGAAAACGCCCAATCGCCTATGCTTGTGACCGAGTCGGGGATTGTAACCTCCGTCAGCGAGCTGCAGTAAGAAAACGCCCAATCGCTTATGCTTGTGACGCTGTTGGGAATTTCAACTTGGGTCAGAGACGTACAGCTTGAAAATGCACTATCGCCTATGCTTGTGACGCTGTTGGGAATTTCAACTTGGGTCAGAGACGTACAGTTTGAGAATGCGCTATCGCCTATGCTTGTCACCGAGTCGGGGATTACAACTTGAGTCAGGGACGTACAGCTTGAGAATGCGCTATCGCCTATGCTTATAACGGAGTCGGGAATGGAAACCTCCGTCAGCGAGCTGCAACCTTGGAACGCAGCCCCGGCAATAACCCGTGTTCCTTCCTCAATATCAAGAGTTCCGCTTGGTGCGCTGCCCTTATAACCGAGCAGACAGTTGTCAAGATATAAAAGTCCATCGGGTTGATTGTTGCGCCATCCGGTATTAGAAAATGCGTACGAGCCAATACTCGTTACCTTGTTAGGAATATTGATTGACTCCAGCAGGGTGCAACCTGCAAATGCACGGGTGCAGATTTCCGTAAGATTGTCGGGGAGATGAGCTGCGGTCAACGAGGTGCAGCCGTAGAACGCATTACTGCCTATGCTTATTAGTCCGTTTCCAAATGTAACTGAGACGAGCTTTGTGCACTCAGAGAATGCGGAGTCTCCGATATGCGTAACACTGTCGGGAATGTTAATTGAGGTCAACGAACCGCAATATTCGAATGCACCGGCACCTATGCTTGTTAGTCCGTTTCCAAATGTAACCGAGGCGAGCTTTGTGCACTCAGAGAATGCGGAGTCTCCGATATGCGTAACACTGTCGGG
>JAUNBP010000003.1:79739-87169 GCA_030526995.1 Clostridia bacterium
TTGTTACCGAGTCGGGTATTGTAACCTCCGTCAGCGAGGTGCACCAATTGAATGCCCTATCGCCTATGCTTGTGACCGAGTTGGGTATGGTTA
This sequence comes from Clostridia bacterium, assembly GCA_030526995.1. Lineage (GTDB taxonomy): Bacteria > Bacillota > Clostridia > Christensenellales > CAG-138 > JAQUTY01. The sequence continues at coordinate 79,833 of JAUNBP010000003.1, forward strand.
TAGAGGGTAGCAAGGTGCAACCTGCGAACGCAGAACGTCCTATACTTATGACTCCATTTCCGATAGTAACCGAAGTCAACGAACTGCAATTATAGAACGTCTCAACGCTTATGCTTGTCACCGAGTCGGGAATTGTAACCTCCGTCAATGAGGAGCAAGCGGAGAACGCCCCATCGCCTATGCTCGTAACCGAACCGGGAATAGCGATCTCCGTGAGAGCCGTGCAATTATAGAATGCATAATCGCCTATGCTTATAACCGAATCGGGGGTGACGTACTTTATCGGCCGCTTACCCTGTGGGCAAAGAACCAGTTCGGTTTCATCCTTGCTAAACAGCATTCCGTCGATATCCTTGTAAACGGTATTGGCTTGGTCAACTGTGATCGATTTCAATTCCTTGCAATTATTAAATGTAGAAACGGCTATGTTCGTTACGCTGTGGGGGATGATAACAGAGGACAACAGGGGGCAATACCTGAAAGTGTCCGCAGCAATATTTGTCACCGGATATTCGCCTATAGTTGCAGGTATTTTGATATCCCTGTCTGTGCCGAGATATTTTGTTATTGTAACCGCTCCGTCGGAAACGATGTACTTGTAATCCTTGGCATTAACATTGTCAATGTTGTATCCGTTCCAAGTCGTTTCACCGTTTGGTGACCAAAGGGCTTCGTATTCGGGAAGGTAATAGAGAGTGACGCCTTGATTGTAATCAAACACGTCTTTCCCGAATTCGTCCGGTGGAGCTCCTTTGAAGATTGCCTGATTCAGCTTTGAGCAGCCGGAAAATGCTTCGTCTCCTATGCTTGTCACCGTGTCGGGAATAGTTATGGTAGTCATCGGTGTACACCCGTAAAATGCCCTTTCCCCTATGCCTTTTACAGGATAACCTTCGAGGGTTGCAGGGATTATAGCGTCGCCTCTCTCACCGATATTATCGGTTATCGTTGCCGCACCGTTCTCAACGATATACTCGTAATCATAACATCCTCGGCTTATCAAGCCGTCATAGACGGTGGAATGTATTGTATTGATGTCTATGCTTTCTTCATTTTCATCGACTAACCTTAACATATAATCGCTCAATGTAATCGGAATCTGCTCGCCATTCGGCACGGAATCCTTTACCTTAAATTTAATCATTAGAAGAATGTCACCATATTCCTCGCTCAGTAAAGCTCCGTAGCTAGAGGCGAACGCACAAATGAACAGTCCTTCACCGGCTGTATGAACATTTGTATGCAGACTAAGCTGTGAAATGTTTCCCTGCCAATCACTACTGTAAAGCGTTGAACGCTCACAATTGATATATTCCAGCTGTTCAGTACTCCATGCCACACTAAATTGAAAAGCTGACAAAAACTGATTGTCGGTTAGTCCGCCAAGCCTGATTTTGAAAATCAGATTGCCGTCTATGTCATGCTCATATGACAGTTCTCCGCCCCGTTCCCCTCTTAAATAAATTTCATTCTCGCTTGTCGTAATAGGGTCGGGGTCCCTTGTTTCCTCCTTCTCCGCTATCGTTGCGGCGGGCAGCAAGGTTAGGGTTAGAAGCAGGGTTAGGATGAGTCCGAGCAGTTTTTTCATGGTTATCCTCCCGTAGATATGTTTTTGTTTATTATTCGATTAGTATATCATATGGGGAAGCGGAGTGCAAGGCTTTTGTGGTATTTTATAAGGAAAAAGTGTATAAAAAACCCCGTTGAGCCTGCGGGGTTGGTGGGGGTTGGCGGGCGGATGGTATCCGCCCCTACGGGTGGGGGAAATTAATAACGAATAATGAATGATGAATATTTAATAATTCATTATTTTCCCCACGTGGGTGGGATTGGAGGTGGTTCGCTTTGGTGGGGGTTGGCGGGCGGATGGTATCCGCCCCTACGGGAGGGGTAGACTGGCTTGCACCGGCTACTAATCGTCAGCCCCAAAGTATCCGCCCCTACGGGTGGGGTAGACCGCTTCGGCAGTCCTTGCCGCAGGCGTCGGGAATGTCCGCCCCTACGGGAGGGGGTAGATCATTATGACGTCGTGGAATACGATTAGGCCGCACAGGCTGCCGTCTATCCTTGGGAAGAGCTCGATATTGCCTATCGTTTGCATAAGCTGCTTGAACCTTGCATAGGTCTCGCCCTGAAAGCTAAGGTGCTTGATGTAAAAATGGATGTGGCAGTAGCCCAAGAATATCTTCTCAATACCGAAGGCGAGCATTACATCCTCGTCTATATCGTGCAGCAGGGCCCAAAGCTCGTCAAAGGTCCTCATCATCCTCGCATATGCTTCGGCGTCAACCGTGTGAAGCCCGTTTCTGTACCTCTCATATTCCCTCCTTTCCTCCTCCGATAAGGGAAGGCTGTGAATGATGGAATCCATACTTAACTCGAACATGGTAAAATCTCCCTTCTTAAAAAATTACGCCGCTGAATAACAGCCCGCCGAGCAGTACTTCCCTCATTACAGAGCGGCTCGCCTCAAAGCTGTCTGCAAGCTCCAAGACCCGCATGAAGTCCGAATGCCTGTCCTCGTACAAGGCAAACACAGACGTGCAAAAGACGAGCCCGCAACGGCCCTCCGTCTCGAGCAGCATCACCTGTGCCGCCTCGTCCGTGTCGCTTGCAATGTCCAAAATCAGCTCCGCTGCCTCCAGCACCCGCTTGTACTTTAACTCGTTAATCTCGAACCTGCTCTCAATCGACCTGCGGAATTCCCTGTCCGCACATTCTACCTTTTTGTTCATCGTTTTCTTCCTTTCTTTTGATTTTTAGACGGGAAAAGCCCCCTTTGTGTTTTTGAAAGGGGGCGGACGTATAATGAATAATGAATAATTTTTATTGTTTGTCCGCCATGGGGGTGGGATTGGAGGGGCGTTTTGGTGGGGGTTGGCGGGCGGATGATATCCGCCCCTACGGAGGGATGCGGCGGGGGTGTTTTTGGGGGACATATATATATGGCCATTGGTGTCCGTTTTTACAACCGGATGTTGTGAAGTTTCTGTGAAAATGGGCTTGTTTGGGGTCGGGTTTTGGGGGTTTCTTAAGTTAGTCTTAAGTTTTGGTCGGGTTGTCGTTCATTTTGCGGGGCGGGGGCGGTGGGCGGATGCCGTTTAAGGAAGTTCAATATTTAGGCTGTCAAACCAAGCCTGAATATCGTTTAGGCTTGCGTTGGCGTTGAATCTATGGCCGTCAAGCCAGTTGGCATTTGGGGCGAACGCTTTGAGGTTGCTGGTGCTTGTCGATACGCCGCTGCCGCCGGAGGTGCAGAAGTTTACCATGGTTTTTCCCGAGAAATCGTAGCTTTCCATAAAGGTGTCGATAATCCTCGGCTCCTTGCCCCACCAAATCGGGTGCCCGATTAGAACCACCTCGTACGAATCCATGTTCTCTATCCGACCCACGATTGCAGGACGGGAAGTTTCGTCACTCTGTTCTTGGTTGGCACGGCAATCGTCATCGTTGTAATTCAAATCCTCCGATGAATAGGGCTCTTCGGGAACAATCTCAAAAAGGTCCGCCCCCGTGACTTCGGCAAGCTGTTCGGCAATTTTCTTGGTCGTTCCGGTTGCCGAGAAATAGGCAATCAGTATTTTTCCGCCCTCCTCATCCTCGGTTGGAAGCGTTTCCTCCTGCGAAGGAGCGGGCTCCGAGGGGGAGGCAGTTTGCACGGAAGAATCGGGCTCCGAGGGGGAGGCGGTTTGTGCAGGGGGATTGGCCGTAACCGTGATTTCCTCGCTTGTGCCGATTGGCGTGCTGCTATTCTGCTCCGAAGTAATGTTTTCCGTACACGCTCCCAAAAAGAGTGTGAGCAACAGGGTCAGAATTAAACTCAGGGCTTTTTTCATTCTTATGACCTCCTTTTACCTTATGCTCTTTCCGAGCTTGTAAGCCGCCTGCATGTGTGCCGACCGTCTCGTCATTTCGGGCGTGCCGCAGCCCGTGCCGAGAACCGTGCCGTAGTTTTCAAAGTTCATGTAGCGGCAGAGCTTTTCGTAGTGTGCCAAGCAATAGGGCATGACGTCGTCGTTGCTGTCCCATGCAGCGGTAATAAGCACGGCCTTTAGTCCCTTTGCCGACAGGCGGGTGGTGTAGCTGTAAAAACGGTCAATCACCGCCTTGAGCTGGGCGGACATACCAAAATAGTAAATAGGGGTTACGAACACCGCCATATCCGCTTCCAACAGCGAATTGCGAATTTCCGTGTTGTCGTCCTTGAATGCGCATTCGCCGTTCATGCCGCATTTGCCGCAGCCGATGCAGGGATGGACGCTCATGTGGGCGGCGTCCAAAACCGTGATTTCGTGTCCTGCTTCCCCTGCGCCCTTGATGAATTGTTCCGCCAAGAGATTGGATGAGCCGTTCTTGTGCGGGCTGCCTTGTAATACCGTAATCTTCATGTCAATTGTCTCCTTTCGTTGTTTGCAGGGAAAGCGTTGCCGTGATGTTGCCCTTCCCTAAAAGCTTTCGCAGTTCCTCTTCTGCGGTGTTTTGAATTTTGCCGAGCCTTGTAAAGTTCCAAGTGTTCGGTGCATAGTAGATGACGAGCAGATTCCCCTCGGACAGAATGACGTCCCCTGCTTGCGTGGTGATGTGTTCGTCGTTGCGGGGAAGCTGCCTGCCGAGGTTGCCGAACTTTTCCATGTGCGCATAGTCTTTCATGGGCAGCGTCAGCGGGCCGCCTTTTAACAGCTCTTTTATCGCATCGGCGGAGCTGTTGCTAACGAGCTTGACCTGTAAAACCGTGCCGTTTACTTCGATGTTTATCATGCTGCACCTCCTCATGAAAGACTTGTAAGTACAGGGTTGTTCAGATAGTTGTACAGGTGGTCTATCTCCGAGGGCTCTCTGCAGTCCAACATGGACGGGCGGGCGGTGTCCAGTGCGGCTATCTCTGCCATATCTTCAGCGTCCGGCGCAAAATCCCAAATGTCGAGGTTCTCCTCCATTCGGTTTTGATGGACGGATTTTGGAATCACTATAACGCCCTGCTGAATGTCCCAGCGGAGAATGACCTGAGCCACGGTCTTGTTGTGCTTTTTTGCAATCCTTTTCAAAACGGGCTCGGTGAACATTCCCTTGAGTCCCTCCGCAAACGGTGCCCAGCCCTGCGGCTGCACGCCGAGCTTTTTCATAAGCTCAAGCTCATCGTGGCGTTGATAATGCGGATGCCGCTCAATCTGATTTATCATCGGGCGGATTTTTGCATTGTAGCAGAGGTCCATAAGCCTTGCGGAGTCGAAATTGCATACGCCGATTGCACGAATTTTCCCTTCGCCGTACAGCTCCTCCATCGCCCGCCATGCGCCGTAGTAGTCACCGAGTGGCATATGCACGAGATAGAGGTCGAGATATTCAAGCCCCAACTTTTGAAAGGAACGTGCAAACGCTTCCCTTGTCTTTTCGTAGCCCATCTCCTGAATGTAGGCCTTGGTCGTGATGAAAAGCTCGTTGCGCTTCACTATTCCGCCGTCCACAGCTTCTTTGACGGCTGCGCCTACCGCTTCTTCGTTTTTGTAGGATGACGCCGTGTCTATCAGTCGGTATCCGGTAAGGATGGCGTTTAATACAACCTCCTTGCACTCCTTTTCGGGCACCTGAAATACGCCGAAGCCCTCCATCGGCATGGAAATGCCGTTTGATAAAACTACCGCTTGCATAGAATCACCCCCCTTTTTGTCCATTGGTTATGCGCCGACTTTGCAGTTCATCTCTGAACAGAGTATGATTTGCCCGAGCGCCTTTGAATCATCTCGGATAATCTGACCTACGGAAGGAACATAGATGGTGCCGCATTTCGGATTCTTTATGCTTATGACAGGGGAGGTAATGCTTGCCTCCACCTCGGACTTTTCAAAGCAGAGGTCAGTTTCATTCATTTCGCAGTTGATGAGCTTAAGCCCTTTGCAGTAGCACAACGGCTGTGTGCCGATTATTTTACAGTTTTCAAAGGTGACATTCTCGCAATACCATGCCAAATATTCGCCCTTTACAACGCTGTTGCGAACGACTACGTTTTTTGCGTGCCAGAAGGCGTCCTTTGTGTCAAAAGTGCAGTCCTCAAATACTGCATCTTTGATGTACTGGAACGAATACTTTCCCTTAAATTGCACCTTGCGGAAATTCAGCCGCTCGGAGCGCATCATGAAATACTCGCTGACGGCGGTGGAATTGTCCATTTCAATGTCGCTCGTCGACCAGCCGAATTCGGGTGAGACGATGTCGCAGTCCTTTATCCGCACTCTACAGCATTCCCGCAACGCTTTGATTCCGTGAAGCCTTGTTCCCGTTATCTCAATATCGTCCGAATACCACAGCACCGCACGGCAGAGCTCCGTCATTTCCGAATTTGCTATTTTCAGTTTGTGTACATGCCAAAACGGATAGCGCAAATTGAAAAAGCAGTCTGCAGCCTCTATATCGGCGCTCTCCTTGAAGGCGCTTTCGCCGTCGGCAGGGCCATCAAAAGCGCAGTGGGTGACAATAAGCTCTCGGCTTCCATAGAGCGCCCGTTCTTCATCAAAGGTTTGGTTGGATATTTCTCTCATTTTGTTCTCTCCCGCATTCTTTCTTGTTTGTTTACAGTATAAGAGAAGGCCGAATAAATTACAAACGGTTGTTAATAATACCTTATCATCGTTGACAGGAATGGTAAAAGGGATTATAATGAGCCAAAAGGAGTGAAAACACATGATTGAAACGAGGCAGCTTCATTATTTTCTTGCGATAGCAAGGGAACAGAATATTACAAAGGCGGCGGAGTCGCTGTACGTCACCCAGTCCACCTTATCCAAGCAGATGATGGACTTGGAAAGGCAGCTCGGCAAGCAGCTCTTCATCCGCGGAAAGCGGAAGCTGACGTTGACCGAGGAGGGGCATTTCCTGCGGAATCGGGCTCAGGAAATAATGGAGCTACTGAACAACACGGAATCGGTGTTTCGAGCCGATGAGGATATTCTCGGCGGGCGGGTCACGATAGGCTGCGGTGAAACGATTGCGATGGATTATATAGCGGGGCTGTTGGCTGACTTTCATAAACGCTATCCCGACGTCACCTTGCACACCCACAGCGGCGACGCCGACAGCGTTTTGGAGCGGCTCGATAAGGGGCTTGTGGATATGGGGCTGCTGTTAGGACCCATTCGGCAGGAGAAATACGATTATTTGAATATTCATCAAAAGGACGTGTTCGGGCTGTTGATGCCAAAAAACTGCGCTCTTGCCGAGCAGGAGACCGTAAACATCGACCAGTTGAAATCCCTGCCCATGATTATGGCCGAGCAGACCTTTTCGGGGCATCAGGAGCTTGAATGGTTCGGCTCGGACTATTCGGTGATGAATGTGGTGGC
>JAUNBP010000074.1 GCA_030526995.1 Clostridia bacterium
TTGACTGCCCACCACTCTTTACTTAACTTTTCACGGAAAGAGGAAAAGAACCCTCGACGTTCTGTTCTTGGCCTTTGCCTGTCTTGCTGCTGCCGCCTCCGTGGTGCTGATAGCCGCACAGCTCTTTGACAGCTATTCCTCACCCCCGTTGTTCATCTATGGAATTATAGGCATTTCGCTCGGGAGCGTTTTGCTCATTGTGGCTGCCTTTTTGGGCGAGAATATAAAGCGCCTTCTCCTGCTGCCGTCCTCGCTGCTGTTCTCCGTTCCGTTTATCTATATGGAACTTGAGGCTCTGCCTGCCGATATTCTCTATCTCGTTTTCTACTCCCTCCCCTGCCTTGCATTCATCGTCATGGCCATAGGGTCGCTGTTCAAAAGCAGGCTCATAACCGCCGTGGGCGCAGCGGTGGGGCTTTTGTACCTCGGACAGAAGCTCGCTGTAAACGAGCCCAACATCTTGGATTACTGCCTTGTAGCCATTGCGGTTGCGGCAATTGCCCTCGTGCTTAGCGCACTGCGCTGCTGCAAGCGCACAAAGGCTCCGACAGCCAACGAACGCTATACCCGTTAGGGCGGTTGATGCGTACGTATAAACCATTTGACTAAACGGGGAAAGTTTGGTATAGTTACAAAAGCTGAACTTAGGAGAGAACGATGAACCAATATTACACTATCCACGGCGGGCGAAGATTGGAAGGCACCGTCACGATAAGCGGTGCGAAAAATGCCGCCGTAGCCATAATACCCGCCGCAATTTTGGCGGGTGAGTGCTGTATATTGGAAAATCTTCCGCACATTGCCGACGTTCAAAGTCTCAAAAAAATCCTTGAAAAGCTCGGGGCAAACGTTGAATTTACCCGAGGCGACTGTCTCAAAATCGATCCCACTACGATAAACACCTGCGATGCGACCTTTGATGAGGTCAGCTCCATGCGTGCCTCCTCCTACCTCTTGGGCGCAATGCTCGGAGCCTACGGCGAGGTTGAGCTTGCCCTTCCCGGCGGCTGTGTCATAGGGGCACGCCCGATAGACCAGCACATAAAGGGTATGCGTGCCTTGGGCGCAAAGGTCTATATGGACGAGTCCCGCAACGTCGTTCGGGCGCAGGCCTCAAAGCTCAAGGGTGCGGAGATATTTTTTGACGTGGTTTCGGTAGGCGCAACGATAAACGTCATGCTTGCCGCCTGCAAGGCCGAGGGTCAGACGATACTGCAAAACGTTGCCAAGGAGCCGCACGTTGTCGATGTTGCCAACTTTTTGAACATGATGGGTGCCTCCATCAAGGGCGCAGGCACCGACGTTATCCGCATCATAGGCAGAAAAAGGCTGCACGGTTGCACCTATGCGGTAATTCCGGACCAGATTGAAACCGGCACCTATATGATAGCCGCTGCCGCAACGAGGGGCGACGTTGTGATTAAAAACGTTATCCCGACCCATATGGAGGCGATATCCGCAAAGCTCATGGAGAGCGGCGCACGGGTCATAGAGGGCGATGACGGCAGGGAGTATTATCTTAGGGTCACTATGAACGACCGCCCCCGCAGCGTCAACCTCAAGACCATGGTCTATCCGGGCTTCCCCACCGACTTGCAGCAGCCCATGATGGCCTATCTCTGCACCGCCTCGGGAACCTCCGTCATACAGGAGAACATCTTTGAAAACCGCTTTAACCATGTGAAGGAGCTGCGCAGGATGGGTGCCATCGTAACCGTGTCCAAGCGAATTGCCAAGGTTCGAGGGGTGGAGTCGCTTCGAGGTGCGGATATCTCCGCCACCGACTTGCGGGCGGGTGCCTCGCTGATAATCGCTGCCCTCTCGGCAAGCGGGGTAACCACGGTTCGCAACATCCACTACACCGACCGAGGTTATGAGCATTTGGAGCACAAGTTCAACGCCCTCGGTGCGAGCATCGAACGCTGTCCCCTATAAAATTTTACCCGATTTAATTGATCTTTCTTGCGTGTTCGCAGATTGCCGCAAAGGTCTCTGCGCTTATGTCGTGTTCAATCTTGCAGGCGTCCTCCCGTGCCGTATCTTCGTCAACGCCTATGCGCATTAAAAATTCGGTCAGCAGCTTGTGCCTGCTGTACATCTTTTCGGCTATCGCATAGCCGCTCTCTTTGAGCATGATATGCCCTGCACCGTCCATCGTGATGTAGCCGTTCTCCCGCAGCCGCTTGGTGGCATAGGATACGCTCGGCTTGGTTACGCCGAGAAGGCTTGCAACGTCTATGGAGCGCACAAAGCCCTGCTTCTCCTGAATCATCAGGATGGCCTCCAAATAATCCTCGGTTGATTTTCTAATCGTCATCTTAATCTCCGTCCCCGTCCTCCAAAATGATTATGTCTGCAAACGCTTCCGCAAAGAGCGGAACGCTGTTCAATACGTCGTCAAGGGTGTTTGCGTTATGTCCCAATTCCAAGAGTATGCACATGTTTGAAACGTGCTGGTTGTACCTGCCAACCTTGGTTCTTATGTCGAGCGCAAGCTCGGAATCTATCTCCCTGAGCCTTTCGGTGAGCGAAAGCGCAAGCCTGTAGTTGCTCTCCCAGTCGGGGGCGACGTCGTACTCGCCCTCGTAGGTGCCTATGCCGGTTCCCACGACGAAGAACATCTTGGCACAGCGCTTGCCGTTTAGCATTACAACGTCGTCGCTCTTCATCCTAACGTTTGCGGCGTTGCGGTGCAGGTCGATGAAGATGTCCGCCTCGGGGTAGCTCTCCATTACGATAAGCGAGCGGGAATAGGCGCTCAAAAGCTCGGGCGGCTCGACGTCGGTCGTGTCGTGAATCACCGTGTAGCCCAACTCCTCCAGCGTCGACTTTAACGCCTCGCCTACTGCCACGACGTTCTTTTCGTTGTCGAGCGTGCGGTAGCTGTTCTCCTCGGTCTCCTCGTAGGTGTAATCGCCCTCCTGCCTGTACGCTTCCTCGGCGTGGGTGTGATATATCAGTATCACGGTGTCGGAGCTTACCTCGTAGGTGGTGGGCGTGAGCGGCTCTAACAGCCCCTCGTTTATGACGATGTCGCCCTTCTCATCCGGCTCGGAAAACATTGGCGTGGGGGAGGGCGTGGGGCTTGCCGTAGGCGTTTTTGTAGCCGTTGGCAGCTCAACCGTCTGCGCACTCGGAGGCGCAGGGGTCTCTTGTGTAAGCTCCGCCTCCTGCGGACTGCACCCGATTAAAAGCAGCGAAGCCAATAGCAGCATAAAGTACCTTTTCATACCTGCATTATAACACATAAAAACCCGCAATGCCTGTAAAATATGCGATTTTTCTGTGAACAGCGGGGGATTTATCCGAGTTTGTCCTGACTTACCTGTTCGGAGTAGCCCCACATCAGGCCCTCGGGCAGCTCCCGCTGGTAGCTGTAAGCCTCGGCATCGTTGCTGACACGGTTTAAGCGCTGTCCCATGAACACCATGGAAGTGGATATGCCGCCGTCAAGGTTGTAGGCGTCGGTGCAGCCGTTGTCTATGAAGAGCTGTGCAAAGTTTGCAAGGTTGAGCCCAACGCTGTAACCGTCCTGCCTTCCGTCGGCAACTATCGCAACGAAGTGCCCCGTCTCGACTATGCCGAGCCCGCAGCGGGGGTTGAGCTTGGTAGTGGCGTAAGCTCGACTTGTAATCTCGCCGTCTTGCACGAGGGTGGGCCCGAACGAAAAGCTGTTCATGACCCCGCTCTCATACAGGTCGTTGCCCGTAACCTCGCTCTTGCCGATTATTCGCATCGTCAAATCCTCGTAGAGAACCATGATGTCCTCCGCTCGGTTGTAGCTGAACATGTAGCCGTCTCGAATCAGGATGCCCTTCTCCTCCTGCTCCGCATTTATCAGGTTGTCGCCGGTTATCCAAAGCACCGCCTTGTACCGCTGCGCCATCACGTCGGGCATACAGGTATCGACCCCGTTATGCCTGTTGGAGCCAAAGCCCGCACGGAAGCTGTCGTAATTTCTCATATAAATGTGGGCAACGAAGTAGACCACCGGCTCGTCCCTGCCCTGCCGCTCCGTCACGGATTCTATGCGCTCTATCTCTATGGCAAGGTCCGAACAGCGGTATGCCCACTTCCCCGCCTCCTCGTCCGCCTCGATAATTTCGCCCTCCTCGCCCGTGTAATAGGGCAGCTCGCTTGTGGGCTCTGCGGTGGGTTCGGGAGTGGGGGTAGCCGTAGGTTCCATTGTGGGGGTTGCCGTAGGCTGTGCCGTGGGTACGGGCGTTGGCGTGGGCGTTGGGGTTGGAGTTTCAACGGCGTTTAGGCTCTGCTCTGCGCCCTGTTCGGTCTTTCCCGAAAGTTTCGGCAACAGCACGAAGGCGGCAACTGCAAGCAGCAGCCAGATTATCAGTAGAATTATTCCGAGCTTTGGATGCCTGCGCTTGAGTATGAGAAGCAGGACTATGCCAAAGGCCATGCAGCAGCCCGCAACCGCTATAGAAAGTATGCCTCCCCCGCCTTCCTCCGCTTCGGTCTCGACTGCCTTGGGCGGTTCGGTAGCTGTAGCTGTAGCTGCCGCAGTCTTCTCGGGCGTTGCCGTTTCGGGTGCAGGGGTTGGGGCTTCGGTGGGTGCGAGAGTCGGGGT
>JAUNBP010000075.1 GCA_030526995.1 Clostridia bacterium
CGCCGCCGGTCGTATCGCCGGGGTCATCGGTTTGCTCTTCGGTCTTCGAGTCGTCGGTTTGCTCTGCTATCACCGAGGCTGCGGTGGGCTTAGGGGTTGCTGCTGCCATGCCGGATGAGCTTGTAGCTGCTTGAGGGGCCGCTTCCTTTGGACGGCTTAAAAGCAGAATTAGTCCTGCCGCAAGGACAAGGGCAGCCGCTGCTATTGCAATAATAACGGCTTTCTTTTTGCGCTTGCGCTGCGACTTTGGAGTTTGTGCAGTTTTTTGCACGGGACGGGGTTTGGGTATTTGCTCGGGTGCGGGCCGAGGTTTGGGGCTTTGCTCGGGCTTGGGCTGTTCGGGCTGCGGTGGCATGGTTGGGTTGCCGTAGATGTCCTTGCCCCAGAGTCCCAAGGTTTCGTCGAGTTCCTCAAAAGTCGCTCCGGGTTTGGATGGGCTTTCCTCCGTCAATTTTTCGGTGGCGAAAGATAGCGTTTCTTCGCCTTGGCTTGCGGGATCGTTCGCAGCAGGCGAAGCGTTAGCCTCGAATATCGACTTGCCGAATAGCCCCATTGTGGAATCGTCGTCCTGCGCTTCAAGTACGGTGGGTTCTTCCGCAAAGAAATCTATCTCCGTCGCTTCGGCTTCGGCCATACTTTTCCCCGCGGACGGCGCTATCGGTTTTGCTTCGGTTACGGGCATTGCGACGGGTTCCTTCTCCGCAGGAGCAAGGTCAAGGTTTTCTAAGTCCGCCTTCATCTCCTCGGCGCTTTGATAGCGGTCCTTGGGGTTAAAGCTGCACGCCTTTAGAACGATTCTGCCCAACGCCCTGCCACCGTCACGGGGCAAGGGCATCTCCACCCCGCTCATGCGCTTTTGCAGCGCATCCTCTCGGTCTACAACCCTTATCGGCTGCGGGGCGGGCGGGAAAAAGGGCAGTCTGCCGCTGTTTAGAAGCCTGTACATGACCATGCCGAGGGAGTAGATATCGGCGGTTGCGCCGTACTTTTCACCCTTGTAAATCTCGGGTGCCATGTAATTGTACGTGCCCTTCTTCGACATAAAGGTAGCCGTCTTTTCAAGCTGCCTTGCGATACCAAAATCGCCCAACTTGTAGTCGCCCATTTCGTTTACAAAGATGTTGTCGGGCTTTATATCTCGGTGGAGCATCGAGTATTTGCCGCAGAGAGCCAAGGCGGAACAGATGTCAACGCCAAGCCTTTTGACCTCTTCGGGCGGCAGCTGTCCCTTATCCATGCGTGCGGTCAGGCTCGTCAATAGCTCCATTCTGATGAACACATCGTAGCCCATGCCGTCGGGCTTTTTTATGACCTTTGAATCGTCAAAGGACACCACGTTGGTCTGCCCTCGGAGCTTGCTCATTAGGCGGGACTCCGAAAGCACATCCTTTGTAAGCTCGGTGTAATAGTCAACTATCGACTCATTGTCCATTCCCTCCCGTCGGAGCATTCTAATCTCGTTATCATCCGGCGGCAACGAATAATATTTCAGTGCGGAGTAAAACCGCTCCCCAAGCTCCTCTCGGTATATCTTGTACACCCTTCCAAAGCTCCCCGCTCCTATGAAGCTCTCAACATACCATTCCCCAAATATGGGCTCGAATTTTTTGATTATTTCCATATCGTCCTCCCTTTTTCTTTTCTTTTTATCCTAATTGCTCTATCCTATACCCGTTCCACTCCGTTTCCCCGTTCGGCGCCCAGAGGTGGGCGTAGGCGGGGCGGCTTGGTGGGGTGATAGCTTGCCTAAAAGGGGACGGCGAGACCGCCGTTCCCCTTTGTGTTGCCTGTTTACATTTACATTGGGCCAATGCTTACGCCGCACCACCAGCCGTCAAAGTCCTCCCATGCGTAATACGAATCGTTGTAGAGAACCATTATGAAGCGGTCACAGCCATTGAAGGGCGTTGCTATATCATGGCCGGGATCTATCCACAACTCGGGAGGTGCGCCGTAGAAGGTGACGTACTCCAGCTTATCGCACTCATGGAAGGCATAGTCCGCCAAGATATCCACGCTTGAGGGAATGTCCACTTCGACCAAGTTCTTGCAGCCCGAGAACGCCGCATTGTTTATTCTATATACCCTGTCGGAAATCTCGTAATAACTGCCCGATTTTCCTGCGGGATATTGCATCAGCACCCAGCCCTCGCTTCTAAGCCAAAACAGAACTCCGTCCACGCTCACAAAGTCGTCGTTGTTTGAGCTTACCTCTATCGAGGTCATGCGATCGTTCAGCTGGAACACGCCTGCGCCCATCTCATGAACCGAGGCGGGGATGTAAATCTTGGTCAGCGAAGGACAGTCTGCAAAGGCGCCGTTGTGTATCGTTCCTATGCCCTCGCCCAATTCAACGGAGTATAGACGGTTGCAGCCCCAAAACGCTCTCTGGTCTATCAAATCGACCGAGCCGGGTATTTTAACGCTTTCAACCTCGTCGCAGTCGTTAAACGCCCACTTGCCTATCACCTGTACGCCGCTGCCTATGCTTATCGTCCTTACCTTCGAGCAGTTGCGGAACGCATAATCTCCGACACGGGTGACCCCGTCATCGATTACAACGTGCATGATGTCATTCCGATAGGAGAACCACGGGGGCGTCTCGTCGGAGTCGTCACCGTAATCGTACATTGCGCCATTGCCCGATATCGTAATTGTTCCGTCATAACTTAGTACCCATTGAACATTACCCCCGCAAGAGCCGCTGTCCATTGTGGGTGGCGGGCTATTCGTCACATATTCGGTAGGAACGACAGCGGGCGCACTGGTAGTCTGCGGTTCCGCCGAATACTCGGGTTCCTGCGTCGGGGCAGGCGTCGGGTTCGATGCCTGCGAGGGCTCGTCCGCTTCCTGCTCGTACACGTCCTCATCCTGCGAGGAGTTTGTATCGGAGTCCTGCGTTATCGTCTCTATCGGATTTCCGTTCACCACCTCTGCCTCCTTCGGTTCTCGATTTAGCAGAACCAAGATTAGCACTATCGCAATTACTACGACGACTGCGGCAGCCGAGATTCCTGCCCACAGGGCCTTTTTGCTCGATTTTGAGCCTCGGTTCCCTTTATCGTTCTGTCCATCCCACTGCTGCTGATAATTCGCGCCTTGATTTGCTGCCTGCTCATTCGAAGCTACCCTGCGATTGCCCGCCTGCTCATTCGAGCCTGCCCACTGAGTCCCCTGTCTTGAGGAACCCGTGTCCGCATATCTTCCACCGTTGTTGACGCTTACACTTTCCTGCGAACCTATACGCTGCTTTGCGGATGCAGCCGCAATCGTTTCATATCGGTCGTCGGTTGCTCTCACCTTCTCCTGTGAGCCTATGCGCTTTTTAATGGATGCAGGCTCGCCTGCGCTGTGCTCTGCGCTCGCCCTTATCGGCTCGTTCGAGCCTATGCGCTTTTTAATGGACGTCGGAGCGCTCGCATCCAAGGCCTCGGTTTCGCTCGGGCCCGAGCCCATGGTTACGCTCGTGCCGGAGCCGTCAAAGCTCCCGGTCTTCCACGGGCTGTCCGTCGTCGGGGCAGGCATGGGCGTTCCGCATTTGCTGCAAAATTTCTCCTCGTTGACCTGCCCGCAATTACTACAAATCCACATCTTTTTCCCTCCTTAGTTGTTTTATGGTCTTTCCTGAATCATGTATCCGTTCCAAGTCGTCTCCCCGTTCGGTGCCCAGAGATGGGCAACATCGGAGGAGTAGTAAAGGGTGCCGCAGCCTTGGAAGGACGTCTCAAAGTCTCCGCTCGGCGGCGGGCATCTGAAAGTGACGGAAGATAATACCGACGGCCAGCATAGCACGGCCTCGCCTATACTCGTCACGCTTTTCGGGAAGGTAAGCTCCCTAATCGAGGTATTGTAACAGAATGCACCGCCCTCTATCGTCGTTACGCTTTCGGGGATTACAACGTAGTACACCTTGGTGATGCTGCTGAACGCCCCGTTGCCGATGCAGGTCACCCCGTACGGAATCTCATAGCTTGCGTCGGGCTTGCCCTGCGGATACCAAATCAGGGTCGTCATGTTCTTGTCAAACAGAACGCCGTCCACCGAGGTATAGTTGGGATTGCTTTTATCGACATCGATTGACACCAGCGATCGGCAGTCTACAAATGCTTTTCTTCCTATGCTCGTTACCCCCTTGGGCACGGTAATCGATATTAAATTATCGCAATTGTAAAACGCACCGTCGCCTATGCTCTTTAACCCTTCGGGCAGTGTAATAGAGGTTATGTTTAAGCAATCGCTAAATGCACCATTGCCTATGCTCGTTATCCCTTCGGGCAGGGTAACCGAAACTATATCGTCGTAATCTTCGAATGCATTCTCGCCTATGCCCGTTACCCTATATCCGTCGATAACGCTTGGAATCTCAAGGGCGGTATCCGCACCCTTATAGCCCGTAACGATAGCCGTGCCGCCCGTGACCTCATATTGAAAGTCGCTTGCATTCGAGGCCTGCACCGCTTCGGGGAACGTTATCGGTGCCGCCGTGGGTACCGCAGCCGCTATGGTCGGCTCAAGCGTGCGCCGCTCCATA
>JAUNBP010000076.1 GCA_030526995.1 Clostridia bacterium
TGACCTTGCCTTAACACCATTTTTGTGTCCTTAACTCCTAAAGTCAGGTATCATAGGCTCGAAAAAAAGCAATAATTACTTTCTTCCAAATTTCTGCACTTCGTTTTTGCTCTACTTTTGACGCTTTTGCACCTCCTTTGTCAAAGCTATGGAATTTGCTGCCGCTTTATGCTACCTTGAACTCGGAGGTGGTTTTATGCCCGTATATTCCTTTCAGCAGGGACTTGTAAGCAGCCCCCCAAAGCGTGACCTCAACCGCTGCCTCATGCGGGTGCCGATCGATGAGATAGACCCCAACCCGAATCAGCCCCGCCGCAGCTTCGATAAGGAGGCGTTGAACGAACTCATGGTGTCCATAGCCCAGATAGGGCTTATTCAGCCGCTGACCGTCCGTGAAAAGGGCAACAGGTTCGAGCTTATCGCAGGCGAAAGAAGGCTTCGTGCCTGCAAGCTCTTAGGCATGAAGGAGGTGCCCTGCATAATCCTCTACGCCGATGAGAACCGCTCCGCACTCATGGCCTTGATAGAGAACCTTCAGCGCAAGGACTTGCACTTTTTGGAGGAGGCGCTCTGCTTTCAGTCGCTGCTGTCAAAGTGCGGACTGACCCAAGACGAGCTTGCAAACAGGATTGGAAAGAGCCAGTCCTTCCTCTCCAACCGCCTGCGCCTGTTAAAGCTCCCGCTCTCGGTTAGAAATGTGATTCGCCAATACGAGCTTAGCGAGCGTCACGCCCGCGCGCTTTTGCAGCTTTTGGGTGAGCAGGAGCAGCTCTGCGCCGCCCGCCACTTCTTTGAAAAAAAGCTCAACGTGCAGCAGGCGGAAGCCTATGTTGCAGCCCTCCTCGACAAGGATAAGAAAAAACCGCTCCGTGTCCTTCGACTGTCCCGAGATTATCGGCTCTTTATCAACAGCATAAAGGTCGGTGTGGAACAGCTGAAAAAGTCGGGCTCGGCGGTTACAATACAGGAGGTTCGCACCGAAAAGGGCTTGGAAATACGCATACTCCTGCCCGATGAGAAGCGATAGGAGGTGATGACCTCTACTTTTTGCCTGTCAAAAAAGCCTTTTGGGGATTTCAAGGGGTCGCAACCCCTTGACCATAATCCGGCTTCGGCGGCGTGTACGGCGAAACGGATTGCCCTTTAGGGCAGTTACCTTGTGTAGCTTGCCGTCCGTATCGCTTGCGATGCAGGCAAGCTACGGTTATCACGGCAATAAAACGAAGTTTTTTGACGATCTGTTTTGTGAATTGCGGAAGCGGAGCATTGCCTCCGCTGCGCCGCCCAAGTTTTTTTCGAGTGCGACCCGCTCCATGCCCTTTTTGTGGTGGGTCATGGTCAAAATTTCCGCATCCGTGTCCCTGCCCATGGCGGTGTGAAGCAGCACCCGCCTTATTGTTTCGTCCTCGGGACAGGGCTTGGCCCCGTGGCGCATAAAGCGCAACAGCCGATTTTCAACCAAATCGTTCCGATAAGCAAAATTCAAAGCCCTGCCATCCTCAATCAGGGCTTCAAAGGCGGCGTCGCTCAAAGATAGGAGCAGCCAGCCGTTCTTCTGCACTGCCCTCAAAATATAGGGATGCGGGGTCTCGTTTATTATAGCTGCAGCCTTGCAAGCCCCGTTTTCATATAAAAACGAATTGGAGGCAAGGTCAGCCTCCCTCGACGGCGACAGCTTAACCTGCCTTTTGAACAGCTCATTTAGGTATTTTTGAAGCTCATAAAACATGAAAAAAGGTTATCCCATACTCATAAAAAAGTCAAGGGTGTTTAGCCTTAGAAAATCTTGGGCATACTGCTTTTGAGGTGAACAAGATGAAACAATACGACAAGAAGAATCGATTTTTACTGCTTTTAGCGCTCATGCTCTGCCTGCTGCTGTTTCAAACGCTCTCGGCTGCACAGGCTGCTTCCTCCTCCTCGGTGATTGAGGATGGCAGCGGCATTTTGAGGCTGCACATCCGTGCAAACAGCAACAGCCGTCGGGATCAGGAGATAAAGCTGAAGGTGCGGGATGCGCTTTTGCCCTACTTTGAACAGTCCGCCTCCTATGAGGACGCCCGAGAATACCTGCTTGAAAACGGAAGAGATATTCAAAGCATATGCGAAAGCGTCCTGCTTGCCGAGGGTGCGGACTACGGCGTGTACCTGCAGCTCGGAACCGAGACCTTTCCCGACCGCACCTACGAGGGCACGCTCTATCCGGCGGGCGATTACGACGCCCTGATAGTAGTCCTTGGCAGCGGCGGCGGACAAAACTGGTGGTGCGTGCTCTATCCCCCGCTCTGCATAGTAACGCCCGACGGCGAGACGGTGGACACGGAGGATATAGAGTTTGAAAGCGGGCTTTGGAAGTGGCTAAGCTCCCTCTTTGAGGGGTGGTCGAAATGAAAAGACCCGCCCTTCGCCTGCGCTGCCTCATCGTTGCAGCCCTTATTCTAACCTTCGCCCTGCTGCCCTCAATCTCCGATGCCGTGCTCAAAAAAGGCTCCACAGGCGATGAGGTAGTAACGCTTCAAACCAAGCTCAAACGCTGGGGCTACTACACCGGCGTTGTGGACGGCATCTTCGGCTCGGGCACCGAAAATGCGGTCAAATACTTTCAGCGAACCAACGGGCTTGCGGTGGACGGCATAGTGGGAACGCAGACTGCAAAGGCGCTCGGCATGACGCTGTCCTCCACGCAGACCACCTCCTCGTCCAACTCCTCCGACGTTTACCTGCTTGCCCAATGCGTCTACGGCGAGGCAAGGGGCGAGCCCTACAAGGGTCAGGTTGCGGTGGCCGCCGTGGTTTTGAACCGAGTGAAAAGCTCCTCCTTCCCCAACTCGATTGCGGGCGTCATCTACCAAAGCGGAGCCTTCGATGCGGTCTCCGACGGGCAGATTTACCTTACCCCGAACGAAACCGCAATCAAGGCCGCCAAGGATGCGATGAACGGCTGGGACCCCACCGGCGGCTGCATCTATTACTACAACCCCGCAACCGCCACGTCCAAGTGGATGCTCTCCCGCCCCGTGTCGCTGACGATAGGCAGGCACGCATTTTGCAGATAAGGAGGCAAGTATGGACAAAGAGATGAAAAAATCCCTGACGATATTCGTTCCCCTGCTTTTAGTCTGCGCCTTTGCAGCAGCCCTCGTCTATGCGATTGGGGCAGCCAACCGCTTGAGCTTTGCCGAGCGGCAGCTCAACAACAACTCCCGCAACATATACATGCAGATTCACGACAACCTAAACGACATAGACACGAGCCTGCAAAAGCTCACGGTATCCAACGACCCCTCCCGCCAAATCCTGCTCTTTGCGGACGTGTGGCGGCTCTCCAACGCCACCTCTACGGCACTTAGCCAAATCTCCTCCTCCCACGCCGACGACTACGGGCTGTATCAGTTCATCGTTCGCACGGGCGATTACTGCCACACGCTGATGCAGCAGCTGCTCTTGGACGAAAAGCTCACCGACACCGATACGGAGCAGCTTGCTTCGCTTCAAAAAAAGTGCAGCGAACTCAGCGTTGAGATTCGCACCAACATCGAAAACGGGCAGTTCCCGACCTACGGCGGCGACGGCGGCACGAGCTTCTATGAGAGCTATCAGGACGAGGAGAGCATATCCGATTACCCGCACCTGATATACGACGGGCCCTTTTCCGAATCGAGCGAGGAGGCGCAGGTTTACCTTGAGGGCGAGGACGTTGATGAAGCCAAAGCGCTTGAAATTGCAAGGGAATACTTCCCCGAAGTCGAGCTTATCTACGACGGGCTATGCGAGGGCGTTTCGACAGAGAGCCACGACTTTTCGGGCGACAACCTTGAAATTTCGATAACCAAGAAGGGCGGGCAGCTGCTCTACTTCATGCGCCAGCCCGAATCCGACCTTGCGGGCGAGCCCTCAACAGAGGAGACCAACCGGCTCCACGCCTCGGCATCGGATTACCTTAAAGCCCACGGCTATGAGGCCATGGTGGCAAGCTATGCCCAGTATTACAGCGGCGTTGTCGTAATAAACTACGCCGCCTCCCAAGACGGCGTGATACTGTACAGCGATTTAATCAAGGTCTACATAGACCGCCAAAGCCACGAGGTAATAGGGCTTGACGCCAAAAACTACGTTTCAAACCACCGCAGCCGCAGCCTCGATTCCCCTTCACTTACAAGGAGCGAGGCGGAGGAAAGGGTGTCTATAAACCTCAAAATAGAAAGCTGTGAGCTTGCGCTGATTCCCAAAACCTCGACCACCGAAGTCCTCTGCTACGAGTTCAAGGGCGTAAAGGACGATACCTTCTTCATCGTCTACATCAACGCCAAAACCGGACACGAGGAGCAGATATTCGAGGTCATAAACAGCGAGGAGGGCGACTTGGTGGTGTAATAACTTGCCTAAAAAGGGAACGGCCATTTGTGCCGTTCCCATCATCCTGTCAAAAAGCCTTTTGGGGTTTTCAAGGGGTCGCAACCCCTTGACCATAATCCGGCTCCGACGGCGTGTACGCCCGA
>JAUNBP010000022.1 GCA_030526995.1 Clostridia bacterium
CACGGGTTCGTCCACGGGTTCGTCGGTGGCCTCGCCGGGTTCCTCATCCGAGTTCGGCGTAGGGGTGGGAAGCACCTCCACCTGATCGGGATGGTCTACACTGTTGCCGCAGGCTGCAACGCAGAGCGAAAGCAGCAGGGTCAGGGTGATTGCGATAATTTTCTTCATTTTGTTTCTCCTTCCATCTTTCCTTCAAATACAAATTCGGCAGGCCCCGTCATATAAACATGGTTGTTCTCCGCCCATTCCGTATGCAATGAGCCGAGCTTTAGCAGCACGTCTATCTCCCCTTGCCCCCTGCCGGTCAAAACGTTTGCAACCGCCGCACCGGAGGCGCCGGTTCCGCAGGCGAGGGTGGGGCCGCAGCCCCTCTCGAAGGTGCGCATTTCAATTTTGTTCCTATCTATAACACGGACAAAGTTCACATTGGTTCTGCGGGGGAAGGCCTCTGCGCACTCAATCGCAGCCCCCAAGGTCTCCACAGCCCTCGGGTCTATCTCGTCCACGTAGACGTAGGTATGCGGCACGCCCATAAGCACCGAGGTAAAGTTGAGCTTTTTGCCCAGAACCTCGAGCTCACGGTTTACGCACCTGCCGCTGCCGGTAACGGGAATATCCTCACAGTCGAGCTTGGGCTCGCCCATATCGACCCTGACTCCAAAGAACTTGCCGTCCCTTTCTACTATCTCGGGCATCATTAGCCCCGCAAGCGTTTCGACCGAAAAGATCTTGCCCGAGACTATGCCCCTTTCGTAGACGTAGCGTGCAAAGCAGCGGATTCCGTTTCCGCACATCTCCGCCTCGCTGCCGTCGCTGTTGAATATCCTCATGCGGGTGTCCGCAACGGAGCTGTTCTGCACGAGCAAAATTCCGTCCGCCCCTATGCCCGTGTGCCTGTCGCAGCATTTTTTTGCGAGCGCAGCCCAGTCATGGGAGGGAAGCTCCCTTGCATCTATGAGAATAAAGTCGTTGCCAAGTCCGTGAACCTTGAAAAAATTCATGTCTTTGCTCCAAACATCTCCAAAAATATTTCGTCCGCATAGTCGTGGACGATGGATTCAAACTTGCGATAGGACAGCAAAAACTGCCTGCCCTTATCCGTCAGCTTTGCGCCGCCGCCGCCCTTGCCTCCGGTTACCGAATCCAAAAGCGGAAAGCCCAAGCTATGCTCGGCGTTTTTGATTATCGTCCATGCCTTGGAATATGCCATGTTCATAGATAGCGTCGCCTTTCGGATAGACTTGTGCTCGTCTATCTTCTCCAAAAGCTCCGCAATGCCCGGGCCAAATATCTTTTCATCCCCGTAAACCTTGAGTGCCAAGGTGTAACGCAATCGCTGTTCCATCTCTTATTCCGCCTATCCCTCGTTATCTTATTGTATGATAGCGTATTTTCTTTTATTTGGCAAGGGGCGCATTGTGAATTTTCGGTTGAGAACTATCCCCGCATGTGTTATACTTGTGTCAGGTGAACGCTGATATGAGACTTTGTGAACTGCTCAAAATTGAAAAGGGTGTGACCTCGATTATCGGAAGCGGCGGCAAGACGACACTGATGCTGACCCTTGCCCGCGAGCTTGAAAAGCAGGGCAGGGTTATCGTGACTACGACCACGCATATCAAGGCGCCCGAGGGCATACCGCTGTACGACCGTTTGCAGCCCTTTTTTGAAAGCTGCGCCTGCTTTGGGCGACGCAACGAGGAGGGCAAGCTCTCCGCAACGGAGGGCGGTATAGAGCCCATGCTCCCGCTTGCAGACTACATCTTGGTAGAAGCGGACGGCTCCAAGCGGCTGCCGATAAAGGCACATGCAAGTCACGAGCCCGTGATTCCCGCCTGCACAAACAAGGTCATCCTCGTCGTAGGCGCAAGCGGCTTTTTGCAGCCCGTAAAACGGGTTGTACATCGCATCGAGCCGTTCTGCTCGCTTACGGGACTTTCGGAGGACGAGCTTGTAACGCCCGAGGCGGTTGCAGAGGTTATAAAAAAGGAGGCGCTGTGCGACTGCGTCTTTATAAATCAGGTCGATAATGATGAGATGAGGGAGCTTGCAAAGCTATTGTGCCGCAGGCTCGATTTGCCCGTATATGCGGGTGCGCTCAATAAGGAGGAATGGGAATGTTTATCTTGATAAAGGGTGCCGGAGATTTGGCTTCGGGAATAGCTTTGCGCCTGTTTCACTGCGGCATGGATATAGCCATGACCGAGCTTGAAAAGCCTACCTCTATCCGCCGCACGGTCTGCTTTTCCGAGGCGATAAGCCACGGCAGCACAACGGTTGAGGACGTTGAGGCGGTAAGCTGTCAAGCGGATAAGGCGAGGGAGATAACAGGCAGCGGGAAGATTGCCGTCATTGCGGACCCCGAGTGCAACTGCCTTAGCGTGCTAAGGCCCGACGTACTAATCGACGCAAGGCTACTAAAGCGCAACGAGGGCACCAAGCTCACCGACGCCCCCCTTGTGATAGGCATAGGCCCCGGCTACACGGCGGGCGTTGACTGCCATGCGGTCATAGAGACCCAGCGGGGGCATACCTTGGGCAGGGTCATTCGAGAGGGCTCGGCGGAGAAGAACACGGGCGTCCCCGGCTTTATTGCGGGCTTTTCGGTGGAGCGGCTCTTGCGCTCCCCCGACGACGGGATTTTCCAGCCCCTAAAGAAAATAGGAGACACGGTTAAAAAGGGTGACGTCACGGCTGTTGTAAACGGCAAGCCGATGACTGCGCAGATAGACGGAATTATAAGGGGCTTGCTGCCCAAGGGGGCGCAGGTCTACAAGGGAATGAAGAGCGGGGACATAGACCCCCGCTGCGAAAAAAGCCACTGCTTCACGGTCTCGGACAAGGCGCTTGCAATCGCAGGCGGAGTTTTGGAGGCGATACTATGGAACACGAATCAAAGGTAAGGCTCACCAAGCTCGTATCCTGTGCCGGCTGCGGTGCAAAGGTGGGCGCCGGCACGCTCTCAAAGCTGCTCGGCGGGCTTAAAAGCAGGACGGATGAAAACCTCATAGTGGGCTACGACAAGAGCGACGATGCGGCGGTCTATCGCATAACCGACGAACTTTGCATAGTTGAGACCGTGGACTTCTTCCCTCCCATGGTGGACGACCCCTACACCTTTGGCAGGATTGCAGCTGCAAACGCCCTTTCGGATATCTATGCCATGGGCGCCGAGCCGAAGTTTGCGTTAAACCTGCTCTGCGTGCCCAAGTCCATGCCCAAGGAGGACGTGCAAAGCCTCTTAAAGGGCGGCTACGATACGGTCTATGAGGCGGGTGCAGTCATAGCGGGAGGGCACAGCATCTATTCGGATGAGCCCAAATACGGGCTGTGCGTTACGGGCATGGTTGAAACGAGCAAAGCCATTAGAAACTTTGGAGCGGAGGACGGCGATGTGCTGATACTTACCAAGCCGCTCGGCATAGGCATAATCATGACCGCTCACAAGGGCGAGGTGGCTTCAAAGGAGGAGGTCTCTCGGGCGGTGGAGGTTATGACAACGCTCAATCGCAATGCCGCCTTATGCATGAAGGGCTATCGGGTTCACGCCTGCACCGATGTTACGGGCTTTTCGCTTATGGGACATCTGCTCGAGATGATGGAGGGCTCCGACACGGAGGCGCACATTGACACGTCTAAAATAAAGTTTTTGCAGGGCGCAAGGGACTATGCCGAGATGGGCATACTTCCCGAGGGCATGTACAGAAACCGTGAGTTTGCCGAGAGCATGGTGAGCGTGGGCAGCGTTCCGCTCTGCGTTCAGGACGTTCTGTTCGACCCGCAGACCTCGGGCGGGCTGCTGATAGCCGTTCACGCAGGCGATGCGGAGGCTCTTTTTGCCGAGCTTAAGGATAAATGCGAGGCGCAGCTCATAGGCAGGGTGAGAAGCTACGGCGGGGGCTATCGTATATTCTTGTCGTAGGACTTGCATTTTTGTCATACCTTTGCTATACTGCATACAATACACTGCAAGAGTGTAAATTCAACCAATATGTGAGGTGGTTTTTTCGTGGACGCAAGTCCTGACCCCGGCAGTCCTATAGGACTTATCGTATTTTACCTATTATTGATGTTGGGAGCGGTGTATTTCGCCGCCTCCGAGACAGCATTATCCTCCGTCAGCCGCATACGCATGATGAGCTATGCCGACGATGGGAACAAGCGCGCAAGGCGTGTGCTGTACATTTTAGACAATTTTGACAAGGCAATCACCACGATTCTAATCGGCACGAACATAATGCAGATAGGCTGCGCAACGCTGGCTACGCTTATTGCGGTACGCATGGGCGTGGGCGTTGGCATTGCAACTGCCGTGACGACGGTTTTAATCTTCTTTGCAGCCGAGATGGTTCCCAAGTCCTTTGCCGCAAGAGCCAGCGAAAAGGCTGCGCTCACTCTTTCGGGCTCGCTGCTTATCATTATGAAGATTCTAACGCCCCTGTCCTTCCCCTATCGGAAGTTGGCGGAGGTAATTCGCAAGCCCTTCGACAAGAAGCTGCAGATTGAGGATAAGACCGTCACCGAGGATGAGCTGCACGATATCATCAAGACCGCAGGCGAGGAGGGTGCAATCGACGAGGAAAAGACCGAGCTGGTTCAGTCTGCGCTGCGCTTTGGCAACAAGACCGTAGCGGAGGCGCTGACGCCGTGGGACAGGGTGTTATGCGTTCGAACCGATATGCCCTCAAGCCAGATCAAGGATATGATAGAAAACGGCAACCACAGCAGGCTTCCGGTGTTAAACCCCGACGGTGAAGTGGTGGGCGTGGTGCAGATAAGAAAGTACCTAAAGGCCTACATAGAGCGAGGCGGCAGGCTGCCGCTGTACCGTGTTATGGATGCGCCCCTGTTCATTGACGGCTCGCTTTTAATAGACGACCTTTTGAACACGCTGTCGGCGCACAAGACGCATATTGCGATTGTGCGGGACGAGAACAAGAACCCGCTTGGAATCATCACGGTTGAGGATATCTTGGAGGAGCTTGTAGGCGAGATATATGACGAGGACGACGAGGGGGGTGCTCTGCAGTGACGCTGAACTACATCCTAATCGTAGCCTGTCTGTTCGTATCGGCCTACTTCTCCGCCGCCGAAACCTCCTACGCCTCCGCAAACGAGGTGAGGCTAAAGCTATCCTCCGAGCAGAAGAAGGGGCTGTACGCCGTGGCATACGGCATAAAGCAAAACTTCTCCCGAGCCCTTATCACCATACTCATAGGCAACAACCTTGCAAACATCCTCTCCTCATCGATAGCAACGGTGATTGCGGTGGATATCTTGGGCGAGGGCGGCGCATGGGTTGCAACCGTGATAATGACCCTGCTCGTAATTACATTCGGCGAGGTCATACCCAAGATTCTTGCCAAGGAATATGCAGACGGGCTCGTGTGCTTCTTTGCAGTGCCGCTGCGAGTCTTGATGATAGTCCTCTGGCCCGTGACCTTTGTGTTCGATGCGATATTAAAGCTCACCAACCGCAAAAGAAACGGGGAGCAGGAGCCTACCGTCACCGAGGACGACTTGGAAACCATATTCGACACCGTTGAGGAGGAGGGCGTTATGGACGAGGATTCCTGCGACCTTCTGCAAAGCGCCCTCGAGTTTGACGAGGTCTTGGCATATGAGATTATCACGCCCCGAGTGGATATGGTAGCTTTGGATATAGAGGACGAGTGGGAGGAGCAGCGGAGGATATGCTTTGCTTCGCCCTACACCCGCCTTCCCGTGTACAGGGACACGCCCGATAACATCATTGGCGTGCTGCACCTAAACCATCTCTACAAGCATCTCGTAAACGATGTTGAGGTGGATATCTCCGAGCTTTTGATGCCGGCGGTGTTCGTGCATAAGACGACGGCGCTCCCCGACGTTTTGAACCATATGCGCAAGAGCAAGCAGCACATGGTCATAGTCACCGATGAGTACGGCGGAACCATGGGCATACTCACGATGGAGGATATCTTGGAGCAGCTCGTGGGCGATATCTGGGACGAGTCGGACGAGATTGTAAACGAGTTCGTCGAGGTTGCCGAAAACACCTATGAGGTAGACGGCGATATGCGGCTTGTGGACTTTTTCGACGAGTTCGACAAGGACGAGGAGGAGATAGACGACGACAACGCCACCGTCGGCGGCTGGGCTGTCGAGATGTTGAACGGCTATCCCAAGCTGCACGAGAGCTTTTCGTTTGAGGACTTGACGGTTACGATAATAAAGCGCAACAACCTCCGCGTCCTCCGCCTCATGGTTCAGGTGGATCCCACGTGGCAGGACGAGGACGAGGACGACGACTTGTTTTAAGCCGAATTAAATTAATTCAGAGCAGGAGGAGGCAGCGGCTTAACGTTTCTAAGCCCTGCCTCTTTTGTAAGCTCCAAAAAGGTTTCGAGTGGGGCGATGGTTTCGTTCATGCTGTGCCCCTCGCAGGCATAGTGCATTGGGATGATGCGCTTGGGCGCAAGCTCCTTGCATATTTCCACCGCAAAATTCGGTTCAATCGTGTAAAAGCCCCCGACGGGTATCATGAGCACATCGAGCTTGCCGCCGAGCGCATTGATATCCTCAACGCTTAAAAGATGCCCCAAATCCCCGAGGTGGGCAACGCAAAAGTTACCCTCCTCGAACAGGTATATCGTGTTAGTCCCCCGCTTTGCCCCTCGAGCGTTGTCGTGGTAGCTTGGGATGCCGATGATATTCAGCCCGTCAAACTCATGCAGCCCCGTGTCCGTGACCACAACGGGCTCGCCCAAAATTTTGCTCATGTCACAGTGATCAAAGTGGCTGTGACTCTGCGTTACAATGTCGCACTCCACCGCCTCGTGCGGGTATATGGACTCGGGGTAGGGGTCGGTAACGATTCTTAGCCCCTTTTTTGTGGTCAGCAGAAACGATGCATGACCGAGATAACGAATTTCCATGGGTCGCCTCCTTTTTTAATGTCAAGATAATGCCCAAACTTCAAAGCAGCATCTGCACCTTCAGTTTATCAGAAAAAACTCCGTTTCGCAATCGGGTAGGAGGCTCCCCATTAGACGGACACCCCTGCCTTCGGCTAACGCTTCCTGCTAACCTGTTGCATAGCGGACTTTCACCACCAAGTTATTGCCAATGTCGGGCGCACCAAAAAACGACAATCTTCGAAAGAAAATTGCCGTTTTGTGCTCTTGAGACCATACCCTGCAAAAGCCTATTCGCGGTAGTCGAACTCGATTACAGTGGAGTCGGTAATCGATTCAAAACCGTTGCCTATTGATTCCGCTGTAGTTACGGTTCCATGCACTGTTGCCGGCGGAAAGACGGGAATAAAACCGAACGAAGTGTCGTCAATTCTGCTTGAAGCAAATGAGTCGAAATTAGTTATATACTGCGATACCGTGATATGCAGCCATACCTTATCGCCTTCAAACGTTTCGCATTCGCACAGAAAGTGAGTGTAGTCGGAGCTTCCTTCGACATATATGCCGTACAAAGGTTCTATCGAGGTAATCTTAACATACACGGAATCATATGGTTCGGAGCTGCTCGTATAGAGGCTCTCGGACGAGGGTGAAGTGCCGGGAGTGGACAAATTCGAAATATCTAAATCTGAGAAATCGAATGAAATTGACGGCATAGTCGGATAGTAGATTGACGGCATAGCAAAATTTGACGGGAGAGTAATGGTATAACCACCGTACCTGGCTTCTCGCAAAGCGGAGGAACAGTATTTCAAACCGGCTACAGCACAAAATATAAATATAGCTACGACAATGATAATTCCGATTAATCCTGCCTTCTTCGATAATATGCTTAAGCGTAATTTGTTCGAATTGCCGTCAATCCGATTTTGAATATTGGGAATATCGGAGAATTCCTTGCGAAGCATCTTCGTTATAATTAAGGAAAAATTGGCAAGTTTAGTCCCCTCGTAAAGTTCAACGGAGGTGTTCAAACTCAAGATGGCAAGATTCGTTCTTAGATGCATCTTCATTTCGGAAGTAATTTTTTCCGTTTCCTTGATATGCTTGTTCAATTCTTTGACTTTCGCCGTAAAATCATGCACGGTTCCCTTCAAAGGTCTACGGAGAACCTTTTCGGAATACTTCTTAATATCCTCCATCTTGGCGGAAATTTCTATCAGCACCTCGCCCTCGCTGAAGCTTTCAGCATCGAATCCAAGCATTTGGGAAGGGTCTTCCACCTCGGCAAATACTTCCTTCATTGCAGATAGAAGCATTTTCGATTCGCAGGGCAGCTTCTTTTCATCATTAAGGGCTGAAGCAAGAGGTCGGAGCTTTAACCTAACTCTCTCGCTTGTCTTGTGAGGCATTCCACTTGCCTTGGCATTCAACTGAAGCGGATGAACGAGCTTGTGCCATTCTCGAAGCATACGTATAAGCGCTAAAATTTCGGAGTTTATAGTGCAAGCATCGTCTAACAGGTATATCGCATCTGCTTGAGCCTCGATTTGGCTTGTTTTATCCTCGATTTGGACATTCATGGCAAGTCCATACAGGTCAACGACATCCGAAAGAATAACCCCGTTGTTGTAGCCTGCATCGGCAATGAACTTTTCCACAATTTGGGTTATCAAATCGATGTGCTGTTCTTGATTCAATTTTGCGAGACTATCCAAAAGCACACGGCCTATATCTTTTCGTTTTCTGTTTAGTTCTGCGGAAAAAGCCGCTTCCTGAACCGAGGTAAGCTTTGCCGCAGTTCGGTTCCCGTTCAGAACATCAAGCAAATGCATTATGTCAAGCTCGGCATACTCCCTGTCAATATCCGTGATGAAGTTCAACAATTCGGAAGGATTGTGGGAACGTGACAATGAGAAGTTATAAAGCATTGCATTGAGCTTGGACAGCGAAACGAGGTTGCCCGTGTCTATGGGGGAATTGAAGCGGATGCTGTCCCTGATTGAAGCCGTTTCCTCGAGTTTCAAATCGATAAACCAGTTCAATTCGGCAATCAAGCGCAGCTTTGGGTCTAACAAGCAGCTTTGAGCATTTGAACGCGTATTTTCGTCCAAGGCACGGCTCATTCTCTCACCTGCTGCGAAAATATCCGCCATTTCAGCGTCGCATGGCAGGTTTAAGATGTAAAATGGGTTGTCCGACAGTTTCATTTTGATTCCCTCCTTAATCCCCTAAAAAACTTGTTTGTATCTTTGGTAATTGTTTCGTTGAGTCATCGTTACATATTGCCCCTCAAAGCGAGAAAAAACAAGTCAGAAAAATTGTAACTGAAATAAAATGCTGCTCACACAAGCACCTCCCCTCACTTCCTTAAAACATTGTATCTTTTATTTTGATAGAATGCAATAAGTCTTTTGTCGAATTTGAGTAGAAATATAGTTAAAAATACCGCAAGATTTTTGCGGAGTGACGGTTGATATCCGCCCCCCCGAGGGTGGTAACGGGTACGGCGGGCGGATGATATCCGCCCCTACGGGAAACGGTGCACTCAAAGAAAGAAGGGGTGCCCACATTGAACATCCCCTTGCCATTTTGCCACATGTCCGTGGCGAAATGGCGCACTCAAATATCTATCTGTAAGTTGAAAAACTCCCTCTTTATCGCTTTTCTTTGCTTCTTTCTTTTCGCGTCCGAAAAGAAAGAAGAGAAAAAAATTATCCGCCCCTATGATTGAAGTCGGCTCATGCGTTCGGCTACTGCTTTGCCGGTGGGGGTGACGGCGAGGCCGCCTTTGGCGGTTTCACGGTACTCGCGGCGGATGTCCTTGCCCACTGCATACATGGCTGAGACTACCTCGTCGAAGGGAATCATGCTCGTGATACCACAGAGCGTCATATCGGCGCATATCATAGCGTTTGCTGCGCCTAAGGCGTTGCGCTTAATGCAGGGGCATTCGACGAGGCCTGCAACGGGGTCGCAGACGAGCCCCAAAACGTTTTTTATGGTCATGGCAGCCGCATCAAGGCTCTGTTCGACGCTTCCGCCCGAAAGCTCGACAAGTGCGGCAGCAGCCATGGCAGCCGCCACTCCGGTCTCCGCCTGACAACCGCCGTCTGCGCCCGATATGGTTGCGTTCTTGGCAAAGAGCAGACCTATGGCTCCGGCTGCAAAGAGGCCTTGAACGAGCTTGTCGTCCGTCCAGCCCCGCTCTATTGCGCATTCCAAAAGCACGCCGGGAAGTATCCCGCTTGCGCCCGCCGTGGGTGCCGCAACTATGCAGCCCATAGCCGCATTGACCTCGACCACGGCCATGGCAGATGCCGCAGCCCTGCAGGTATTGCTGCCTGAAAAGGGGTTGTACTTGGCATAGCGAAAGAGGCGCATCGCCTCGCCGCCCGAAAGCCCGCTGACCGACTCGACCCGCTCGGTAAGCCCCCGCCGCACCGACTCGCGCATGACCTCTAAATTCTTGCACATCTCGGCTTCTATCTCGTCTCGGCTCTTTTCGCCCAATGCGACCTCACGGCGCAGCATGGCTTCCCCGAGCGTTATGCGCTGTTCGTTGCAATAGTCCGCAAGCGCCTTTCCGCTTTCAAATATGCGTGACTGCATTTTTTACCTCCTTATACCGCAAAGAGCTGCTGTATGCTCTTGCACAGGCTCGTGATGATGTTTTGCATCTCCTTGGAAACCGGGGTGTCGGTCTCTATGCACATATAGGCGTCCTCGCCCCTGCCGTGTCTGAACACCCGCATGAAGGCGATGTTTATCCCAAGCTGCGCCAAGACGTGCGAGACCTCGGCAATGACGCCCGGCTCGTCACGGTGCCTTATAATGAGCGTGGGATAGTCGCCCGTAAGCTCAACGTCCAAGCCGTTTATCTCGGTAATCAGGATGTTTCCGCCGCCCACGGACTCGCCCACGACCTCGGTAGTTATGCCCTCGTTGTCCACCGCCTCTATCCTGACCGTGTTCGGGTGGCTTACGGGCAAGTCGGAATATTCAAACTCCACCAAAAGCTCGGCATCGGCTGCCAAGCGGTAGGCGTCCTTTATCCTCGAATCGTCGGGCATGAGCCGCATTATTCCGGCTATCAGCGCCTTGTCGGTGCCGTGTCCCCTGCCCGTTTCGGCAAAGGAGCCGTACAATGTGAACTTAACCCTCGTTACGGGCTTGCCCACGATGTGCGCCGCCGTATGTGCAAGGCGCACCGCCCCTGCCGTATGCGAGCTTGAGGGCCCCGACATTCGGGGGCCTACTATATCAAATACCGAAAACTGCTCCATTAAAACCTCAAAACCTTCTTTGTATCAAAAAAGCCGCACACCCATCCTTCGACAGCTGCCTCCGAGTGGGCTCTGCGTCGGTGGCTCCTTTCAGGTTTCCCCGCGGCACATCGAAAATTTCGCTTAATGCTGCTTCCGTCAAGATCTGACATGATTCACGACTTTCGATTGCACGGGACCCGACTATCAACGCTCCGTATTCAGACCAAACCTCACAGATAGTCTGCCTCAGGACGGGGATTGTACCTCGCTACAGCGGATTGCGAGTGCAGGGCACCGCTAACTCCCCGTCTAGTGCGGCACAGGTATTGTACCCTGTTTTTCACTTTCTTGCAAGAGGGAAATTGCATATTCGTAAGCCGCAACCTCGTTTTCGGGCGCAATTTTACATAGATTTTGCAGAGTTTCCAATAAATCCCTTCGCTTTTGCTTGCCTGCGATTATCGCCGCCTGCACCCTAAGGTTTGCCCCGTGCTTCATGTTTTTGCCGATAAGCTCTAAGCAGGGCTTGTAATCCCCCTCCAAAAGCCGTCTTAAATCGAACGCCTCAAGCTGCTCCCTTGCAAGCTCACCCTTATCATCTCTATTCAGCGGGCAGCAGGCTTGACACCTTTCACAGCCCAAAAGCGTACTCATGCCCTCCATAGCCCACAGGGGCATATCGCTCTTTTGCATATACGAGCGCACGCATTTTTCCCAGTGGTAGCCGTCTCCATCTATCGCCCCGCTCGGGCAAGCCCTTTCGCAGAGCTTGCAGTTCTCGCATTTTAGGGTGCAGGGCTGAATTACATCGTAGTTCGGCTCATTCAGCCTCACCGCCAGCGCCTGCATGATAAACCTTGAGCCCATGCCCTCAACCGCCAAGAGCGCATTTTTCAGCACCGTGCCTATACCTGCCCCCGCAGCCACGGTGCGAAGCGGAACATCGGCAAGCCTTGCCTCTGCTCCGTTCTCCCTAAGCTCCCTTTCCAGAGCCCTTGCGGCGTGGTAGGCTCGGTTGGAGTAGATATAGTAGGGCGAAACCTGCTCCAAGCCCGCAATCGGTGCATAGGGGAAAATCAACAGCAGCAGCGCATTCATAAAGGGGTACGCCTCCTTCATATCGCCCTTGATAAAGCCCGTATTATGATGAAACGCGCCATCGTTGCGATGCCGCGTCCAATCTTCATATGAAACGGGAGGCAGGATGTAGCAAGCCTCGAATCCGTGCTTTTTTGCAAGCTCCCTTACGTTCATTTCTGTTGCGCTTGGAGCATATCCTTCGTTTTCATCAGCCTTGTCAAGTTGCCCCTCTCGTTCTCCTCGAGCTTCATCCGAATGCGTCGTATCGTCTCGTCGAACTGAGGAATCATGACGTATTCGAGGGCGTTGACCCTGCGCCTCGTCTTTTCTATCTCGTCGGCAAGCCTTGAACACGCCTTTTCGGTCTCGGCAAGCTCCAACATCAGCGGCAGCACCTCGGCAAGCGACTGCACCGCCCCGTCCAAGTCCGAGCCCGTAGTTGAAAAGCCGTAGGGATAGACAAAGCCGTCCTGCGTCTCCATGGAAAGCTCGGGTACGGGAATAGACAGAACCGAGCGGGTCTTGGCCTCGACTTGAATCGCCCTTGCGGGGTACAAAAGCGCCTCCTCTATCTCGGTGTTGCTCATAACCGCCCGTGCCAGAACAAAGGACTGCATGGCAAGGGCGAGCTTGCGCTCGACTTCGAGTCTCAGTTCCTTGTTCCTGCGGGCGAGGACTATGAAGCGGCGAACGAGTTCGTCCCGCTTGTCCTTCATCATCTTATGACCTCGAATGGCTACCGTGCGCCTCTTTTTGAGGTTGCTGAGCTCCATTCGGGTGGGCTTCACCTGCATCATCGAAGCCACGGCTATGCCTCCTTATAGTACTTTTCCAAGTATTCGTCTCGAATACGCTTTAGCTCGGACTTTGGCAAGATGCCGAGCAGCTTCCAACCCAATTCGAGCGTTTCCTCGATCGAGCGGTTCGTGTAGTAGCCCTGTGAGACGTATTCCTTTTCAAACGCATCCGAAAACTGTGCGTAGAGTTTATCGACGTCGGAGAGTGCCGCATCGCCCAAGATGACCGCAAGCTCCTTTGCGTCCTTGCCCCTCGAATAAGCCGAGAAGAGCTGGTTCATCGTGTCGGCGTGATCCTCCCTCGTCTTGCCCTTTCCTATGCCCTTGTCCTTCAAACGGCTCAAGGACGGCAAAACGTTGATGGGCGGGGTCAAGCCCTTTCTGTACAGCTCACGGGAGAGGATGATCTGCCCCTCGGTTATGTAGCCCGTAAGGTCGGGAATCGGGTGGGTAACGTCGTCCTCGGGCATCGACAGGATAGGTATCATCGTTATCGAACCGCTGTTACCCTTGATTCTTCCCGCCCTCTCGTACATCGACGCAAGGTCGGTGTACATGTAGCCCGGATAGCCTCTTCTTCCGGGAACTTCCTTTCGAGCTGCCGAAACCTCGCGCAGGGCCTCTGCGTAGTTGGTGATGTCCGTGATTATGACAAGCACGTGCATCCCGAGGTCGTAGGCAAGGTACTCCGCTGCGGTTATCGCCATTCGGGGCGTTGCTATGCGCTCGATTGCGGGGTCGTTTGCAAGGTTGATAAAGGTCACCGTGCGCTCGATTGCGCCGGTCTTTCTAAAGTCGCTGATGAAAAAGTCCGCTTCCTCAAACGTGATACCAACGGCAGCAAATACTACTGCAAACTTCTCATCCGAACCCAAAACCCTCGCCTGCCTTGCTATCTGTGCGGCAAGGTTGGCGTGCGGAAGTCCCGAGCCCGAGAACACCGGCAGCTTCTGTCCTCTGACCAGAGTGTTAAGCCCGTCTATTGCGGAGATACCGGTCTGAATGAACTCGCTCGGGTAGTCCCTCGACGTAGGGTTCATCGGCGTGCCGTTGATGTCCAAGTGCTTTTCCGCTATCAATGCGGGCCCGCCGTCCTTGGGCTTGCCCATGCCGTCAAAGACCCTGCCCAGCATATCGGGCGCAACGTCCAACTCTATCGACCTGCCCAAAAACCGTGCCTTGCACTCGCTTATTTTCAAGCCCTGTGCGCCCTCGAAGAGCTGTACCATGGCCTTGTCGCCGCTGACCTCCAAGACCTTGCCCCTGCGGATGCTTCCGTCCGCCTGCTCTATCTCGACCAGCTCGTCATACTTGACGTCCTCTACCCGATTTACCAGCATCAAAGGGCCTACTACCTCGGATATTGTCCTGTATTCCTTACGCATCAGTTATGCCCTCCTTCCGTCAGCGCATTTATCTCGCTGTTCATC
The DNA here is from genome assembly GCA_030526995.1 of Clostridia bacterium. Classification (GTDB taxonomy): domain Bacteria; phylum Bacillota; class Clostridia; order Christensenellales; family CAG-138; genus JAQUTY01. The sequence goes on from JAUNBP010000022.1 coordinate 14,472, forward strand.
TGCTCCACTATTTCATCGAACTGCGCCAAAACCTCGTCCTCGGGGACGTATTTCAGTCTGCCTATCCTCTCGCGAACCGGCAGCGCAATCAGTTTGTTGAACGAAGCGTCCATATCCAGCGCCTCAAGGTTTTTATCGTAGTTCATCAGTATTACTTTCAGCATCAAATACTGCTTCTTAGGCGAGGTGTAGGTGTCCACCTCGTGGAAGGCGTTTTGGTGCAAATAGTCCTCCCTTATCGCCCTTGCAGCCTCCAAGGTCAGCCTGTCACGGTAGGAGAGCGCATCGATACCTACCAAGCGTACTATCTCCTCAAGCTCGTTTTCCACCTGCAAGAGGTGCATCGTGCGCTGAACCATGGCGGGCCACTCCGCCGAAACGTTGTCGGCAAACCACGGGGAGAGCTTGTCAAGGTAGAGCGAGTAGGATTGCAGCCAGTCTATTGCGGGGAAGTGCCTTGCGTAGGCGAGCTTTGAGGATAGGCCCCAGTAGACCTTGACTATCCTAAGCGTAGCCTGTGAGACCGGCTCGGATATATCTCCGCCCGGAGGCGAGACCGCTCCGATTGCGGAAACGGCGCCGATTCTGCCGTCGCTGCCAAGGGTCTTGACTATGCCCGCCCTCTCGTAAAACTCCGCCAAGCGGCTCGAAAGGTAGGCGGGATAGCCCTCCTCGCCCGGCATCTCCTCAAGCCTGCCCGACATCTCACGCAGCGCCTCCGCCCATCTGGAGGTGGAGTCTGCCATGATGGCTACCTTGTAGCCCATATCCCTGAAATACTCCGCTATCGTGATGCCCGTGTATATCGACGCCTCACGTGCCGCAACCGGCATATCGGAGGTGTTTGCGATAAGAACCGTGCGCTTCATAAGCGACAGCCCCGTCCTCGGGTCCTTCAATTCGGGGAACTCCATCAAAACGTCGGTCATCTCATTGCCCCGCTCGCCGCAGCCGACGTAGACGATGATATCCGCATCCGCCCACTTTGCAAGCTGGTGCTGAACGACGGTCTTGCCGCTGCCAAACGGCCCCGGAACCGCCGCCACGCCGCCCTTTGCGACCGGGAAGAGCGTGTCTATTACCCGCTGTCCGGTTACCATGGGCTCGTCGGGTGAAATCTTCTCCGCATAGGGTCTGCCCCGTCTTACAGGCCACTTCTGCATCATCGAAACTTCAATTTCCTTGTCGGAGCTTAAAATCTTTGCTATCGGCTCGACGATGTTCGCCTCGCCCTCATGGATCCATGTGAGCTTTCCCGAAACGTTTGCGGGAACCATAATCTTATGCAGCACCGCCTCGGTCTCCTGAACGGTACCTATTACATCGCCGCCTACAAGCTCGTCGCCCACCTTTGCTACGGGCGTAAAGTTCCACTTCTTCTCGTGGTCGAGGGAATTTACCATTATGCCCCTCGTAATCCTATCGCCCGCCTGCTCTCGAATCAACGAAAGCGGCCGCTGTATTCCGTCAAAGATGGAGGTGATAAGCCCCGGCGCAAGCTCAACCGAAAGCGGCGCTCCCGTGCTTTCTACGGGTTCGCCCGGGCCTATGCCGCCCGTTTCCTCATATACCTGTATGGATGCCCTGTCCTCACGAAGCTCGATGACCTCGCCTATGAGCTTTTTTTCGGATACACGCACCACGTCGTACATCTGCACGTCCGCCATTCCGCTCGCCACTATGAGGGGGCCTGATACCTTGATAATTGTGCCTTGCATTTTGCCTCTCCTTTAATTATTAAACAATATATCGACGCCGACTGCCTTTTCGACGTTCTCTTTCAATGCGTCCATCCCGATGTTCTTTGAGCCCGAGGCGTCGGGAATCGGGATTATCGCAGGGTAGGCCTGCGCCCGAAACTCGGTTATCGCCTCGCCGCAAAGCGGGTAGAGCGATTCGGTCAGATACAGCACCGCATAGCCCTGCTTTGCAAGCCTTCTAATAAGCATGTTCGCCCTGTCCGCATCCGTTTCAAAGAACACGTCCAGCCCTACCGCCTTGAACAGCAGCACCGAATCCCTATCTCCAATAACTCCGCACTTAGCCATATAGATTCACCAGCCTTCCGAAAATTACCTCGTCGGGCAAATTGTTGCGCTTTGCCGTGATTATGAGCCTTACCGCCTTGGCCTCCCGCTCCTTTGCAAGATAGTAGCCGATAATAGGGTACAAGCTCTCCCTCTCGTGCTTATGCACTTTGAAAAGGCTCAACAGATAGTTGTCCCTCGCCCGCTCTACCTCGGCAATGTTGCCGCTCTGCTGCATTCGGTTGAGTCCCTCCAAGAGCGCATCCTTGCATACGCTCTCGCGCATAAAGCGGTTTATTGCATCGAAGGAAAGCTCGTAGGAGTTTAACAAATCCTTGTGCTTTATTCCGCCCTCGGGCAGCAGCACGTCGAAAAACTGCTCCCGCCCTGCGCCCATCGCCCTCATTCGAAGGAAGGTCAAAACGTTGTCAAAGTCCGCCTGCGCCTTGAAATACTGCAGCATCACGGGCGATTTTGCGCTCTGCTTTAACGCATAGTCCAAGTAGGCGGCGTCCAAGCCAATGCTTATCTGCTGCGGTTCAACGGACAGCTCAAGCTGCTTTTCCAAGCGGTTAAGCGCAAGCATGAGCGGCTCCGGCAACAGCTTGTAGTTTGCGTTGTTTACGCAGTCCTCAAGCTGTTCTCGGCTGTATAGCCCGCCCTGCTGCCACGCTATCTCACCCTGCTTTGTAAGCCTTGCCTTTATGAGCTGCTTTAGGTTTATAATGTCGTTTTTCAAAAACAGAAGGTCGGTAAGCCTCGGTACGGGTGAAAGCTGACGCACCTCATCCGCCGCCTGTTTAAGCTCGTTGATTATCAGCGTTTCGACGTCCTCCGCCTTCGCATCGCTCTCAAACCCGTAGCGGGCGTCTAAGAGCATACGCATGGCATCGGAAAGACTGCTCTCCGCCATTCTGCGGACAGTAATCTCGTCGAGTAACCTCTTTTCGAGTGCGCCTATCCTTGCACAGGCATAGGCATAGCTTGGTTGTGGCATACAGCCCTCCTCCGTTTAACTCAAAAGTTTTTCGGCAACCGCCGTTTCCTCAGAAAGCCTAAGCTGGCTTAGAACCGCCTTGAACGAGCAGTCCTTTTCATAGCTGTCCCCTGCAAGGATGAAGCCCGCATCTATTGCGGCATCCTTATCGCTAAGGGAAAGCGCAGGCTCAAAGTCCTTTACAAGCTTTGAAAGCCTTTCCCTGTCCGCCTTGGAGGGAATAACGGTGTCGCCGTTTTCCGCCTCGCTCTTTAGCAGCTTTTCCAAGAGCCTCTCCCGCTTTTGCCCGTCCAAGGCCACAAGCCTTTGATAAGCAAGCTCAAAAACCCTGTCGATTAGCTCCCTGCGGCTCGAAAGATCCGCCTTCCTGCCGTCCAAGGCTGCACGGGTGCGGTTGCCGTCCATTACGGAGGCAATGGCCTGCTCCCGCTTTTTTCCATGGTCGGCTTCAAGCTCCGAAATCTTTTTGGAGTATTCCGCCTCTATTTCGCTTGCGTCCTGCCTTGCCTTACGCAGAGTTTCCTCTGCATCCGCCTCGGCGTCGGAAATTATCCTTGCAAGCAGCCTGTCCTTGTTGCTGACGCTCTCCATGCTGCCCTCTAAATTAAATTCCGTTGACGAGCAGGAAGGAGATAAGCAGCGACAAAACTGCGTAGGTTTCAACCATGATGGCCATCAAGATGCCCTTACCTGCCTGATCGGGCTTCTTTGTAAGCATGTTGATAGCGGAGACCGCAACCTTGCCCTGATAGATTGCAGAAAGCAAGCCGCCCAAAGCTATCGGAAGCCCCGCAAAGATATAATGCCAACCTTCGGCAACGGATAAGGCAACGCCTACATCGCCTCCGCCCAAAAGACCCGCCTTGCTTGCCATAACGAAGGCTATCAAAAGGCCGTAGATGCCCTGCGTGCCCGGCAGAAGCTGCAAGACCAAGCACGAGCCCGACAGCTCCGGATTCTCCGAAACTGCGCCCGCCGACGCCTGACCGCCGAGGCCTACTCCGATTGCACTTCCGATGCCCGCCAATACCGCAGCCAATGCTGCTCCTAAGGTTGCCAATGCTGTTCCATCCATTTTTTTGTTTCCTCCTAACTATTTTTCTGTATGTTTGTGTATTTAGTTCTATATCCGAGGGGAAGGAACTCACGCCCTCCCGCTTCATAGAATTTGCCGTAAAACTCAACGTACTGAAGCCTTGCACAGTGTACAAAGGCTCCTAAGGTGTTGATTGCCACGTTGAAAAGGTGCAGCCCCACCAAAAGCACACAGCCTATGATAAAGCCCAAGACCGCCATAATGGGATTGCTGCTGCCCATGAGCATACCGCAGAGGTCGTTGAACACCTGTGCGATAACGCCGGTTGCGATTCCGAGTGCGAACAGACGGGCATAGGAGAGGACGTCTGCAAGCAGGCTCGAAACGTTGTACAGTTCGCCAAGCCCCGAAATAGTCCTCTTTATCGGGTTTTTCTTGCCCCTGCCCTTGAACAGCAGGATAATTAGCGCACCCAAGCCCGCAAGCGGAAGCCCTATAGTCTGCACGATTGGGGGCAGGCCCCCCATTAGCGAGGGCACGAGGTACAGCACGAGTCCCAAAATTATCATTATCCACGGCAGCGCATCGAAGATTGCAGTCTGCCAGTCCTTTTGCATAAAGGCTACCTTCATCTTCATAACGTAGCCGAACAAAATGTGAATCACGCCCAAGCCGAAGCAGAGCCCGAGCATCATCATCGAGTCCTCCATCGGGTTGAATAAAAGCGGGAATATGCCTATCTTATCGTTCAGCGTAAGCCCGAAGAAGGTTCCTACAAGCACGCCCCAGACTATCGTGGAAAGTCCGCCCCAGAACAGCACTCGAACGACGCCGCCCGACATGCCCGTGGGCTTTTTGAACTTGATGTACAGCCACGAGCCTATCATCAAAAGCAGGCCGTAACCCGAGTCGGAGAGCATGAGCCCGAACAGCAGAATGTAGAACGGGGTCATGTAGGGGGTTCCGTCTATGCCCTTGGGGTCGGGTCTTGAATACAGGTTTTGCACCGCCTCGAAGGGTCGGTTGAATGAATTGTTTTGGACTACCGAGGGGGGTATCTCGTCCTCAGTAGGATCGAAAACCTCGAAGCTGTAGGCGTCGGTAACGCCCGCTACCGCCTTTTCAACCTTGTCCTTTTCGTCCTCGCGAATCCAGCCCTCGAGCACGAACGCCGCCTTGGTGCGCTTGAGCGCAGTCCCCGCTGCGGCTCGGTCACGCTCTATCCTTATGGCGTCGGAGGCGTCCTTTAGGGCGTTGGATTGCTCTGCAAGGGTCTTGAACTTTTCCTCCAATTCGGCAAGCTCGGTTTCTATCTCCCTGTTGCGCTCCCTGAGCGTATCCTGCGCCTGCAAGGGCGTTCCGTCCAGCTTCGGAAACACATAGTCCGCCCAGTCCACGGTCTTAAAAAACGTCGAGGCTGCCTTTGCGTCATCTATATGGCAGGCTACTATCACGGCTATGACAGAGCCGCCGCCGAACTGCTCGGCGGAGAGATAGTCCTGCTCTTTAAGCCTGTCCAAATCCTTTGCGGCTATCAGTCCCGCAAACACCTTTACAAACTTTTTGGAGCCTATGCTCTGCATCTGATAGGGGCAGTACAGCCACGGGTAGAGCGAGGAAATAACCTCCGAGTTCTTCTCATGCTCGGCCTTTAGGGCGTTTTTCGTTCTTACAAGCTCCTCAACCTCCGAGCTTATCGACACGCCCGAATCGACCTTTGAGCGGAGGTCCTCCAGCCTTTCCTCACGCTTGGGCGTTAAAAATCCGTCCTTTTTGGCATAGGGCTTTACGGCGTCTATCGAATCCGTCAGGCGTGCGCCCCGCTGTTCGAGCGCATCAAGCTCCGCCGATGCCGCCGTCTCGTCGGTCATTCGGATAACCTGCACCGCCTCTATATCCTGCAGGGCTTTTAGAATTTCGGCTTCATCGCACTTCAATGCAATCAAGCTCATCCTCTTCATCGCAACGATCATTTGAGCGTTTCAACCCTTTCCAAAAGATAATCGACGGCGGCGGGAATCCTCTGCTCCGCTGCGCTCCTTCTCTTTTCAATGCCTGTTATCGCCTCGTTCAGGATGGACTCTGCAAGAGCCTTGCCGTCAATTTCCGCCTGCATCAGCGCTGACTTGGTCTTCTCCCGCTCCCTATCGTCGGTCTCCTTTAGGCGCTGTTCCATGTCCGCCTTGGTCTTGTTTACAAGCTCCTTGCCCTGCAAAAGCGCATCCTTGCGTATCTGCTCGGCACGTTCCTCGGTGTTTGCTATCTCACCTATCATGTTTGCGTTTGCCATACTGTCACCTCTTACTTGGTTCCGAACAATCTATCTCCCGCATCGCCCAAGCCGGGGACGATGTAACCGTGATCGTCGAGCTTTTCATCTATGCTCGCCACATATATATCCACATCGGGATGCGCCTTCTGCATAGCCTCTATGCCCTCGGGAGCGGCGATAAGGCAGACGAGCCTTATGCTCTTGGAGTTGGCGTTCTTTACGACGTTTACCGCCTCTATTGCGGAGTTGCCGGTTGCAAGCATGGGGTCTACGATTATCGTTTCCCTCTCCTCGATGTCGATTGGGAGCTTTACATAGTAGCTCGTCGGCATCAGCGTGTCGGGGTTTCTGTAAAGCCCGATATGCCCGAGCTTTGCGTTTGGAATAAGGTTCATGATTCCGTCCGCCATGCCGAGGCCCGCCCTCAAGATAGGAACGACGGCTATCTTCTCGTTTTCGAGTATCTTGACTGTAGTTACCTGCATCGGCGTTTCAATAACTGCATCCTTAAGCGGCAGGTTCTTGGTTACCTCATAGCCCATCAAAAGGGCCAATTCGTTCACAAGCTCGCGGAACGACTTTGCACCGGTGTCCTTGTCCCTAAGAAGCGACAGCTTATGCTGCACAAGCGGGTGGTCGATGACGATTACATTACTCATTGAAATTCCCCTTTCATATTCGGTTCTCGTAGTCGCTGATTAAATCTATCCTTCTTTGGTGTCTGCCGCCCTCAAACTCGGTCTTTAGCCAAATATCGGTTATCTCTATGGCGGTCTCGGTAGAAATAATGCTTGCGCCGAGCGCAAGCATATTGGTATCGTTGTGCATACGGGTCATGAGGGCAGAACGCACATCGCCGCAGAGGGCGCAGCGGATTCCCTTGACCTTGTTGGCGCAGATGGAAACGCCTATTCCCGTGGTGCAGAGGACTATTCCCCTGTCCACCTCCTTGTTTGCCACAGCCTCGGCTGCGGCGAACGCAAACGGAGGATAATCAACGCTCTGTAGGGAATTGCAGCCGAAATCCACGACCTCATACCCCTGCTCGAGCAAATGGAGCTTTAGCTCCTCCTTCATCACATATGCTCCGTGATCACAGCCAATAGCTAATTTCATCTTGACCTCCAACATTTATTATAACACGGTTTTCTTCCATTGTACAGCTAAACTTTTTCAATTTCAAAGCCCGCAGCCCGCAAAAGTCGATTCATAAAGGCAAGCCCGCTATCCTTGGTGTCCGTGCCCTCGGCAAGAATCAAATCGCACCGCTCGTCCAGCTCCCTAAGCGTTGAAAAGAGGTTTTTGCAAAGCGTTGCGGGGTCCTGCCTATCGCCCATTATGACGTAGTTCTTGCCCCTATAGAACTGCCTCGTCTGTTCGGTTGCGGCTATCTCGCAGACCACGCCCCGAATATTGTTTTGCACGTACAGCTCCAAAATCCTTCTTGCAACGTTTTTTGGCTCCCCGCAGACCACCTTGACCCTTGCCTTCGGCGCATAGTGCTTGTACTTCATGCCCGGTGAGAGTGCGGTTGCGCCCTCCTTCATCGGGCTTAACACGCAGTCGGCAATTCTAACCTCGCCTATCACCGCCTCCAACATCTCGTGCGTCACGGCGCCCGGCCTCAATATCGTTGGCCTGCCCACGAGCGAGAGCACCGTGGACTCCACGCCCACCCTGCAATCGCCCCCGTCCAATATGAGCGGAATTTTACCGCCCAAGTCCGAAAGGACGTGCTCCGCCTTGGTGGGGCTCGGGCTTCCCGAAAGGTTTGCGCTGGGTGCTGCTATAGGCACGCCCGCCTTTTGTATCAGCATCCTTGCAGTCTTGTCCTGCGGCATCCTCACCGCCACGGTGTCAAGCCCCGCCGTCACGGCATCGGGAATTTTGTCGCTCCTGTTGAAGATAAGCGTCAGCGGCCCCGGCCAGAAGGTGTCCATGAGCAGGTTTGCACTCTTTGGAACGTGCGCCCACAGCTCCTTTACGTCGCTCTTTTTGGCAACGTGGAGGATAAGCGGGTTGTCGTTGGGTCTGCCCTTGGCCTCGAATATCTTTTGAACCGCTGCCTCGTCAAAGCCGTTTGCGCCGAGCCCGTAAACGGTTTCGGTGGGAAATGCCACTATCTCGCCGCTTTTAATAAGCTCCGCGCCGAGATTCGTGCCCGCCTCCGCCTGATTTTTGGTTGAGATTACCCTCGTGTCCACTTTTAAGCCTCTTTGGAAAGCTGAGCCGTGCGCTCGGCAACTATGAGTGCGTCTATCATCTCGTCCATGTCGCCGTCCATGAACTGCTCGAGTTTGTACAGCGTCATGCCTATCCTATGATCCGTGACCCTGCCCTGCGGGAAGTTGTAGGTTCTTATCCGCTCGCTCCTATCCCCGCTTCCGACGAGGCTCTTTTTCATGCTCGCCATCTGCTCGTGCTGCTCGTTCATCCTGCGCTCGTACAGCCTGCTCTTTAATAGGCGCATCGCCTGCTCCTTGTTTTGAAGCTGGCTGCGCTCGTTTTGACAGGCTACTACAACGCCGGTGGGGAGGTGGGTTATCCTTATCGCACTCGAGGTCTTGTTGACGTGCTGCCCGCCTGCGCCGCTGCTGCGGTAGGTGTCTATCCTAAGGTCGTTCTCCTTTATCTCAATCTGAATGTCGTCGGCATCGGGCATGACCGCAACGGTTGCAGCGCTGGTATGCACCCTGCCCTGCGACTCGGTCTCGGGAACCCGCTGAACACGGTGCACCCCGCTTTCAAACTTTAACCTGCTGTATGCTCCCTTTTTGGTGAGGTTTAGAATTACCTCCTTGACGCCGCCAAGCTCGGTCATATTCTCGGTTATGTACTCAACCTTGTAGCCGTGCCGCTCGGCGTATCTTAAATACATCCTCAAAAGGTCTGCACCGAACAGCGACGCCTCGTCCCCGCCCGTGCCCGCACGAATCTCCAACATGACGTTTCTATCGTCGTTGGGGTCCTTTGGCAAAAGCAAAAAGCGCAGCTCCTCCTCTATCTTTGGAAGCTGTTCCGATATCTCGTCTATCTCCTGCTGCACCATCTCCTTCATCTCGGCGTCGAGATGCTCGTTTAGCATGGCCTTGCAGTCCGACAGCGCCTTGTTTTTCTCAACGTAGACGTCGTACATATCGACTATCTCTTGGAGATTGGACTGCTCCTTCATCCGCTCCCGCCAAAGGTCCTTGTCGTCCATCGCATCGGGAGCTGCAAGCTGTGAGCTTAAAAGCTCGTATCTTTCCTTTAATGCCTTTAATTTGTTAAGCATACTATTCCTCCGTAACTATTACCCGTTCTATCCCGTTCAAGTCCCTTATCGCCTGACCGTTTTCAAACATTGCCATGACGCTCTCGGCTTGACCGTAGCCTATCTCCATAAAAAGGCTGCCGCCCTTTTTCAAGTGTTTTCCGTAATCTTTTGCTATCCTGCGATAGAAGCTTAGCCCGTCCTCGCCGCCGTACAGGGCTATCTTCGGCTCGAACTCAACCTCCCTTTGCAGGTTTTCCATGTCCCGCTTGGAAAGGTAGGGGGGATTTATAACTATGCAGTCGTACTCTCCCTCTATCGAATCGAACATATCGCTACATACAATCTCGACTTCAAGCCCGTTGCTTTCGGCGTTATGCCTTGCAACTTCGAGTGCGTCGGGGCTGATGTCGCCAAGCGTTATCTCTGCCTCGGTGTGCTTTTTTATCGCAAGCCCTATGCAGCCGCTGCCGCAGCACAGGTCTAAAACCTTCCTATAGCCTCGCTCTCGGATTCTCCCTATCGCACTCTCGGCAAGGGTTTCGCTGTCGGGCCTCGGAATCAAGACCTTGGGCGACACGGAAAGTTTTATCCCGTAGAACTCCCACTCGCCTAAGATGTACTGGAGCGGTTCCCCGCTCTTTCGGCGGCTTATTCGGCTTTTAAGCTGCTCCTCATCCTCGGCGCTCTCCAAAAGCTGCCTCGCCTCAAAGTAACTGTCCTCGCCCGCAACGCCCCTCAATTCCTTCTCAAGGCTTTGCAGCTCCCGCATCTTCGTCCTTCTCCGCCTTCTCGGGCTTTTTGGTCTCTATCTCTATATCCTGCTCGGGCGCCTCCATTGCAAGGTTGAACGAGGCTATCGCAACCTCCAACATCTCCTCGTCGGGCTCCTTGGTGGTCAGCTTTTGAAGCGCAAGCCCCGGCGCGCGAACGATTTTGCACACGAGGTTGTCCGACTTTGCGGCGCCTTTTAGCACCTCGTAGGATATGCCCGCAATCAGCGGAATCAGAATGAGCCTGCTCAAAAGCCGCACTATAAAGTTGCCCATGGGAAGCCCCGCCGTGCTCAAAAGCACCGACGCCACCGACAGCACGAGGATGGATATTGCCATCACGAGGAACATATAATTCGTGCCGCAGCGGGGGTGAAGCCTCGAACACTTTCTTGCGTTTTCGGGCGTGAGTTCCAAGTCCGCCTCGTAGCAGGCAATAGTCTTATGCTCTGCACCGTGGTACATGAACACCCGCTTGATGTCCTTGATAAGCGAGATTGCAACTATGTAGCCTAAGAATATCAAAAGCCGCACAACGCCCTCCAAAAGGCTTCTCCATCCCTCCGACAGGTTCGGGATGAAATGCACCAAAAGCTGGGGCAGGAACACGAACAGCCCGAGCGCAAGCGCAATCGCCATGACGATGGCTATTGCCATTGCAACGTCCATCACGGACTTGCCGAACACCTTGGACAGCCATTTTTCAAACCTGCTCGGCTCCTCGGCAATATCCTCGCCAATGAGCTCCGCCGAGCGGGTGGTTATCTTCATGCCGGTCACGAGGGATTCTACAAACGCCACGACGCCCCGAATTATCGGCCAAGTGGCAATGGAGCCCTTCTTTCTGACCTTGGTCTGCTTATGATATTCCAAAGCTATGCTTCCGTCGCTTCTTCTCACGGCAAGCGCCATGCCCTTGGGCGATTTCATCATCACGCCCTCCATGACCGCCTGCCCGCCAATGTTGCTTCTCTTCATCGAGTTCTCCTTACTTTTTCACTTAACCTTCAGTATAACACAGTCCCCCGCACTTCGGCAAGTCGGCAAACCCTTTTTCTGCCTGCGGATTGGGGTTTTTGCGCCTTTGCGGTTAAAAAAAGCCGTCTTTCGACGGCGCAGCCTGTCAAAAAAGCTCGACTTTATCGGGCTTTTTTGGTATAATGAAGGTATA
>JAUNBP010000004.1 GCA_030526995.1 Clostridia bacterium
ACTTCTGCGCCCCGTACTTTAAAAGCAGAGAGCGAATCTCCTCGGTGAAGCCCTCGCGGGACTTACCCGCAAGGACGGCTCTGACCGTTTCTAACGTCAACACCGATTCAGTGGATGCAGCTTCCGACTCCGGCTTGCTGCCGCCAAACCACTCTGCCAGCCAATCAGCCGCATTGCTTATAGCAATACGGACACGTTCGAGTTCGTTGCACACATTGCGCAGTTCTTCGATGGTCGCAGACATCTCGCTCATTTTGCTCATCTGCTTTTCCTCCTTTCGTGGCTTTTTTCTTGGCTGCGAGGATAGCGAGATTTCTCGCCAGCCGCTTGGACACGACGCTAATTGCCAACAAGGTGTCAATCAGCTCCTCGTCTGTGTCGGTCATTTGTCTCTTGTCGTTCATTCGAGCTTCCTCCAATCTGAGGACTTTTTGGTTTCACCTGTCCTCACTACCCACTGGAAAAAAAGAAGCCCATCGTACAAAAAAACGAAAAAATAATTTTGCCCTCCGCCAGATTTCTTTGATGAAGGGCAAAACCGTATGATTATATGAGGTCTAAAATGCGTTTGCGGAGCTGGTCAAGCGCCTGCTTTTCACGGTATGCCGCTTTCGACTTATACCAATTGCCGCCGAACTCGCGCTGGAGGGTATCGGCAATTTCGGTTTTCGAGCAGCCCTCCATGATAAGCTCGCAGATGCGTTTGCCTTCGGGGTCTTGCTCTGCCAGCTCATCAAGGAGCTTTTCGAGCAACAGCCTGTCCACAACAACATCGGCAAAGGCGGCGTTCGGGTCCTCAATGACATCTATGAGGCTGAACGCTTCGCCATCGGAGTTTTCGATCGGTGCGTCGAGTGACACAGTATTGCCGGCGGTGCGATATTCGCACATGGCGCAGTCGCCGTCGCAAAGCCAGAGCTTTGATTTTGGACACATACACTGTCCGTTCTTTCGCGCTTCCTTTTGTAAGCGCCATATCGGGCGATAGTATTCGAGATAGACTTCCTCGGTTACAAGCACCCACTCTTTGGGGTTGCGGATGTAGATTTTGCGTTGTTTGTCTTGGTTTGTCATTAGGTTTTCTCCTTTCGGTGTTTAAGCCGAAGCGGAGATAACCTGTATAACTGCCAGATCTAAATATCATAGATGGTCACCTCATACGGATTTCTCCGCTTCACATCGGTGACCAGCCGTTCGTAGCTGGCACTCTATTTCGTTGTGTTGCCCTCGCACCGGCTACGAACGCATCTCCGTGGCCACAGAGATGAGCTGGTGCTCAGGCAGACCTTTTAACGTCTTGTCCAGGACGATTGTGTTAATTGTCGTTTGCGATAAGCTCTAAATCGCCAAACACTTCACTGTAGTAGCAGGAACTCAAGTCGTACAGTCCACGAGCGTCATAACGCCGGAATACCGATTTAACGACCTCATTTCCGTACTGTTCGGCAACCGCAGCTGCCGAGTTTTCGATGTTAATTCCATAATTTGGCTTCCTCTCAGATTTGCATTGAAATCCTCAGGAGCCACTTTCATCCGTAGAGACAAAGAAAGACGGCTTGGCATAGTTCACCCATAGGGGAGAAACTAAATCCAGGCCGTCTCGCAGCTCTGCGGATTTTCTGTTGCGTTGGTTATGCTGTCTTAAGCAGCACGGTTTGCCACGATAAACTCGGTGACTGTTCTGGTCACTAACGACTCCACATTATCTCGGATAACAGTGAATGCACTGCCGACAGGGATATTGAAGAGGTAGCGAGACTTGTGTGGCCCTTGAGTCGCGATTTGTCCTGTGCTGTCGTTCACGAAACACAAGAGCCTGTCATCGCTGTTTCGAAGCTCTCTGAAACCTGGTTCGATAAGCGTTTCCTCCTTTCTGGCTATGCCATTTTCATGCTCTCATTATATCAAATCCCTTTGAAGAAACGAAATTATAGCATTTGGATTATGGTGGCAAAAGTAAAATAAATATTTGACTTGTTCGTTTTTTGGTGGTAAAATAATGTATAATCTGAAAATAGGAGGAGTGCACCCTTGGGTAAGAAGCTATATCGAAGCAGCGATGTGTCAAAACAGAAAACAGAGACTCTTGACATTGACGACCTGCTCGCCCTAAAAACGGGGGATGCTACTCATTTTGACGTGGTTCACAAGCGATACTTTTCGGATGACAAGCTGGTATGTCCCGCCTGTGGTTCGCCAAAAACTAGGTGTTCCAAAGTGGTGAAAAGAACATTTAAAGATATCCTATGGGGCGAAGTACCAGAGGATGAAGATATCACACGCGGATTCCAAGTCGTAGACCTTACCTTTTATCGGCGTTATCTGAGATGCGATGGCTGCGGTGATATCGTTTTTCCAGAGCCTATTGACTTTGGGGATAAAGGCTGTCGGTATACCAACCGATTATCCGATGCTCTTGCCGACGGAACATTTCGCTTCTCTTACAAGAAGGTATGTGATTACTATGGAGTACCAGCATCTACTGCATCTATTGGTCCCATAATGCGGAGACGGATTCAATATCGCGAATCATTATTGCTACCTTTTAACACGCCTGAAAAAATCGGCATTATAGGGATAACCTTTTACAGTAATTCCTATACAATTGTTTTTGCGTTGAGAGAAGACGATATTTATTGCATAGATATACTGCCAGATACATACGAAGAAACCCTACTGACCATCCTGCGTAATTTCGATACAACAAAAGTCAAAACGGTCTATGTTGACCCCGTTGACGGAATGTTGAGTGCAGCTTCTCGTGCTTTCCCTGGCGCGAAGTTGGTGGTGACGGATGAATGCCTCCTGCGATACGCAAAGGATGCTATGCTTAACGTCATCCGTGAGGATGGGAAGCGCTTTCCTGTGAAATTCAAGGACAATGTATTGACCATTCCCAACAAACATATAACAAGTGACTATGAGCGCAAGCAAGTAGATGCTGGAATGAAAAGCCGTCCCCGCTTAAAATCGGCTTATGATAAACATCAGAAACTCATGGAGCTTCTGCAGGGCAAATGGTCGTATGGGAATCTTGTAAAATGGATACATGGTATACCAGATGATTTGCCTGAATTTCTCCCACTCGTCGATGCTGTCGAGATGTTTGAAGCGCAAATCCGGCAATTCGAGGATATGGAAAGGCCGCCGGACTTCTATCCGACAGCCATCCAAGCGGTAAGAGAAGCATTCCGAGGAATGCCACACTGTATATTTGATGTACTGAGGGCAAGGTGCTTTCTTACTATTAATCATGACACCATTGAAGAAGATGGTCAAAAATATCGGCTTGGGATTCAAAAATCCCGACTTGTCAAAAACATGAATGAAATTTCCAAGAATATCAGGGAGGCACGGGAATATGGACTCTAATGAAAAAATCAAGGCGGTTGGCATTAATATTCAAGAGAAGGCAAACCTCATCTGGAATGTAGCAAACTCACTTTTCGGAGCATACAAACCGCATGAATACGGTCTTGTTATTCTGCCAATGGTAGTAATCAAGCGTTTTCACGACTGTTTGCTGCCTACGCATGAAAAGATTCTGGAAACCTACGAAAAAATCAAGCACCTTGCGGTGCGGGATGGTTTTCTGTATTCAGCTTCAGGCTATCACTTTTACAATACCAGCCCATTTACTTTTGAGCGATTAAAGACTGACCCGGAAAACATAAAGGCAAACTTTGAGGCGTACCTGGCAGGGTTCTCCGACAATATTGCCGATGTTCTGGCCCGCATGGGATTCTACAATCAAATCGACCGCATGAGTGATGCCGGAGTTTTGTACCAGGTCATTAGTGACTTCTGCGAGGACAACGCAGATATGAGTCCTGACAAGATTTCTGCAATCGACATGGGCTATGTGTTTGAAAATCTTGTCCAGAGATTCTCTGAGAGCTACGATGAAGAGGCAGGTTCCCACTTCACCAGCCGAGACATCATCTATCTGATGTGTGATATGCTGACGATGGAGGCAGACTTCTCCGACCCCGATGCTCCTGCCAAGACCGTATATGATATGGCGATGGGAACAAGCCAGATGCTCACCTGTATGGAGGAGCGAATCAAGGCTCTGGACAGTGAGGCGGACATCATCTGCTATGGGCAGGAAATCAATCCATTCACCTTCGGTATTGCCAAGGCGGATATGCTCATCCGTGGCGGCGACCCGAACAATATGCAGTTCGGAAATACGTTGAACGACGATAAGTTCTCCGGCTACACCTTCGATTACTGCATTTCCAACCCCCCCTTCGGTATTGATTGGAAGCGCGAAGCGACGGACATTGAAAAGGAATACAAGCTGGGCGATGCCGGACGCTTTGGCGTTGGTCTCCCGGCAAAGTCTGATGGTCAAATGTTGTTCATGCTAAACGGCATTGCAAAGTTGAAAGACACCGGCCGCATGGCAATCATACAGAACGGCTCATCCCTGTTTACCGGAGATGCGGGCAGCGGCCAGAGCGAAATCAGGAGATACATTATTGAGAATGACTGGTTAGATGCCATTGTGCAGTTGCCGAACGACAGCTTTTATAACACGGGCATTGCGACCTACATCTGGGTCATCACGAAAGATAAGCCGCAGTCCCATCGGGAACACGTCCTATTGATTGATGCCAGTGGCTGTTACGAGCAGCGCAGGAAGCCTATCGGCAACAAGCGTGTGGACATCACCGAGGTCTGCCGAAATCTAATCATTGAGGCTTATGGCGATTACACCAGCCGCACTTACACAACCACCATTGTGGACGGCAAGACCATCACAGTCAAAAGCAAGAGGATGGAGTCAATTGCCCTTGGCTACAATAAAATCACGGTGGAGAGTCCCCGGCTTGATAAGGACGGCAAGCCGGTTCTGAAAAAGGGAAAGCCGATAGCGGATACCTCCAAGCGAGATACGGAAGTTATTCCTCTGGACGAAGATATGGATGCCTACTTCGAGCGAGAGGTTTTGCCTTACCGCCCGGGTGCATGGATTGATAAGGGCAAAACGAAGGTGGGTTATGAAATTCCGTTTACCAAGACTTTCTACGAGTATTTGGAAATGGAGCCTGCCGATGAAATAGCGAAACGCATTAAGGCACATGAGCGTAACTTGATGACAAAGCTACAGGCACTATTTGGAAACGGCGGTGAGCAGGATGAATAGCACGGGGCATTATGACGAGATGAAAGACAGTGGCATCCAGTGGATTGGAATCGTTCCTGCCCATTGGAACGTTCGGACGCTATATCAGCTTGTCACGCGGGTGAACAATAAAAATTCCGACCTTGCCGAGCAAAACCTGCTCTCCTTGAGCTACGGAAAAATCAAACGCAAGGACATCAACACCAATGACGGTCTGCTGCCGGCATCGTTTGATGGGTACAATGTCATCGAGAGCGGCGACATCGTTCTGCGTTTGACGGATTTACAGAACGACCGCACCAGCTTGCGGGTAGGACACGCCACGGAGCGCGGGATTATTACCTCGGCCTACACGACACTCCGCCCTATCAACTCCGCCCATTCCAGATACCTTTATTATTTGATTCATGCCTTTGATATCAAAAAAGGATTTTACGGCATGGGGTCTGGTGTGCGGCAGGGATTGAACTACAGCGAGGTCAAGGAGCTACGAATAGCCATTCCTCCGCAAGCCGAGATGAATGCCATTGTGGCGTTTTTGGATGATAAGTGTGTCAAGATTGATGAGTTGATTGAGAGTGTCAATACTACAATCGAAGAATATAAAAGTTGGAAAATGTCCCTAATATTCAAAGCCACAACTATGGGCAACAATAGTGATGCAGAAATGGTAAAGTCAACTATTCCTTGGATTGAACGACATCCCTCGCACTGGCACACATTACCAATGAAACGTGTTATTCTATCTCGCGACAGTGGTGCTTGGGGAAATGAATCAAATGGAGATGTCAATGACAAAGTTTGTATGAGAATTTCCGATTTTGCATTTGAACAAGGCCGTTTCAAAGAATCCGTAGATTTGTTCACGGTGAGGAACTATAACCAATCAACCATTGATAAGTTGTCTCTTAAGTATGGAGATATCTTGGTTGAAAAATCTGGTGGTGGAGAAAAAACACCCGTTGGAAGGGCTGTTATGTTCAATCTTCCTATTGATGCGCTATTTGCAAATTTTATGGATAGACTGAAGATTGATTCGAACATCGTTACACCCGAGTTTTTTGAGTATTACTGGCGTGGTATGTATTTTAGATCCGTGACTTCGGCTTACATTAAACAAACCATCGGATTTCAAAACCTAAACCTCGCAGGTTTGTTAAACTCGGAGTTTGTTTTAGTTCCACCCAAAGATGAGCAATGTGCTATTGTTAGCTATTTAGACGATTTGGGCACGCAAATCGATACACTTGTTGAAAATAAGAAAAACTTACTTTCTGAGCTGGAAATATACAAGCGTTCCCTCATATACGAAGCCGTAACCGGCAAAAGAAAGGTGGTGTGACTATGAGCGAGAACAAGGGTTTCCAAGAGCGAATGCAGGCATATCAAGATGCTGCGCATCGCATGGATGAAAGCGAGAAAAACTTTGAATCGTTTATCGAGTCCTATCTAATATCCGAAGAAGGCGGCTGGACAAAAGCTACTGATGCTGGACTGCGCAGCGAAGAAAGTCGCGGACTGAATGTGGATATTGTGACGTTGACCGACTTTGTCAAGGTTACCCAGCCGATGGCTTGGCGGCGCTTCGAGCGGATGTGTACCATCAATCCAGTGCGCCAGTTCTATAAGTCTTTCGAGAATGCCGTCACCCAGGACGGTTTGATCTCCGTGCTTCGCTATGGATTTAAGCACCGTGGCATTGCTTTCCGTGTGTGCTATTTCAAGCCGGAGTCCGAATTGAATGACCTTGCAACAAAGCATTATCAGCAGAATGTCTGCCAGTGCATCCGCCAGTGGCACTATTCTGAGCAGAACAACAACACCATCGATATGGTGCTTGCCATCAACGGCATCCCGGTCATCGCCATTGAACTGAAAAACCAGCTGACCGGGCAGTCCGTGGATGATGCAAGGAAGCAGTGGGCATATAACCGCAATCCCAAGGAGCCTGCATTCGGATTCAACAAGCGCATCCTGGCTTATTTTGCCTGCGATTTGTACGATGTCTATATGACCACCCGTTTGGAAGG
Organism: Clostridia bacterium; assembly: GCA_030526995.1. GTDB lineage: Bacteria > Bacillota > Clostridia > Christensenellales > CAG-138 > JAQUTY01. Next base: position 7,162 of record JAUNBP010000004.1, read on the forward strand.
TCCCATGACAAATTTCCTACCTTTCAACCAGGGCAGCAACGGTGCGGGCAAGGACGGTGGAGCGGGAAATCCGAAGAATGAGAGCGGTGGCTATGTGACCGCTTACTTCTGGGAGAATGTTCTGCAAAAGGATAAGCTGCTGGATATCCTCCAGAAATTCATCAGCTACGAGAAGTCCGAGAAAAAGGAAATCCTCCCAGATGGTTCTACTAACATTAGGACTTCCGAAAAAATCATCTTCCCCCGCTACCACCAGTTGGATGTCGTGCGGAAGCTGGTTGACCATGTCCGAGAAAACGGTCCGGGGCACAACTATTTGATTCAACATAGTGCGGGTTCCGGCAAGTCTAACTCTATCGCATGGACAGCCTACCGCATGGCAAGCCTGCACGATGTCAACAACGAGGCAGTTTATGACAGTGTGATTGTCGTTACCGACCGCCGTGTTCTGGATCAACAGCTTCAAGCCACCATCTCCAGCTTTGACCATACGCTTGGAAGTGTAGAGACAATTGATGACAAGAAAAGCTCTGCCGATCTCCGTGATGCTATCAACAAGGGCAAGCGCATCATTGTTACCACCCTGCAGAAGTTTCCTGTCATTTATGAGCAGGTGGAATCCGCAGTGGGCAAGCACTATGCCATTCTTGTAGATGAGGCGCACAGCAGCCAGACCGGGCAAGCAGCAATGAAGCTGAAAGCAGCACTTGCAGATGTATCTGACGCTTTGCAGGAGTACGCTGAACTGGAGCAGAAGGCCATAGAGGAAATCGAAGCCAAGGACATCATGGTGCAGGATATGTTGAAACAGGGACGCCACAAGAATCTCAGCTTCTTCGCCTTCACCGCTACACCGAAGAGAAAAACACTGGAGATTTTCGGCGAACCGCAGCCGGACGGTTCTTTCCATCCTTTCCATATTTATTCCATGCGTCAAGCAATCGAAGAGGGATTTATCCTTGATGTTTTGGCTAACTACACCACATATAAGATGTGCTATCAGATTGCCAAGAACGTGCCGGAAAACCCGGATGTTCCGACTTCCAAGGCGGTGCGTACCATCCGCCGCTATGAGGAGCTGCATCCGCATAACCTCCAGCAGAAGGCGGCTATCATCGTGGAGACCTTCCGGGATGTCACTAAAAAGAAAATCGGCGGTCTTGGAAAGATGATGGTGGTTACGGCATCGCGTCTTGCTGCCGTCCGCTACTACCACGAAATCAAACGGTATCTTGAGCAGAACAACTATGATGACATAGAAATCATGATTGCATTCAGTGGAAGTCTGAAAGACCCGGATGATCCCAGCAGCCCGGAGTACACTGAAAGCTCTATGAATGTGGACAGAAACGGCAATCGGGTCAAGGAGAGCCAGACAAAAAGTGTGTTCCACGATGAGGGAGACATACTGATTGTTGCAGAAAAGTACCAGACTGGATTTGACGAGCCGTTGCTTCACACCATGATTGTGGACAAGGAGTTGCGGGATGTGAAAGCGGTGCAGACTTTGAGCCGCCTGAACAGAACCTATCCCGGCAAAATCGACACCTATGTATTGGATTTTGTGAATGATGCGGAGCGTATTAAGGAGGCGTTCCTGCAGTTCTATCAGGAAACCAGCCTAGATGAGGAGATTAACTTTGATCTGATATACACCACACAGAAAATTCTGCGAAATTTCCATGTCTACACGGAGGCTGATATTGCTGCGGTTTCGGATATTTATTTTGACCCGGACATCCGCAAGGCAAACGCCACACAGGGCAAAATATCCAACATCCTGAAACCTGTGGCCGATAAGTACAATCAGCTGAACCAGGAACAGAGATACCAATTCCGTCGGGAAGTCAGAGCGTTTGTGAAGTGGTATAACTACATTTCACAGATAACTCGGATGTTTGACAAGGAACTGCATCAGGAATATATCCTCTGCTCCTACCTCACAAGACTGCTTCCGTCCGACCCGGTTCTGCCGTTTGACCTTGACAATCGTGTGAAGCTCGAATACTATCGTCTTGAGAAAACATTTGAAGGTTCTATCGAATTGCAGACGACTTCCAGCTCTTACAAGCCGACTCAGCCCAAGCGTGCCGGCGGGCAAAAAGAGCGCACCAGTCCTTTGGATGAGATTATCGCTCGTATTAACGAGGAATTCTTCGGTGACTTCACCGATGCAGACCGCGTTATGGTAGACACCCTTTATACTAAAATGCGGAAGGACTCCAAGGTTAAAAAAGCGGCAAAGAGTAATGACCGACAAGTATATGAGCGTAGTATCTTTCCTAGTATCTTCGACACGACTGCTCAGCAGGCGTATATGGATGATATGCAGGCGTATGAACAGCTGTTTTTGGACGCCGAAAAATATCGCATCATTCAACAGGCACTTGCGGAACGGCTGTATAGAGAACTTCATGGAGAGACGAAGTAAAGTGGAGGAAAAGCGATGGCAATTAATATTGCACCAGAATCTATAGATACAGCGCTGGATATTTTGATGCGTGAGGTCCGTGACGGAAAGGAGCAACTACCAGAGTTTCAGCGTGACTGGACTTGGGATGATGGTAGAATAAGGGGCATACTTGCGAGCCTATCCCAAGGTTACCCTATGGGCGCAATCATGCGGTTGAAGTATGGCAACGAAAATATAAAATTCAAGTATCGAACTTTTGAGGGGGTAAATGCTCCTGGAGTTACGCCGGAGTTTCTCGTGCTTGATGGGCAGCAGAGGCTTACTTCTATGTATCGTGCAACGATGGCAAAGGATGCCGTTGTTACTAAGACCGATAAGGGGAAGGCAATTCAACGATTTTATTATCTCGACATGAAACTGTGCCTTGACGAAAGTCAAGATCGCTATGATGCTGTTATTGCCGTTCCTGATGATAAAAAAGTGAAAACGGATTTTGACCGTAAAGTTTTACTGGATTTGTCTACCCGAGAACTGGAATACGAGCACGAGATGTTCCCCATCAACATCGTTTTCGACAGCAGCGCCAGAGAGGATTGGGCAGATGGGTATAAGGAATATCACAACTACGAAAAAACATACATGGAGAGGTATAAGCAGTTCCGCACCGATGTGATAGAAACCATCACTGGGTATAAACTGCCAGTTATCACACTTGGCCGGGATACTCCCCGTGAAGCGGTTTGCAAGGTTTTTGAAAATGTCAATACGGGCGGAGTCTCGTTGACAGTGTTTGAGCTGGTAACAGCAACTTTTGCCACATATGAATTTGACCTTCGAAAGGACTGGGAGGCTTGTCGTGACATTATTTGGGGCAAGGGAGAGCCGTTAAATACCGATGTTATGCATGGCGTGGACGAAACTGCATTCTTGACAACGGTCACTCTATACAGCAGCTATTTGGCCGATACTATGACGACCTGCAAAAAGAAAGACGTGCTTGCACTTCCGTTTGATGCATACCAGTCAAACAAGAAAGCAGTTCTTGAGGGATACAAAATGGCCCGAAAATTCCTGTTTAGCCAATACGTGTTCCGCAGGAGAGATCTGCCATATACCACGCAGTTGATTCCGTTGGCCGCCATTTGTGCCGTGATTGGTAAAAGCACCTTCAATCTTCCACAAACGCAAAACATCCTCAAGCAATGGTATTGGTGTGGAATTATGGGTGAAATGTACGGTGGTGCTAACGAAACAAGATATGCAAACGATATAGAAGATGTGGTTGCTTTGATAAAGGGCAAGCCAAGTGCGAACAGAACAATGGGTGCTGCCTATTTCTCCGCCACACGGCTGATTTCACTCCAAACAAGAAACAGTGCTGCCTATAAAGGAATCATGGCACTTGTCTATCGGGCACAGTGTAAAGATTTCATGCAGGGAACAACGATGGACATTGTGAAGAGTATGGATGAGTCCCCAGACATACATCACATATTCCCAGAAGCCCACTGCATGAAAAAGGGCTATAGCAAAGATAAATGGAACTCCATCATCAACAAGACACCCTTGCTCCCTGCTTCTAACCGTCAGATTGGTGGCGAGGCGCCGAGTGTATATAGCCAAAAAATCATGAAAAGTGCTCAGATTGACGAGGCAGAATTACAATTGCGAGTGGAGTCTCACATGGTAAACTTCGATGCGTTTATCCATGATGATTTTGATACATACTTCATTGACCGAGCAAAAGCGATTATGAAAGTCATTGAATCAGCGATGGGTAAGGCTATATCCGACAAGGCATCGGAGCAGACCATTAAGATTTACGGAGTTGACCTTGAGGACAAAGCGGTCAACTTAACTTTTTAATTATTTCACACCTTTTAACGATTGCTTTTTATTTACACCGCAAGGGGTACACCACAACGGCAATGGGCAGCAATTGACAATAACTGAATAACAAAAACAAGGGCTTCCAAAGTCAGCGATTGACCACGGAAGCCCTTATTTCAAGCCTTTTTCAGCACTTTTCGGCTGGAGAGGGCTTTCTCTATTGTATCAAAATCTGCATTTACATAGACCCCGCCTGCGGCAGTGGCGGTATGTTCGTTTCCTCCGCCGATTTCACGGAGCAATACGGCGCAAGCGCCAACACCGTTATGACCTTTTTCGGGCAGGAGAAGGTGGACTATAACGCCAAGCTCTGCCTAATGAACATGGCTGTCCATGGTTTGAATGCGAAGATTGTTTCCGGCGACGAGGCCAACAGTTTTTATCACGATGCGCACAATCTGGAGGGCTGCTGCGATTATGTCATGGCTAATCCGCCGTTCAACGTGGATAAGGTCAAGAGCGAAACGGCGCAAAACGCCGGACGGCTTCCCTTCGGGCTTCCCGGCGTGAACAAAAACAAGGAAATAAGCAACGCCAATTATCTTTGGATCTCCTATTTTTACGCATATCTGAACGAAGCAGGCAGAGCCGGGTTCGTTATGGCGTCCTCGGCAACGGACAGTCAAGGCAAGGATAAGGAGATAAGAAAACAACTTATAGAAACCGGTCATGTGGACGTGATGATGTCGGTCAGCAACAATTTTTTCTACACCAAAAGCCTGCCCTGCTCTCTGTGGTTCTTTGATAAAGGCAAGGCGGGAGCCATCCGCGATAAGGTTCTGTTTATAGATTCCCGTAACTACTATACAGCCGTTGACCGAACCCTCAACGAGTGGAGCGAGTGGCAGATGAAAAACCTGAACGCAATCGTGTGGCTGCACCGCGGGGAGACGGAGAAGTATCGTGCTTTGCTCGATGAATATAACAACGAACTAAAAAACCAGTTCAAAATAATTGATTGGCAAGCCGATATGATGTCACGGATGACCGACAGTTATTATTATGTGCCATTGCTCACATATGCACAAGGGTTTCAGTCAACCTGCGATTGCATTAGTTCCGTTTGGGATTGTATGGCACAGGAATCGGCAATTAATGGTTTTATGTCAATGCAGACTGCACAGGTGAAGGCTTTTGTAAACAGCGTAGATGAACAACTGCAAAACAAGCCGAAATCGGAATGGACCGGTTTTGCGCAAAGCTACGGTGTTTCAAAATGGCGTGGATACAAAAAATCCGTACTCCAATTGCTCGATCATCAAACAGAGCAGCTAAAAGACTTGCTCTCGATAATTGAGGAAGCTCGTTGGCTGACCGACAAATTTGGAGATGGCGTATATGCGGATATTCCGGGGCTTTGCCGTGCGGCAACGATTGCGGAAATCAAAGAAAAAGGCTGGTCGCTGACGCCCGGCGCCTATGTCGGAGTTGCTCCCGCCGAGGACGACGGCGTGGACTTTGCAAGCCGCATGAAGGAGATACATGCAGAGTTGCTCACCTTGCAGGAGGAGTCGAACAGGTTGATGAAAACCATCTCGGAGAATATGGAGGAGATGGGGTTATGATTTTTTTAAATAAAGTAATGCTAAACCCGCATGTGTCTTTAAAAAAGGGCAAACAATACCCGTTTGTCGAGATGGCAAATGTTGGATGTTTCAAAAGGGAACCCGAAAAAGTTACTATGAAGACGTTCGAATCTGGTGTTAAATTTGAAGATGGAGATACAGTAATAGCAAGAATAACCCCTTGCTTACAAAATGGAAAAGGGTTTTATTGTCATGGAATAGGTAAGGGATTTGGTTCAACAGAATTTATTGTTTTTAGGCCACGAGATAAAAGTGTTTATGGCAAGTATCTCTATTACTTAATGCAAACCAATGACATGCGCGAAAGTCTAATTAAATCAATGGTTGGAGCAACAGGCCGCCAGCGAGTTAACAATGATGTGTTTAACAGAATTGATGTGAATTTTCCTCTATTTGAAATCCAGCATCGCATTGCCGACATTCTTTCCGCCTACGACGACTTAATTGAAAACAACCAGAAGCAAATCAAGCTGTTGGAGGAAGCGGCGCAGCGGTTGTATAAGGAATGGTTCGTTGACCTCCGCTTCCCCGGCTGGGAAACCACGCCCATTGTAGACGGCGTACCGGAGGGGTGGGAGAAAAGAATCGTTAGTGATTTCGGTGAAATAATTACAGGGAAAACTCCTTCCACAGCAAATTTGGATTATTATGGCGGGAATATCCCTTTTGTTACTATACCTGATATGCATGGACAAATATTTACATTAGCAACTGAAAAGACATTGACCAAAGCAGGTGCGAATACACAGGAAGGAAAATATCTTCCTAAAAATGCAGTAATGGTCTCATGCATTGCTACGGTCGGTCTTGTGAATATTGCAGCAGAAATTTGTCAAACAAACCAACAGATAAATTCTGTGATTCTTAATGAAGAAAAGGATTTGTACTTCTTTTATGAATCAATGAAACGCATAAAAACTCTATTAGACGGTGTTGGTAGCAATGGTGCAACTATGACTAATGTTAACAAGACTAAATTCAGTAATATTAACGTGCTGTATCCAACAGAAGCGTTAGTGAGCAATTATCACGATTTTTGCTTGACTATCTTTGAAAAAATATTGAGTTTATCTGCATCTGTACGAAAAGCACAACAAGCCCGCGACCGTCTGCTGCCCAAGCTGATGAGTGGAGAATTGGAGTTTTAAAATGGATAACTTCTTAAAATGGGCGAGTGAAAATAGTGCGGTTATTAATCTTATAAGCGTTGTTATTGCTTTATTGTCATTAATCGTTACAAGCCTATTAACGGTCTTGATAATAAAGCAAACAACTCACCTTAATCGTAAGCAAGTGCAAATGGAGCAGGAGATAAACACACAACAGGTACAGATGCAGAAACGTCAATTATGCGTCGATACATATCCGTATAAACGCGAGATTTATGCTAATTTATTCGCTGTTTTTGCTGTGTGCCAGGGCTTGACTCAAACGGTTAAGCTCGAACAGTTGCTGTTAATGGATTGTGAAAAAGTGTTTTCATACTATAAGTTTATTCAAGAAGCAAGCGTGCCAGATGTTAAAGCAGTGTTTTGGAGCTTGAGAGAAGCCCAATTTGTAATGACAACCGACATATCTTCTGCTATACTGGAAATACGGCAAAAATTTGACGATATGTGCGGTTGCTTTTGTTCGCTCGATGCTTTATCTAAAGTATTGAAAACGGAGAAATTGTCGACAGAATTGGAAAAAATCAAAAGGCACAATGTAACTCAAGGATTACGGCTGTGCAATGAAATACTTGCGTATTCGGACTATATGGAGTCAGTTATGCCAGATGCCATGAACATCGGCGGGATAGAGCGGTAAACTCCTCAGGTCTTGTAGCGAAGGACTGGAAAAGGCTTAAAAAAGCAAAAATATCATTTATAAAAAAAGAGCATCAGTGAGGATAATTTATGAGCTACGAATACTCCGAAAACATATTGGTGCAGAACAGCGCTGGAAATGTCTTGCATGACAGGTTGGACTGGGATGTTGTGTACGCTTACAATACCGAGGTGTTGGGCGAGAACGGAACCTTGGGGCGGCGCTCGTACAAGGAAATTGTGTTAGTGCGGTATCTGAAAAAGGCGCTGTTTGCTCTAAACGACTGGATGACGGAAGAGTATGCTAATTTTGCAGTCAAAACGCTTTGCGCCTACACCGCCTCTGCCTCTTTAATGCAGACCAACGAGGAGAAGTATTTTATGCTCCGTGACGGCATTCCTATACAGGTGAAGAAGTCGAACGGCACGTATGAAACAAAGTATGCCCGTGTATTTGATTTTGCAGAGCCTGAAAACAATCATTTTCTCGCCGTCAAGGAGATGAAAATTCACGGGGAGCTGTATCGCCGCCGCACCGACATTGTGGGTTTTGTCAACGGTATTCCCCTGCTGTTCGTCGAGCTGAAAAAGCAGACGGTGGATGTGAAAGCCGCCTATGACGGCAACTATACGGATTATCTGGATACCATTCCGCAGTTGTTCCGATTCAACGCCTTTCTGATGCTCTCCAACGGTTTGAAGGCAAAGGTCGGAACGATGGGCTCGAAATATGAGTTTTTCCACGAATGGAAGCGTCTTAAAGAAGATGAGGCAGGTGCGGTCGACTTGGAAACCATGCTGCTCGGCATTTGTGACAAGCATAATTTTATGGACTTGTTTGAAAACTTCATCCTCTTTGACCATTCGGGCGGCAAGACTGCGAAAATTCTTGCCCGCAACCATCAGTATCTCGGCGTCAATGAAGCTGTGGCGTCCTACAAGGCAAGGAAGTTGAAAGACGGCAAGCTCGGCGTGTTCTGGCATACACAAGGCAGCGGGAAAAGCTATTCGATGGTGTTTTTAGCGCAAAAGATTCGCCGCAAATTTGCCGGCTCTCCGACCTTCGTTATTCTGACCGATCGGGACGAGCTGAACAAGCAAATTTCCGACACCTTTGAAGCCTGCGGCTGCCTAAGCGGGGTAAAAGCAAGCAGCTTTATTCCGGAAAACGGTGCCAAGCTGGAAGCCATGCTGCGGGGCAATCCAAGCTATATCTTCACGCTGATACACAAGTTTAATCAGCCCAACCCAACGCCCATCGTGCCAAACCATGATATCATCATCCTGTCGGATGAAGCGCATCGGACGCAAAACGGAATCTTTTCGGACAATATGTGCAGGATGCTCCCAACGGCTTCCCGAATCGGTTTTACAGGCACTCCGCTTTTCAGATACGATAATATCACTGAACGCACCTTTGGCAGCTATGTTTCGATCTATGACTTCAAGCGGGCTGTGGACGACGGCGCAACCGTGCCCCTATACTATGAAAATCGAAGCGATATGCTCGGCATTGAAAATCCCGATATCAACGACGAGTTGTTAAATGCAATCGAAGCAGCGGATTTGGATGTGAGCGCACAAGCAAAGCTCGAATCCGAGCTTGCCAAGGACATTCATATTATCACGGCAACGCCGCGCCTCGATGCCATCGCAAGGGATTTTGTCGAGCATTACTCCGAGCTTTGGACAACCGGCAAAGCCATGTTTGTCTGCGTAAACAAAGTAACCTGTGTGCGCATGTACAACCTTGTTGAGCATTACTGGCAGAAAAAGATTGCGGAGCTTGAAGTCAAGCATTCGGTGGCCTCGCAGCAAGAAGCGCTGGAGCTTGAACGCAAAATTGCATGGATGAAAGAAACCGAAGCGGCGGTAATAATCAGTCAGGAGCAAAATGAAATCCAAACATTCAAAAATTGGGGACTGGACATTTTGCCGCATCGCAAGAAGATGGAAACGCGGGAGATGGACAAGGAATTCAAGGATCCCGATAATCCGTTTCGCATCGTATTCGTCTGTGCAATGTGGCTGACCGGTTTTGACGTGAAAAGCCTTGCCACCGTTTATTTGGACAAACCTCTGAAAGCCCATACGCTGATGCAGACCATTGCCCGTGCCAACCGTGTGTGCGACGGAAAGAGCAACGGGCTTATCGTGGATTACATAGGAGTTGTAAAGGCTTTGCGGCAGGCGCTGGCGGACTACACCTGCGCGGGCGGCGGCAAGGGCGCAAATGATCCCATACCCGATAAATCGGAGCTTTTGAAAAAGATTGCCGACACAATAATCAGCATCGAAAAGCATATGGCGGAGAACGGTTTTTCACTGAAAGCCTTGGTTGAGGCAGGCGATTTTGCAAAGCTATCATTGGTGGCGGCGGGTGCCAATGCAATGTGCGCAACGGACGACATAAAAAAGAGGTTTGAAATTCAGGCAAGAGAGCTTTTCCGTATGTTCAAATATGTTGAAAAGCGCGAGGTATCGGACGAAACCCACCGTTACAAAAACGCCGTCAGCGCGATTTATGAGCAAATGCAGCAAAAGCGCATTCGCTCCGATAACTCGGCGCTTATGGCGAACATTAACGAGATCGTCGGCAATTATATTCGGGTTGAGCGAGCCACGGACAGCCCTGCCGAAAGCAAAAAGTTCGATATAAGTAGTATAGATTTTGACCGACTGCGTAAAGAATTCGAGCGAGTTAAAAATAAAAATCTGCTGATGAAGGATTTGCAGTCGCTTGTCGAGGAACGCCTTGCCAAAATGTTGCGAGATAATCCTTTAAGAATAAACTACTATGAAAGATACCAAGAAATTGTGGACGAATACAATAAGGATAACAAGAAGGATGAAATCTCCGTTGTGTTTGAAAATCTGATGAAGCTGGTGGGTGAGCTGGACGACGAGCAGAAGCGATATATAAAAGAAGGGTTCAACAGCGACGAGGAGCTTGCAATCTACGATCTGCTTTTCAACGATTCCCTGTCAAAAGAAGATATTAAAAAGGTCAAGGCACTGGCTCAGAATATGCTGTCGAGAATCAAGGCCCGCATATGCGAGCTTGACCGCTGGACGGATAAGGAAGAAACTCGTGCAATCATTGATACGATGATTCGTGATATGCTGTTTACGGACCTGCCCACAAGTTATGACGATACGGCGCTTGGGCGATACCGCCAGCAGGTATTTGAATATGTATATACGGCATATCCGGCAGCGTAGGCGGAGCGGACTTGGGGGCTTGAGATCGAACATGTTGTATTCGAATATCTTCGAGATAATTTAGCCACAATCAAAGCAACTATTGAGAGAGGTTTGAATATGAATGATGCAATACATCAAGGAAAAGTCATAAAGTACCTGAGAGACTATCCAAATGTAGGGGTCTTAATACCAATATATGGAAAGATGTCGAAGCTTGGGACTGATGCTTTTTTTCAATGCTGTTTAGCACCAATTGAACTTGTTAAGGAAGAGATGAAAACGGATTGTACGAATAACTGGAGTAAGTGTACCCCGGGCTTTACGCAATGCACGTCTGGGGATGACAGTCAAATCGTCTATCATCGATTTGGCAACGGGGATGGCTTTGAGCCACTTATTATAGAACGAAATTTCGATGGACTTGGTATTGATAATAGTCTTGAAGTATCCGAAGAATTCAGGCTTATTAACAACCTCTGTTTTGACCGTGTAAAGAACGAATATGTCGATCCGGAAAACGAAACAACTGTAGTCAAAATCGAAAATGGATTGGTAACAATTCACAAGAACTATTTAAAAAGATTTTTAGCGGTAAAACAAATGTCGCTCCTTGTTCATCTTAGCAGTCGCGCTCACAACGATGGTGTTGACCCTGAAATAGAGCAAATAAGCAAGCCGATTTGTCTTGACGGAAAAAACACAACTATATCTTACGGCATAGATCATTTTGCCAAGTCGGAGAGGAATTACTCAAGTATTTATGCGAAAATGTTTATTAATGGGTGCAATCTATGCGATTGTGGGTACTGGCCCTATTCAGAAAGGCAAAGGAAATATGAAGAATTCATTGTAGGTGTTGATAATTCCGGGAAAGATGTTACTTTTACATCAGATCCCAATCTGCTAAATGGACACGGTAAAATGAATGAGAATTCACCCCACTATTTTACACCGATATTCTTTAAGCGTGCTGTTCTGCAAAAGTATTATGACTCTCCAAAAAAATATGAAATCGGTGGTGGGTTCCTGCGTTGCGGCAACAAGTGGCTTTTATACATTGACAACCAAAGTGCGGATTATGTCGTTGCCTATCTGGGCGATCTGGGCAGGGATTTACCGTCGCAAAGTGAACAGCAACACTGGTGGCAATACAATATAAGCATTGATGGTGAATTAAGCAGGGCAAAATGGCAGCGTGATTTTGGCGGAAAGTTTACTGACCCTGATTCACCGGTTTTTCTGTTTCAGGAAAAATACAAATTAGTAAACGAACTGTATGAGGAACAGCTCGGATGGACATTATTCTTGCCCCTCAATACCGATGATACATATAATTTTACCGGACTGCGCATTCCTTTGAGTAATGCTCAGCCGGAGTTCGATATGCAGATTCTTTGCCTGGTCAAGGTGCTTATCGATTCATTTAATGAGAAGGAACTATCCGCAGCTTGCGACAATAACGCATCGACTCCCAAACATAGTATAGGGAAATTTGAGCAATTTCTGAAGGTTAAAGGGGTGAAAGATTATGAAACCCATATCCGTTTTCTGAGAGACTTACAAGGACTTAGGTCAACCGGAATAGGTCATCGCAAGGGAAAATACTATGTAAAAACCGCTAATAAATTCGGGTTGCCGGAAAAAGATTTCAAAACAGTATTCATTGAAATCATTGGTAAAGCTACGGAGTTTCTAAGCTATGTTCAGGACATTGTGCATGAAATACATTAATCTCAATCCAATCAAGCACAAAACAAAGCATGGGTAGAATAAAATCGCACATTTGACAACCAAAAACTGGGGAGTATAGGTTTGGAATCAAATAATCCCCGTCTTGAATGTAATCGATGTTCGTAGCCATAAAACTCACCTCCTGTCATCAGCGTAACCGGAGGTGAATTGAAGTGCAAATATGCGAATTGGTTTTGAACTAACGGACATCGGTCGCACGACCCTCACATTCCAACCAACTTCTTCACCGTGTTTGCAGTTCTGATTGTAAGCTTGGGGGCGATGGAGGTGGTTGCGGTTTTGGCCCACCAGTTTGTTTTTTGGTAGTCCGTGCGGCTGTAAGACCAGAAGATTGCATCGCCGCAGGCCGTTATCCTTTCCAAGCCCTCCTTGGGTTCGCCGAACTCGAAGAGGACGTCGGAAACAGTTGCGGGCGGCATAATGAAAATCAGCGTGTCGTAGATTGCCTTATCGTCCGTTCCCCACCAGGAGAGAGCCGTTTTCAAGATGGCTTCGAGCCGTTCCGTGGCGATATCAAAAACGGGAACGGCGGCGCCGAATTGTGCCATTATAGCGGCTTCAATTCTTGCCGTCAATTACACCGTGTCCACATAAATTAAAAACTTACAGTGCCTTTATCATCTGCATTATTTCGGTTTCGGTGCGGGCAGTGGCGGCGGTGGTGGCGAGGGCTTTCGCCTCGGCGGTTGTGATTTTACAGAGCGCCGCCTTAATTTTGGGTATCGAGGCTGCGTTCATGCTGAACTTTCTAAGCCCCAAGCCGAGCAGGACTGCGGCGGCGTTCGGGTCGCCTGCAAGCTCGCCGCAGACAGAGATGGGTTTATTTGCGGCGTTGAACGCGGTAATTGCCGTGCCCAAAAGCCTTATCATTGCGGGCGAAAGGCTCTGGCAATAGCGGTTGAGCGCGGGATTCATCCTGTCCACCGCCATCGTGTACTGTGCAAGGTCGTTGGTACCTATGCTTGCAAAGTCCACCTCCTGTGCCGCAAGGTCGGAAATTAAGGCAATCGAGGGAATCTCTATCATTATGCCCGTCTTTATGTTCTCATCGAAGGGGATGTTTTCGCTTTTAAGCTCGTTTTTCGCCCGATTTAGCGCCGCCTTGGCACGGCGTATATCGTCGATGCTGCCAACCATAGGGAACATTATCCAAAGCGTGCCGTATGCCGAAGCCCTGAGCGCCGCCCGAAGCTGGCAGTTAAAGATGTCGGGACGGGACAGGCACAGGCGCAACGCGCGGTTGCCCAAAAAGGGATTGTTCTCCTTTGGAAGCTCCATATAGGGCAGGGTCTTATCCCCGCCTATGTCCAAGGTGCGAAGCGTTACGGGTCTGCCCGCCGACCGTTCCAAAACGGTGCGGTAAGCTAAGAACTGCTCCTCCTCGGTGGGCAGATGGTCGCTGTCCATATACAAAAACTCCGTGCGGAACAGCCCCACAAAGTCGGAATAGGCGGGGATTTTGTCCCCTGCGCTTCCGATGTTTACGCCTATGTCTATTCTCACGCCGTCCTTTGTAAGCGGCTCGCACTCGGTAAACCGTGCAATCTCGCTCTGGAATCGAAGGAAGTCCCTGCGCTTGGTTTGAAAGTCGGAGATAGTATTTTCATCCGGCTCCGTTATCACCTCGCCCGCAACCGCGTTTAGCGCAAGTGTGGACGCGGGTTTAATCCTTTGCGTGACGTTCTCCACCCCCAGCACGGCGGGAATGCCGAAGCTGCGCGCAAGAATTGCCGAATGGGAGGTCGGACTGCCCGTTTCGGTAACGATGCCCAAAACGTGATCCCTGTCCATGGATGCGGTGTCGGAGGGCAGCAGGTCGTGCGCTATTATGATAACGCCCTCGGGAAGTGCGGCAAGGCTGCACATGGGTTCGTTTGCAAGGCAGCGCAAAAGGCGGTTTTGCACGTCCCTAAGATCGGCCGTCCTTGCGGCTATCGCAGAATCGCCCACCTTGGAGAGCAGGGCGATAAAGTCCGAAAAGGCCTGCTGCACGGCACTTTCGGGCAGGAGCCTGTCTTCGGTTATCAAAAGCTCCATCTCCTCCAAAAGCTCCTCATCGGACAGCATCTGAAGGTGGGCAGAAAATATCTTCGCCTTGTCCTGCTGTTCGGGCGGGAAGGAGGCGACAAGCGCTGCAAGCTCGTTTTGTGCGCGCTCCATCGCATCAAAAAGAAGGGAAAGCTGCTCCTTCTCCCGTCCTTTTTGAAAGGTTCCGCCCTTGCCCGAATAGGTGTAGGGCCTGTATAAAAATGCCTTTCCGACGGCATAGCCCTCGGAAACGGGTGTTCCGTAAAGTATCATACGGTCAGTCCTCCTTATCAAAAAAGAGTTTAAAGATGGCTTTTGCCGCACCGCTTTTATCGGCGGGAGGGGCAATATAGTCCGAAATGCGCTTGATCTTCTCGTCCGCATTGCCCATAGCAACGGAGAAGCCCGCAGCTTGCAGCATTTCATAATCGTTCTGGCTGTCGCCAAAGGCTGCAACCTCGGACGGTGCAATGCCTAAAAAATTGCAAAGCGCCGAAAGCCCCGTAGCCTTGGAAACGCCATGGGCCGTAATCTCCAAATCGTCGCCCCGCGTGGTGAGCGCAAAAAGCCCGTAAATCCTGTTCACCTCGTCGAGAGCCGTTGCACAGTCCCGCTTGTTCGGAAAGAAGCTGTTTATTTTGTAAATCGGCTCCTTGGTTTTTAAGAGCGTGCGGGAAAACCACGGCGTTATCTTGGACGAGGAATAGAACTCCGCCTTAATCTCCTCCCGTTCCTTTTTGGAAACATTGCGCGTAATGCGGTGCAGGCCGCGCCACGAGAGCAGGATGCACGATTCTAAAAACGCACTGCTTTCCCCGTGATGCCGCTTGACGCAGCTTACGGCTTTTAAAGCAAGCTTTGGCGAAATGGCAACCCGCTGCAAAACGTTTCCGCTTTCAAGTTCGATGACGCAGGCTCCGTTTGACGAAATTACATAGTCGAAGCAGCCGAGGTTCAATAGCTTCGGCGGCACGGTGGGCTGCCCCCGCCCCGTGGCAATCGCAACGGTTATTCCACTGCGGTGTAGCTGCTGTAACGCCAAAACGGTTTCTTCGGATATTTTGCCGAAGTTCAGCAGCGTGCCGTCCAAATCGAAGGCAGCCAGCCTGTATTTTGTCTTATCGAACGCCTTACTCACCAAAGCCCGCTTCCACCAACGCCGCAAGTTCCTCTACGGCAGCTCTTTCATCCGCGCCCTCGGCGGATATTTCTATGCTCGTGTCCTTTACAATGCCCTCCGCCAAAAGGCGCATTATGCTCTTGGCGTTCACAGGCAAAGAATCGGGGACGTTTAGGTTCTTTACAAACACCTTGGACTCAAACTCCTTGGCCTTCAACACGAAGTCGGAGGCGGGTCTTGCGTGAAGCCCGCTGATGTTTTTTACGGTCGTAGTCTTACTGTACATAGCCTTCAATCCAAATCCTCGCCGTTTGAGGCGATAACTTTTTTATACCAGTAGAACGAGTCCTTGCGGCTTCTTTCAAGCGTGCCGCTGCCGTCGTTCTGCTTGTCCACGTATATCATGCCGTAGCGCTTCTTCATCTCGCCGGTGGACGCCGAAACGATGTCGATGCAGCCCCACGGGGTGTAACCTATCAGGTCAACGCCGTCCTCTATCGCCTCGGCCATCGCCTTGACGTGTTCGCGAAGGTAGTCGATGCGGTAGGAATCGTGGATGCTCCCGTCCTCCTCGACCTTGTCCGATGCGCCGAGCCCGTTTTCCACGACCATGAGGGGTATGCGGTACCTGCCGTAAATCTCGTTGAGGTAGTAGCGCAGCCCGTCGGGGTCTATCGTCCAGCCCCATTCGGAGGACTTAAGATAGGGGTTTTTGATACCCATCATCATGTTGCCCGCACTCTTTCTGACCTCGGGATCCACGCTTATGCAGGAGGACATATAGTAGCTGAACGAATAGAAGTCCACACAGCCCTCTTTCAGCGTTTCGACATCGCCCTCTGCAAACTCAATCTTCACACCCTGCTTTTCAAAGTAACGCTTAGCAAAGTGCGGATACTCGCCTCGAACCTGAACGTCGCCGCAGAGATAGTTGCCGAGCTGCCAGCCCTGCTGACTTGCAAGCATATCCTTCGGGTTGCAGCTGTAAGGATAGACGCAGCCGCCCGCAATCATGCAACCGACCCTGTACTCGGGGTCTATCTCATGTGCGAGCTTTACCGCCCTTGCGCTTGCTATAAACTGATGGTGCAGCGCATTAAGACGGCGGTTTTTCGCCTCCCTCGTTTCGCCGCCTCCGCTTATGGCGGCGGCAAGATCCATTGTCTTTGGCACATCGGACACTATGCCCGCGCTAATTCCCACGCCGAAGGACCCCATCGAAAGGATATTTATCTCGTTGAAGGTCAACCAGTATTTTACCATACCCTTGTACTCTTTGAAAACCGTTTCGCAATATTTTACAAAGAAGTCTATCGTGCGCCTGTCCTTCCAACCGTCGTATTTTTTGCACATCTCATAGGGCGGTTCATAGTGGGAGAGCGTTACAAGCGGCTCGATGCCGTACTTTTTGCACTCCAAAAACACGGAACGGTAAAAGTTTAGCCCCGCTTGATTCGGTGCTTCGTCGTCACCGTTGGGGAAAATCCTGCTCCACGCAATAGACATTCTAAACATCTTAAAGCCCATCTCAGCAAACAGCTTTATATCCTCCTTATAGCGGTGGTAAAAGTCTATCGCCTCGTGGCTTGGATAGTAGGCGTCTATCTCTAATTCGGGGGTGAACCTGCGCGGCGTTGTCAGCGTGCCGCCGGTCATGTGGTCGGAGATGGACGCGCCCTTGCCGTCCTCATTCCATGCGCCCTCGCATTGGTTGGCGGCGGTTGCCCCGCCCCAGAAAAAATCTTTTGGAAACCGATTGCTCATTTTCTTCTCCTTTTCAATTTGGATTCGACCTCCCTGCCCCGAAAAACGGAGCAGAGAGGCCTTGCTTGGAGGTAACTACCATAAGATGGTTATGCTTGCTGCGCTTCCTTTTCCGCAGCTTCCTTTTCTACGAGCTGCTTGTCATAGACCTTGAAGAACGGCCCGAATACGAAGAAGCCCACGACGATTCCGATTACGGGAATAAAGAGGTTCTGCCATGCAAGCGAGCCTAAGAACTCGCCTACGCCCATGGGCATTAATGTCATCATCAGGATATAGGCGGGCTTAAAGAAGCCGATTAAGTAGCCTACCCAGACTAAAAGCATCGTGATAACCGGAGTCAGGATGTAGGGGATTGCCATGATCGGGTTATACATTATCGGGAAGCCGAAGGTGACAGGCTCGTTGATGCCAAACAGCCCCGGGATGAGGGCGGCCTTGCTGACGGCTTTCAGCTGTTCCGACTTTGCCCTAAGCCCCCGTAAGACAAGACCGAAGGTGTTTCCGGTTCCGCCTGCACAGGCCATCGTCATAAAGAGCAAGGAGGGATAGAACACCGCAGGCTCGCCTGCTGCAACGGCGGCGGAGTTGGCGGCTATGTTTTGCATCATAACTGCCATAAGGCCAACGGCCGCCACCATGGTGCCATGGATGCCGAAGCACCAGAGCAGACATACAAGCAGTGCGATAAGCAGCATGCCGGGTACGGAGTTTATTGCCATAAGCGGATAGCCCAAAAGGACGGTTATCGCATAGGGCAGGTTCATCGAAAGCGTGGAAGTAACCAGCGTGTTGAGCCCGTGCCAGAGCAGTATGTTTACAAACAACGGAATCATAGCGTTGAACGCATCCTGCAAAAACGGAGGAACGACGTCGGGCATCTTGATTATCAGCTTTTTCTTTACAAAAAGGTTTGTAATCTGAACGCTGACAAGGCCGATGATGATGGCGACGAACATACCGACTGCGCCTAAGGATTCGGTGTTCAGCGCGGTGACCGTGGTTGTACCGTCGGCAAGAACATAGGTTGTTACCGGCGAAGCCGTGACAAGGAAACAGGCCAAGGCAGTGATTCCGCCCTGAATTGCCTTTAATCCCTTGCTCTTGGAGTAGGTATAGCCGATGATGAACACGATGAATACCGACAACAATCCGGTGGTACCGTTATAGATTGTGATGAAGAATTTGTAGTACCCGCTGTCGGTGGTGACCCAGTTGAACAGCGTCGGAATGGTGGCAAGCAGTTGGAACAATGCACCCACCATAATAAGCGCCATTGCGCTCATCATGCCCGCCATAATGGCGTTTACCCCCTTGTTCTGCGAAAGCTTTTGCCCGCCCTTTTGCAGACCGAGCATAAACTTGCTTTCAAAGAAGCTCTTTTTTTCTTTCTTTCCCTTTTCCATTTGTTTTACCTCTCTTTATTTATTTTATTTTTTGTTTTGCAGAAGCGAATCGACCAGCTTAAAGATGTTTTCGGCGTTGCCGATGGCGTAATCATAGGGTGCCATAGCACCTACGGGCATTCCACCCGACCCCTCGGTTACGGCAGCCTTTTGATAGGACACCTGCGGCCCCAACAGGATTACATCGTACTCTTGGCACACATCCCGATAGGAAGCCGTGCTTACCGCCTCAATCTTTTCAAGGTTTATGCCCTTTTCGGCGGCATACTTTTCCAACTTTTTCATCAGCATGCTCGTGGACAGACCCCCGGCGCAGATTAACAGAATTTTCATTACTACCTCATTACCTCTCTTTCAATTTTTCATAGACTTCGACCAGCTCATAAATGAGCTCCTTGCTTAAAGTTGCCGCCATCAAATGATCCTGCGCGTGGGCGATTAAAATGTCCGCTTCCTTGACCTCGCCCTTTGCAAACATTTGCAGCAGCGTGCTGTGCATTTTGTGCGCCTCGGCTTCGGCCTCGTCCGCAGCCTTTAACAGCTTTTTGGCTTCTTCAAAATCGCCGCCTTTGGCCTTGGACAGCGCCGCAAACGAGGTGCTTTTTGAGGCACCGGCGTTGGCAATGATAGTCATTGCAATTTCTTCAAGCTTTTCGTTTATCTCCATAGACAACCTCCCTTCTGATTTTTTTAAATCTTTCTTATTATCGTTATGATGTTTGCTATTTCATCGTCGGTAAAGATGATTCCGAACGCCTTTTCCAGCGGACGGAGTATGGACAGAACCTTGTCAAAGTCCTTCTTGTACCGCTGCATAATCTCGTCCTTTCGGATGTTCTTAGGCAGAACCCCTCCCGAAAGCAGACGGTTTGCGGCGCAGGCAAGGTGGATGAACAGTCCCACCTCCGAATCCAGCGAAAGCGGAGCAACCTCTAAATTCAGCCTGTCGATGACGGGCGGCAGGGCCTTTTTCAGCTTTTTGATGCTGATATGTTCCAACTGCTCCCCGAGGTAGGTGTAGACCTCGTTGAAATCTATCTCTGACTTTTCGACCCGCTTCAGTTTCAATATTTCGGGCAGCTCCGCCTTGGGAACGCCCAACACATCGGAGACGGGGACGAACGGAATTGCGAACAGCTCGGGGTTAAAGGTTCCGACAACGCAGTGGATGATACCCCCTTGCATAATCTTTTTGAACTCCTCCCTCAACATATCGCGATCCGACATCGCAAGGGGAATGACGTCCATATCCGTGAGCTTGCCGTACTTTTGAATGTAGTTTTTAAGCTCCTCCGCCCCGCCCTCGCCGGTGGAGCAGAGTGTTATGATTACGCGGCGGACATTGAGGTTTCCAAAGTTCAAGTGCCCGATAACGCCTTGGTAGACCGAGTCGATGTTGCCCTCCAGCGCCGCCTTTCGCGAAAACTCCACGCCGATTGTCGTAAGCGGAATCGGAAGCTGACGGATTATTAGCCTTTCCTCGGTTTCAATCGCATCCAAAATCGTCCCTATAAAGTGCATATCGTACACCACTATCACGCCGTTGCCACGGTCTATCCTGTGCAGCACCGTCTTTAGCTCGTCATACACGCCCTCGGTTTCCTGTCCGGACGGAATTTCATAGTAGTACACATTGTCCTGCTTGGTTATGGCAAGCACCGCATCAGCCAGTGCCTTTGCGACGCCCTCGCCCAAAAAGGCATACAGGATAACGGGCTTTTTGGTAGTGTCGGTCATCGGTGCCTTGTAGCATAAAAACATCGTTATCAAAACGACCTCGTCCACGGGGAGCGTTATTCCAAACTCCTGCTCCACGCTGTGAGCAAGCTGCAAGCTCAGGGTGTATTCCGCTTTCCAGTTTTCGAGTATCTCCGCTATCTGCACGGACGTGACGGTGTTGATGCCGTCCTTGCGGTTGACGGCAGCGTTTAGGTGCAGGCACAGCCCGTAGAATACCGAGGCGGGGAAGGTGACATTCAGCTTCGGCGCGGCGTCCGAAAGGAACTGCTCGACCATTTGAATGATGCGCCCGTCCACCATCTTTTTAAGCTGGTCCTTGTTGACGACGAGATGAATCAGGTCGCTCTGATAGCGGTGGAATATGCTTTCAAGCTCGGCGCTTAAAACCGTGTGAATCTCATTTTCCGCCATGCCGCGCTTGGAAAGCTCGATGGCCCTTCGGTCAAGGTCGTCGTACATACTCTTTTCTTTGAGCTTGTCACGGTCTATTGCGCTCATTGCCATCGTGTGAGCGTCGAAGGAATAGCTGTAATCGGCGGGGATTATGCGCTCTATCTCGTCGTGCCTCGCCTTGTAATGCAAAAAGCCCTTGCGAACATAATGCTCAAAGTCCCCGATATAGACCGAAAAGACCTTGGCGGAGCTTCCGTGCTCGCGAACGAACACGTTGGCGCAGGCTATCTTTATATCCACCTTGAGCTGCATAACGTTCAGGTCGCAGTCGTATAAAAGTAGGCAGCGGAGCAGCTCGGCGCTTATCGTAAGCGTTCGATTGAGCCTTGCGGCTTCGAGCGTGAAAAACGCCTGAATTATCTCAAAGCGTTCGGAAAGGGGGCGTTCCGATAAAAGCGGGAGGTCGATGACAATGGGAGCCTTGCGCGCTAAGTCCTCGCACACGGAACGGTTTTGCGTATCGCAAGCGGCGATGACCATGGGTCCCTCTTCATCGCTTCCGATTCTGGTGCGAAGCAGGCCTCGTACCCCGGCGGGAAGCTGTTCCGCATTGTCAATCAAAAGAACGCCCCGAGCCGCCCTCTCCCAATAGCCGTCCTCGGCGGCGTTTCCGAACAGCTTGTCCGTGAAATGAGAGTCCTGCCCCGCATACTCCTTGCAGTCGAACACGATATAGGGCGCGTCGGCGGGCAAAACTCCGCTTTCAACCGCAAAGCGGTAGATGAGCGAGGCAAAAAAGCTCTTTCCGGTTCCCGCCGCACCCGTAATCAAAACATTCAAGCTCTTGTCGGGATATAGCACGGCAGCCTTGGCAAGCTGAATCGCCCGCTTGAGGCTGCCTTGTGCACCGATTAAGTTGTCAAAGCAATCCTTGGCCGTATTTCCTTTCGGAATGTAGTACAACACCGGGCGGCCATCGGTCTTGCCGATGCGACCCTCCCGAACCAGCGAATTGAGTATCGCGCTCATATTCGGCCGCTGCATCTCAAATGCGTCCGTCAATGTCTGCGTCGAAACACCGCTTTCATCCTCGGACATATGTAACTTTATAAACTCGTAGACCCGTTCTTTGTAAGATTTCATGTGCATATCCTCCTGTTCGGATTATACACTCATTTTATTTATCGACACAATAGCGCATCAAAAAACAAAAATCAAACGCAGTAGTGTATGATAGTTTGCAGACTTTTCATACACTATTTACCGATAATCCCAAGCTCTCAAGCCTGATTTGTGCAATTTATATTGGGCTTTTGACTGAAAAATGCGATAAACCCGGAATTAGTGTATGCCCCGCACACGATAATCGTATAAAGTGTATATCCTCGCCCCTAAATTTTGACAGTGACACCCAATGTATAAAAAACCGCAGACCGCCCTATACCTTCAACTTTGCATCGAGAGGGCAGGGGTCTTACTCATACTCAATCCATTAACCAGACCCCACGGATAAAAGCCATCAAGTTTGACTTTCATTTGCAGTCCTCCAAACATTTATAAATGTGCTTTAACGGTAAATGACTTTCTACCACCACTAAAAAACGCCGTAATTACGCCGTTTTCCGGCAAATCCTTTAAGGGCACTTATGCCAGAAAAAAGCAGCCGCAGGGCTGCTTTTTTCAATGAAATTTGCCCTTCGGGCAAGTGAAATGGCTTCGCCATGAAATATTTGCAGGGCAAATGTGAAATGTGCTGTGGCACATAGGGCAAATTTTATTTCATATCGAACGAAGTGAGATATTTCATGCCGAGCGCAAGCGAGATATTTCATATTGCACTGCAATATTGGGATGCTATAATATTTGTGCGGGTGACAGATCGGACACGTTTGAAAAGTCGCTTCGGCAAGTTTTTTATGGAATCGGGGGAAAGTTTATTATTAGTTTGACAAAATAGGGTTTATAGGGTGAACTTGAAAATACACTTCTGTGTTTCGCCTTCGTTTATACGCATGTCACTGTCTTCGGGCAGTTCCGCTATGCCGAGATAACTTCCTTGCAGATACTCACAGGTTTTCCGAGATGCCCAATTATCGGGGTTGCAGGTGATATACAAATAAGGCATATCGTGCTTTTGCGCTAAGGAAAACAGGAGCTTACACGCCTTTGCGGCATAATGATGCCCTCTGTACTCCTCTTTAATGGCATATCCGATATGCCCACCATAATAAAGTCCGTCCGTATATCCGATTCGCAAATCACATTCGCCCATTATATCTCCCTGCAAATTGCATATCTGAAAATGATACGCAGGCACCCAATTTCTACTTGGGTCTGCATCGGCTAATTTCTTGACGACTAATTTAATCTCTTCGTCTTTTAGAAAATTGGTGTCCAAAAATTGCATATAGCGCACCCTACCTTGATAAATTCCAATTTGGCTGTCATTTATTCTATGATGATTATAGCGAAGTGTCAATCCAACCTGCCATGCCTATAAGGAAGGTGCCTTAAAGGGCTGTCAAAAAGGTTGCTCTGCTAATCCACTATGCTCTTTATAACCAGAAACATGGCGATATACGCAAGCACAACGGCTACAACAATAATAATTGTACGACTTTTTTGCCGTCTTAATATGTTATCATATTCGTCTTGGTTTTCTTTGTATATTTCTTGTACTACCTTTTGGTCTATCTGCTCGTCTGATGATAAGGCGTTGCTCTTATCTTTCTTCATCAAATATTTCCTGTACTTTAGAAAATCTTGATTTGAAAACCCGAGGAGCCATTTGGATAATTCATCCTTGTAGGTTTCAACATCTTCCGATTTACGTGACTTGAGCACGGGTTTTCCGTTCGCTGACGAGAACTTTGAGGGAACTTTGGGCGGAATTTTTAATATTGCCCGTGATGCGAACATCAGCGGCGCAAAAATAATCACCGTAAACACAGCTCCCGGTCGCAACAGTGTCATGAGCAGCGACCCGACAAACGCCATTCCAAAAATCGCAAGTATTTTCATTCCTTTTGACATGTAATTTCCCCTCCTTTATCTCAACCGCTTTTGCGGTTAAATCCCCTCTCTCATACCCTTGCTTGCAACGACCTCGAATAAAAGGCTTGACAGCGACCAGTGAACCTTCGCAGCGTGTTTTGTATAATAATAACACAACTTTTAGAAAAATCAACAAAAAAGTCATTTTTTGTAATAAATCATGAACCGCAGAATTTTGCAGGCAAACGGCAAAAACGGCATGGTAGCGGGCTTTTTGTGAGTTTTAGAAGTTGTGTTTTGTTTGATTCAGGTATTGGTTCAGGGGCTTAAAATGCATGAATTGTTTGTCGGGTGAGGTGGCGGTTTGGTGGGGGCGGCGGGCGGATGGTATCCGCCCCTACGGGGGGCGGTGCGTTGGTTGAGTTCACCGTGGGCCGGCAACCATGATATCCGACCGTACGGGAGGGTGGGCGGTGGGACGGATAATATTCGGCCGTGCGGCGGGGCGGTTTTTGGGGGTTTTGAGGGGATTTTGGGTTGGGTGGTAGAAGTTCTACCGAAATTCGATAAATATCTTATAGCGATAGAGTGAAATTGTTGGGAGGACGTGGTATAATTTAATCAGGCAAGAGGGGCGGCCGAGGCGCCGCATCGGAATCGAGGTTATTTATGAAAGACGCTACTCTCCAACTTATTGCAACGCTTCCGTCCGTTTCGAGTCGAAGCAAGATTCAGGCCATGCTCGAATGCGACCTCATCTGCGGGGTGAGGTTGAACACCGGCGCATTCAATCCCTTCGATGAGACGGATACGGTAGGTTGGCTTGCCGAACAGTGCAGAATTTATAACAAGCGTTTTTGGGTGGATCTAAAGTGCCGCCAGCTGCGGGTCACTCGCTGGGCTGCGCCGGAGTATCAATGCATCGAGGTGAATCACACGCTCTCGGTCGATCTTCCTGCACAGCTCAGCCTGAGGGGGGAGGCGCCGCTCGATATCGTAAACATAAGCGGCAACCGAATCACGGTAAATCCCCTGCCCAAATATGCCGTAGGCGAGGGACAGTCGGTAAACGTGATAGGTAACAATTTGCAAATCCACGGCTACCTCATTGAAAAGGATATTAGATACTTGCAGGCCTGCCGTGCGCTGGACGTTTGCGACATCATGGCCTCCTACGCCGAGCTGCCGCAGGATGTGGATGAGATTTTGTCCTATCTGCCTAACGCCTCAATCACCTGCAAGATTGAGTCTATAAAGGGGGTTGACGCCATCTATGGCTTCGTTGACAAGGGTTGCAACCTCATGGCGGCGAGGGACGACCTCTACATAGAATCGGGCTTCTCCCCCGCCCTGCTTGCAATGACAAAGCGCATCGTTGAAGCGGACCCTGACGCCATCTGTGCGTCGCGCATCTTTCAGTCGCTTGAACGCAACGAGCGGGTGAGCCTCTGCGATTTTTCGGACTTGGAACTGATGTGCGCTTACGGATACCGACGGTTCATGCTCAGTGACCGCATATCCATCAACCACTTGGAGGCGGCATGTAGGGCGTGGCGGAGCTTTTTGGGGGTGTGAACTTATGGACGGACGAGCGGTACTGACCTGTGGAATGAACTACGGCGATGAGGGCAAGGGGAGCTTTGTTGATTGGCTTGCCGAGGGGGGCGCTCCCGTCATAATGAAGTACAACGGCGGGGCGCAGGCCTCGCACACGGTGGCCTCCCCAAGCGGAACGGTTCACCGCTTTGCCCAGCTCGGCTCGGGCATGTTCCACCCCGATTGCAGCACCGTGCTCTGCGAAAACTTTACGATGGATCCCTTCAGCTTGGCCGTTGAATGCGAGGTCTTTGCCGAAAAGCTGAACCTGCCCGCCCAACGGGTTCTCGACAGGGTTACGGTACACGAAAACTGCCTGACCGTTACAAGGCTGCATCGCTGTATAAATCGGGTGGAGCTGGAGCAGCTTGCCTTACAGCGCAGCAGCGTGGGCACGGGGGTTAGCACCGCAGCGGCGGTTTTGGCTCAACACGGGATAGGGCTTCGTGCGGGTGAGCTTCAAACCCCGATACTGCGGGAGCGGTTGATGCTTCTTCAGGAGATACTGGAGCAGCGCCTGTCCATGGGCAGCTTCACCTACAATCCTGCGCTTGTCGAGGAGCTTGCCCGTGTGCGGGGACGCAACGGGCTTTTGCATATGCTTCGCGAATACGATACCCTGTTTCAAACCTACCGCATCCGCACTGTGTCAAGCCTTGAAGCCTTTGAGGGCAGGCACCTCGTACTTGAGGGGTCGCAGGGGCTTTTGCTGGACAGGAAGTACGGCATCCTGCCGCACACAACGCAGCTCGACACCACCGCCCTTTGGGGGAAGCGAGCCTATCCAAAGGCAAGGGCGGTTGGAATTGTTAAGGCCTTTGCAACGAGGCACGGCGTTGGTGCCTTCCCGACCGAGGATGCAGAGCTGTCCGCCCGTCTCGACGATCCCAATCAGGAGATAGGCAGGTACAACGGGCGCATTCGCTTTGGCCACTTCGATGCGGTTCTGACCCGATACGCCCAAAGAGTAAACGGCGTAGATGAGCTGCACGTGTCCTGCTTGGACAGGCTTACGGGCCTGCCCGAGCTTAAAATCTGCGTCGGCTACAGCTTTAACGGTGAGCCCGACGAGGACTTTGACCGTCTGTTCGCTTGGGAGCCTTCAAAAATCGGCGTGATTATTCGGGAGGTGCTGAGTTTGGGGAGCAAGGCGGACTTGTATCTTAGCCGCTGCACGCCGCTGTACCTAAGCCTTCGCAGCTGGGATGAGGACATATCCGCTGCAAAGTCCCTTTGTGAGCTGCCCAAGAACTGCCGCAGCTACCTTGACGAACTCGAACGCTGCACCGAGATTCCCGTTACGGCGGTGTCCGTAGGTGCTACTCGCTGCAAGAAACTGAAGCGATGAGGAGCCCTTGCCCTTCATTGGAGTCAAATACAGGAGGTAAACATGAATCTTGAATTTCTAAAAACCGCCCCCAAACCGTTCTTTATCCTGATTGCGGGAGCCTCGTGCAGCGGAAAGACGACGCTCGCACGCAAGCTCGCAAACGAGCTTGAGGCCTATGAGCCCCTTCTGCTCTGTCAGGACAACTGGTTTTGTGACCTACCCAACATCCCCCGTGCCGCTAACGGCTATCTCAATTTGGAGTGTGCGGAGGCGTTTTGCTTGGAGGAGTTGCGCACTGCCGTGTTGCAGCTCATGCAGGGGAAGGACATCCTGTTGCCGCAGTACGATGTGGCTGCCAACAGGCGCAGCGGGCTTCAAACGGTTGCCTCCCGCCCCGTCGTGATATTGGAGGGGCTGCACACCATCCTGCTGTTTCATAGGATGCTGCAAAACCGCCACTCCATCTTTGTGAACACGCCCAAGCAGGTCTGCTGCGAGCGGCGGGTGCTTAGGGACACGAGGCTGTTTGGCATCGACGCTGAGCGGGTGAGAACACACTTTAACGAGGTAATCTATCCCTTCTACGCCCCGTACATCGCCCCGCAAAGGGAGATGGCGGATGAGCTGGTATGAGAAATAGAAACGGAGGCTGCTATGACACGTAATGACCTGTACAAACTTTTGATACGCTGCAAACGCCCGCATGAATTTTTCGGCGCAGTTGCAGATGAGGATGCGCTTAAGAAGCTGTACTTCAGCTTTGCAAAGCTGTTGCATCCCGACACGGCTTCTTCGGATGAGAAGTACATCTCGGAGGAGGCGATAAAACGGCTTAACGAGCTGTACGATATGGGAAGAAAGGAGCTTTTGGACGGCATCTATTCCGTAAGCAGCGTTACGGCAAGGTATAGCTCCATGAGCCCGCTGTTCTCCCTGAATATACGCAGTAAGGAGTATCACTTCTATGAATACATATTCGACGGGGAGGTTGCGGATGTCTACCGAGGCGTGTGCAACGGGCAGGTAGTCTGCCTCAAACATGCAAAGCTCTCCGAGGATGACGCACTCTTGGAGGCGGAGTACGATACGCTGATGCAGATTGCGCACGTCCTTCTGCCCGTGATGCGCGAAAAGCTCACAATCAACGGCACCACTGCCCTTATCATGGACGAGGTGGAAGGCGTTATGCTTACGGAGATTATTGAGCAGTACCCCTCGGGTATCCCCGTTGAACACATCCCTTGGATATTGGAGCGGTTGTTCAGCGTGGTGGGTTATCTCCACTTTAACAAGATTGTTCACGGGAATCTGACCTCGGAAAACGTGATGCTCAACAAGGCAAACCACAAGGTTTCGACCGTGGGCTTTTCGTTCCATATCCCCAATGCGGATTCCCCCGACAGTAGATATAAGACCCGAAATCCACGCTACTGTGCGCCGGAAATCAGCAAGATTGCACGGGTAACCCCCGCTGCCGACATCTATTCCATAGGCAGAATTGCCATCGAACTGCTCGGCGGCGACCTTGACACGAACACGCTGCCCTCAAGCATTGACCCTCGTTTGCGGCTCTTCATCGGAAAACTGACAGAGCCCAATGTGAGCAAGCGACCCTATGACGCATGGCGGTTGTGGGATGAACTCATTGCCCTTCGGCAACAGGTATTCGGACCCAAACGGTTTATACCGTTAATATAAAACATAAGGAGGAACTTATTATGGGTGGAGCAAGTTATGACAGAGATGTGTACAGTTCAAGCAGCACGGGTAGTTGGAGCGGCAGCACCGTATCGCATAAGGTGTTGAGCAAGTCAAGTCTGGATTCCTGTATGTTGCCAACGGACAGGATAATCGAAAGTACCGCTAAAACGCCGATTGTGATTCTGTTGGACGTGACGGGTTCAAACATCGCCTTTGCGAGAATTGTGTACGACAAGATGCCCATGCTTTACGGGCAGATTGAACAGCAGGGCTACTTGGAGGACTTCGATATCTCCGTGTGCGCCGTGGGCGACGCCTATTGCGACAGGTACCCTTTGCAGGTTGCGGACTTTGCCAAGGGTGCTGCAATCGATGACTGGCTGAGTCAGCTCGTATTGGAGGGCGGCGGCGGAGGGCAGTTCTGCGAGTCCTATGAATTGGCGGCCTACTATATGTACCGAAATACGCGCTTTCGCGCAGACGCCAAGCCCATCCTGTTCTACATCGCCGACGAGGCGCCGTATGACACGGTCAACCCCGCACAGGCAAAGGCCATTGTGAGCGATGAATCCACGTTCAACGGCGATCCCTTCCCGCTTCTGCGCGAGAAGTTTGGGGAGCGGGTGTTCCTGCTAAAGCGGCCCTACAATGATGCAACGGAGATTGCATGGAGCAGGTGCCTGCCCTCGAAGAAGTACCAACAGATAATCCGTTTGGGCAGCGGGGAGGAGCGCTCGGTAGTCGACCTGATACTCGGCATCATCGCCCTCATGTACGGAACTCGCTCCGTTTCGGACTATAAGGTGGATATGATCAATCGCGGTCAGGACGATGAGAGGGTTCGCTCGGTTACCAAAAACCTGAATCCGCTTGAAAAATCGCTCGCCTTAATTCAGAACGTTTCGGGGCTCGATGCGCTGAAAAACGCCTCTAAGCGCACTTCGTCACCTTCGAAACGGCTGTAAGGTCAAAACGGTGGATTTTTCCTCACTGTAAGCGAAAGGAGTTTGTATGCTGAATATTCCGTCGTATGCGTATATTAACCGCATTGAGAGCCGAATAAGTTTCGAGAAGTTTCCCGAAAGGAGATTGGAGTGGTCGAGAATCTGGTTGGGCGCCTTTGAGGACTTGCGCAATAACCGCTTTTATCAGATGGATGACGGCACGCTGCTGTTCCAAAAGATAGCGGGGGCGTCCACCGAGGCCAAGGGTGAGCTGGTTAGGGAGTTTGGAGACGGGCTTGTTTTTGTCAACTCCGATCCCAATGCCGGTATGATAATTAATGCGCTTGCTGCGGTTTATGCCACGAGGAAGGGGAAATTTCCCCTTCCCATCCCCGCAGAAAACGATTATTCCGTATTTGTGTCAAGCGTTGCGGGCTTTCCGAATTGCGTTATGCTTGCCCTGCTCGACCATATAGAAAAGCACAATCCCGAATATGCGGGGGAAACGGTTCCTAAAAAGCAGCTTTACAAGATTCGGCTTATGCAGGATATGCCGCAGGATGCCCTCAATGCGTTTTGCGAAAAGCTAAAGTTGGTGCCGGAGTTCTGCCCGTGGGCGGAAACAAGGCTCTATACCGCCGATATGCCGTATTAATAAGGGGCGGGCTCCGTTTTTTATGCATGAAAAGTCACTTCGGTGGCTTTTTGTCGAATGTAGGGTGAAACGGGCGGGCGGATGATATCCGCCCCTACGGGGGGTGGGGTGTTCCGGGCGGGCGGAGGGTATCCGCCCGTACAGGTGGGTAGGGTGTTTCGGGTGGGCGAAATAGTTCGCTTAGGCGAGCCATTCGGCTTGTGAGTCCCACATTTTGGCGTAGAGGCCCTGCTTTTTCAAGAGCTCCTCGTGGGTGCCGATTTCGGCTATCGTGCCATTGTCCATGACAACTATTCTGTCGGCTATTTTACAGGAGCCCAGTCGGTGGGTGACGATTATTGCGGTGTTGTCCTTGGCTATTTCTGCAAATCGGTTGTAAACCCTCGTCTCCTCCATGGGGTCTATGGCAGCGGTGGGTTCGTCCAAGATTATCAGCTCGTGGGTGCGGTACAGGCCCCTTGCTATCGCTATGCGCTGCCACTGTCCGCCGGAGATGTCGGTGCCGCCGAACTCCTGGGAAAGCAGGGTTGAAACGCCATCGGGGTAGGAGCCGCAGTCGAGTTCGACGTTGCCTTGGGTAAGAGCGGTTGAAAGCCCCTCGCCGTCTTTGTCGCTGCGGGAGAAATCGCCTATGCGCACGTTCCTTTCGAGCGTCATCTTGTACCTGCCGTAGTCCTGAAACACCGTGGAGGTTCCTTCAAACAGCTTATCGGGGTCGGCGTTTTGTGAGTTTGCGCCACCGATATATACAGCGCCCGCGCTTGGCGTGTACAGTCCCATGATGAGCTTTACGAGCGTGGACTTGCCCGCGCCGTTCATGCCGACTATTGCAAGCGTTTCCTTGGGACGAATCGTCAGCGAAACGCCCTTTATGCTCTCTGTTTCGGAGCCGGGGTAGGAAAAATGCACGTTCTCAAGCCTTACGCCCTTGTCGAGGTCAACGCTTTCGTTGCCCTCCCTCTCCTTCATATCCAAAAGCTTTAATACGTTCGCCGCCATCGGCGTGGTCTCTAGGACCGCACCGAGGTTCGATATGAGCATCTCCTCCATCCGCGAGA
Source organism: Clostridia bacterium (assembly GCA_030526995.1). Taxonomy (GTDB): domain Bacteria; phylum Bacillota; class Clostridia; order Christensenellales; family CAG-138; genus JAQUTY01. Next base: position 38,544 of record JAUNBP010000004.1, read on the forward strand.
ACATTCCCGAAAGCGAGGTGAACACCGCCGCAAATATGCCCACGCCGATAAAGCCCTTCAAAAGCGAGTCCACGAGCATCATTAAAAGCAGCCCGTAGAAAACGAAGGTCATAACCTGCAGCGCCAGTTCGACCGCCGCTACCTTGCCCTCCTTCTTCCATATCTCGCGGTTTAGAAGCCTTATCGCCTCGCGGTACCTTCTGCGGAAGAAGTGGAAGGCGCCCAAGAGCCGAGTTTCCTTGAAAAACTCCCTTGCTCCCATGCAGTTTTCGTAATGCTCGTACCTGCGGCGTATAGGTGCCGCCTTGTCCTCTGTAAGCCTGCTCTGCTTCATCTTGTAAAGCTGAGACAACAGCACCGGAATGAACACGATTATCGGCATTATCGCAAGTATCGGGCGCAGGGTGAAGAGGTAGATTGCGATTATTATGAAGAACGGAAGATAGCCGAACACGATGAGAAGCAGTATGTTTACCAGCGACACCCCGCCGCCTAAGCCCTGCTCCGCCTTGTTTATGGCGTCAAGCGTTTCGGGCTTTTCCATCTCTATCGGGGACAGCCTGTTTATCTTTTCTATGACTTTTATCGACATCTTGGTGGCGCAGCGGTTTACGCAGTCGCCTATCCTCGAATTGACATAGCTGTTCAAAAACGGGGTCGCAACCGCAATCAGTATGCCCATGGCGAGCCAAAATGCAATCGTCGTCCACTCCTGCCCGTTGTAGGTTTCAATCGCGGTATAGAGCTGTGCATTGACTATCGTAGTTATCGCAAGGGAGGCGCACAGTGCAAGCTCGACGATTACGAGGATAATCATTCGCTTGGGTATCGCCTTGAACGAATATTTTCCGAAGCGCAGGGCTACCTTTAAGGTCGAATAGGGCTTATTCTTCTTCATGCGTACCACCCCCTCTGGCTCTCGTACATCTCGGCGTAAAGCCCCTGCTCCTTCATAAGCTGTTCGTGGCTGCCCTTTTCCACTGCCCTGCCGCCGTCGAGCACGAATATCTTGTCGGCAAGCTTTGTGGAACCCAACCTGTGGCTTATGAATATCGTCGTTCTGTCCTTGGAAATGTCTCTAAAGTTCACATATACCTCCGCCTCGGCAAGCGGGTCGAGCGCTGCCGTGGGTTCATCGAGAATCTTTATCTCGGACGGGCTGAATATCGATCTTGCCATGACTATGCGCTGCCATTCGCCGCCCGAAACGTCGGTGCCGTCCGCCTCTATCTTGCCTATGTGCGCATCAAGTCCTATCCTGTCCACGAGGTGTTTTAAGCCCGCAAGCCTGACCGCCGAATCCATCCTCTCGTTTCTTAATGACTCGCCGTCCTTCCATGCGCCCACATCGCCTATCATTATGTTCTCATCCAGCTCGAGCTGGTACTTTGCAAAATCCTGAAACACGCAGGCGAACCAGCCCTTGAGTTCTGATAAGTCGTAGGTTTTAAGCTCCCTGCCGTTTAGGAGTATCTCGCCCTCGTAGTCCCTGTAAAGCCCCAAGAGCAGCTTTGTAATCGTGGTCTTGCCCGCCCCGTTTATGCCTACGAACGAGTAATGCTTTCCGCTTTCGATATTAAAGCTCAGCCCGTCAAGCACCCAATTTTCGGTGTTCGGATATCTAAAGCGCACGGAGCGAAACTCCAAGGAGCGGAAGGGCTCATCGCTGCGCTTGGGTATTTCAAGCGCGCCCTCCTGTTCGGGAAGGGCGATAAGCGCCGTTACGTCCTTCATGTAACCGAAGTATTTTGCAAGCTCCTGCGAAAGCCAAGAGACCTGCCAGCGCATCGAGCTTATCATGGTGGCAATCGCACCCGTGAGTGCTATGAACATGCCCGTGCTTATGCTGCCCTGAAGCGTTGCCACGAGCAAAAACACGGAGGATATCACGCTTGCCGCCGTCATCGTGAGCGAGCTTATGTTCATATATCGGAACTGTTTTTTGGTTACTGCAAACTGTACGTCCATCGCCTCGGTCATGTTTTTATCGTAATCCTTGGAAAGCTCGTAGGTATAATCGAACACCGTGCGCTCCGCCGTAGTCTCCCTTGAACTCATGATGTCGGCAAGGTACATAGCCCGCCTGCGCTTTTCCGCCGCCTCTCGGTTCTCGTCGTATATGCGCTTGCCGCCCCTTAGCGACACGAATAACATCGGTATCAGCGTAATCGTAATTACTATGCCTACCCACCATATCTCGGTCGTGATGAGCGTGATAAGCGAGATGAACGAGATTACCGTACTCGCTGCCGAAATGAGCGTTAAAAAGGTCTGATAGGTGACCTCCTCGGGCGTTTTGTACTCGAACGGGGGCGCGAACACCCTTTGAATCAAATTCCAGTCGTCGGTGTTTTCTATGCAGCTGTAATCGAGCATTCCCCGCTTTAGCATGAGCCTGGGTCTTAGCCACGCCCGAAGTCCGTTGACCGTGCGAATCTTTGCAAGGGCGCTCGTCTTGCTCGTGAGCATATTCGCCGCAGCTATCAAAAGCACAAACAGTATAGGAAGCAAGAGCCTTTCCATGCCCTCGGCATAATTCGCCGCTCCCTCCTTGACAAGGGCGATTGCGCTGTCCACGAAGTTGGCGGTTGCAAGCGCCATGAGCGTTGGCACCACTGCGGTTATCGCTGCTATTGCTATGCGCAAAAGCGCAGCCATGGGCGCTGCTGCAAGCGAAAAGTATAGGCTGTCGAATATCGTGTATTTGCGTTTTTTCAGGGGTCGGTTGTCGGCTTTCATATCATTTCCTTTGAGCTTATGCGCTCGTTTTATTTGCCGTCATTATATAACGTGCTGAACGCTATTACAATCGACAATCGGTTGAAAACGAAAAAAAGCCTCTCATCCAACGGTTGAGAGGGCGGTTGAAGTCCGTGCTATCCCCTGCTGTTCTTTATCCTGTCTGCAACCATGAACATGAACTGGGAGTTGGAGGGCGTTGCCCGCATGGGATCGTAGGTGTTGCCGAAATAGTCCTGCAAGACGTTTATATCCGCCCTCGACCATGCGCAATCTATGGCGTGGCGCATGGCATGTTCTATGGAGGAGGCGTTTGTCTTGTAGGTCTCGCCCAGATAGTCGTATATGTGCCTGCAGACCGATAGCTTTATCGGGGTGGTCAGGGCTGCAATCGTCTTTATACCCTCCCGAAGGAAGCGAAAGCCTATCAGGTACGGCGGGATTCCGAGTTCAATCAAGCTGCTCGACGCCGCCTTCTCCAATGCCCTCGGAGTCGTCGGGGTGTAGACGTCCTGCTCGCTTTGCAGCGCACACAGCGACCACACCTGCGAGGCGAGCACGTTGCAGTCTATCGGCTTTATAAAACAATGGGCTATTTCGTCCCTTATATGCGGTATCTGAGGCAGGGACAGCCTGCTTGCAAGCGCAAAGAACAGCGGCTTGCGTTTGTAGGGTATCCGAGCTGCCACGCTTATCACATCGGTTCCGTCCACCTGTGACAGCTCCAAATCGACAATCAGTATATCGGGGGCGTCCCTTGATAGCAGCTCAAGCGCAGCAGGGCCTTGGCTTAGATGGGGCAGCCACCTAAGATTGCCCTGACGCTTTACAGCCACCGACAATGCCTCGGCAATCGCATAGTCCTCGGTTAAAATTCTAATCGTTTTCATAGTCCTCCCCTTTTCGGGCAAATTTCGCTGTGTTACGATTATAATACAGACAACGCCCTTTATGAAGGGTGAAAACAGTGCGGATTTTATCGAATTGCTTGAAAAAACTGTGAACAAAGCCCCACCTCTGCCTGCGTTTTGCGGTTTTTTGGGGGCTTGGGCTAACCTTTCCGTCTTTCGTTGTCCCTTTGTGAAAACTGATAGAGGGTGCAGACCTTGCCGCCGTTTGTGAGCTTGCGCCTTCTGTCGGCGCGCCTGCCGTAAACCCTTTCAAAGTCGTTCATTGCGGTGATTATATTGACCCGCCAAGACTTAAGCGAATCGAAGGTGGTTCGCATGAGTTTGTACAGCCTCTCTACCTCATGGCGGTTCATCATTCTGTCGCCGTAGGGCGGGTTGCATACTATCACGCCGTTTTCCCACTCGGTTGAAAGCTGCTCTATGGGTCTTACAGCCCAGTTTATCATAACTCCCGCCTTTTTAGCATGCTTCTTGCAAAGGTCTATGCTGTGGGCGTCGATGTCGCTGCCCAATATCAAAAGCGGGCGGTGGGTTATGCTGTCCCTCGCCTCCTCCCTTGCGGGTGCAAAGACGTCCTCGCCTATAAAATGCCACCTTTCTGCGGCAAAGCTGCGATTCAGCCCCGGCGCCTGATTCTTGGCTATCATGGCAGCCTCTATGGGCATGGTTCCCGAGCCGCACATTGGGTCGATGAGCGGGGTGTCGGGATAGAAGTTGGAGAGCAGGAGTATTCCTGCGCCGAGGGTCTCGGACAGCGGTGCTGCAACGTTGTAGGTGCGATAGCCCCTTCTTGCAAGCCCCGCCCCGCAGCAGTCCAAGGCAAGCGTTGCCTCGTCTCTTAGCATCCCCACCTCGACGATTATCTCCTCGCCGCTCTCGCTCATCGTGTTGATGCGATAAGCTCTTTTGAGGTTTTCGACTATCGCCTTTTTGACTATGCTCTGACAGTCCGAGACCGAGAACAGCCCGCTCTTTGCCGATTTTCCGTTGACGTGAATCCTGCTTTGCGGGCGAAGATACTGCTTCCAATCGAGCGCAAGCGTGCCCTCGAACAGCTCTTCAAAGCTCGAGGCGGTGAAGCTGCCCACCTCCAAAAGCACCCGCTCTGCGCTTCTTAACCAAAGCAGGGCTTTTGCCATCGTATCGTATCCGCCCAAGAAGTACACCCGCGCGTCCAGCGTCTTTTCGACCTCTATGTTCATCTTTTTAAGCTGGAAGGCTACGGTGGATTCCAAGCCCAGCTTGCAGGTTACAATAAATCTCATTTTAAGTCCTCAAAGTTTGAATCGTCGAACAGCAAAAATATCTTTGACAAGGCGTTGTTCAGCCGTCTTAGGGTCACGCCGTACATCTCGCAAATGTCGTCGGGCGTGTGCGGAAGCTGCGTTGCATGGAACGCCATAAGCGAAACCGCCGCCGCAAAGGCCTGCTCCTGATCGTGCGTGAGGCGGGGGTAATCCCCCTTAAGCTCCTCGACGTAGTACAGGAATATGCGTGCCGCAACGTCTGCTACGGCTCCGCCCAGCCCCTCGGAGGAGATGGTTTCCAAAATCAGCGCCAAGACGTTGCGATAGGGCACGGGCATATCGCCCGGGAACTCTATCTGACCCATAATCCCGTACTGCCAGACTCCATTGTAGAACATTCCGTAAGGCTCCTTTGCACCCATCTCCCGCAGGGCAAAAAAGGCGTGCTTTTTCGACTCGTCGCTGCAATCGGTTCTCATGAGAAAGTCCCTGAGGATGGCCTCCGCTTCCAAGTCCTTGGTGTCCGCTAAAAAGTCTATGGTCTCCGACCTCAAGGTGTCCACGCGGTAGCGCATTATCCAGCGCATGAGCCTTCTTAGGCGCTCATCCCTTTTCCATATATCGCTCCGCTTTTCGACCCTTTTTTTCAGCGCCTCGCTGACATAGGTCCAGCGTTGCAGGCACTCGGCAACCGGTGTAGTATAGCTTATCATCCAATCGCCGCTGTCTATCGGCTCTTCGGAGGACGTGAGGGCAAGGTAGTATTCGGCAATCGTGTCGTACTCGTCGATTGCAAGCAGGCGCCGATAGATTTCCCTCGCCTGCTCCCGCTTGCCCGTCATAAAGCAGCATATCGCCGTGTGATGCAGTATCGTGGTATCGTAGGGCAGGATTACCCTCTCCTGCTTCAGTATCTGAGCCGCCTTTTCATAGTCCCCAAGCTCCAAATAGGTCAGCGCAAGGTTGTTAAGCTCATCCAGCTCATAGCTCGCCTTTACGGGGATTCGCTTCATCGTTTCCTTTGCCTGAAGCATCTTGCCCTTTGACTTGTAGACGAGGGCAAGCATACATATGGCCTTGATGTTCTTGCTGTCACGCTTCAAAATCCTAAACAGCCGCTGCTGCGCCTTGTCGCTCTCGCCCGAGGCAAACTGGGCAAGCGCAATGTTTATCTGAAGCACGAAGGACTCGGGGTACTGCTTTTCGAGCTTTTGATAGGCCTTGATAATCTCGGGATAGCCCTTTACAATGTCCATCGATTTGATTCGGTGTATGTCCTCGATGAGCTGAATGTCCTCGCCGTTTTTCAAGCCCATCTGAGCCGAAATCTCCTCATCGTCGTCCAAAAGGTCAAGGTAGTCCTCGGCGTCCTCCGCATATGGACCGTCCGGCTCTCGGCTTAGATACAGCTCCAAAAGCTGCCTTGCCGCCGAGAAGTTTTCCAGCGCAAGGTGGTTGCTCGCCATGCCGAACAGCACCTCGCTTGAGTCCTGCTCTGAGTCTATCATCATCAAGACCTTGTTGCTCTCCTCGAACCGCTGCATCTTGTTGAGCTGCTCGGAAAGGGCGATTGCAATCTCGGCATTTTGCGGCTCCTTGGCGTACGCCCTGCGCATGGATTGGAGCGCACTTATATCATCGTTCTGCTCCAAATACCGCCTGCCCCTGCGAAGGAAGAACGAGGCATCCCGCTCAAAGGTTAAAATCTTGCCGCTGTTTTCGTTTTCGCTCATTCGTGTCTCGCCTCCGTCAAAAGCTCGGTCAACTGCTCCCTGTCAAAAAAATATTTCTTGTTGCAAAACTGGCAGGTAAGTTCCGCCTGTCCGTCCTGCTCTATTATATCACATAAATCCTTTTCGCCCACCGAAATCAACGCCTTTTCGAGCCTATCCCTGCTGCAATCGCAGACAAAGCCCGTGTCCTTTGTTTCGACAATGCGAAAGTTCAAGCCCTCAAATATCGCCTCAAGCGCAGCCTCAATAGGCTCGCCCTCCGCCAAGCTCGAAGTGAACTCGGCTATCTTGGCTATCCTTTCGCTTACCCTGTCCACCGCCTCGTCGGGGCAGTTCGGCAGGGCGCTTATAAAGAGCCCGCCGCCCGCAATCACGGTGTTCGTGTCCGCCCTCAGCTGCACACCCAAGTAAACTATCGACGGCTGCTGCTCCGAGGTAAGAAAATATTGGGCAAAGTCCTCGGCAATCTCGCCCGAAACCAAGTTGCAGGTTCCCACGTAGGGCTCCTTCATCGAAAGGTCGGATATCACCGTGAGCTTGCCGCCATGCCCAACATAGCCGCCCACATCTATCTTGCCGTCGGGCTTTAGCGGCAGCTCGACCTCGGGGTTGGGCGTGTAGCCCTTGACCGTGCCATCGGGCTTTCCGCTGCAGACCATATTGCCCGCAAGCCCATCGCCTGCGATTATCGTGGTAAGCCTGCTGTCCTCATCCTTGAGCCTTGCAGCCATCATTGCGGTCATCATGAGCTGCCTGCCCAGCGCCGCCGTTGCCACCCTTGAAAGTCCGTGCGTCCTTTGTGCCGTCTCTATCATGCCCGCTGCGCTTATTGCACTTATTCTTATAGTGTCATCCAAGCATAATCCGCTTATAATCCTATCCATCATCTTCTCCTTGCAACGTATTGAATACGCTGACCGTTCTTTTGGGGTTCTTCCCTTGTAAACGCCTCAAAGGACGCCGTATGTTCAAAGCCGCATTGTATAAGCAGCTCCTCTATCTCCTCCCTGCGATGCGCACGCTGTAGGTGCTTTTCTCGGAATCTGCGGTACAGCTCGCCCTCCTTAACAAAGAAGCTGAGCTCCATGAGTATCAGGCGCGAACGGGCGTCGTAACTGTTGGTCCACAGGTAGGCATAGTCCTTTTTGTCCTCTCCTATGAAGCGGTTTCCAAGCACCTCCGCTAACTTATACTCGGTCGAGCAGTCGAAGAGCAAAAGCCCACCCTCCTTGAGGTTTCGCCATGCCGATTTGAAAAAGGCAGCCACCTCGTCAAGGCTTAGAAGGTAGTTCACGCCGTCGCAGGAACAGTTTATAACGTCGACGGGCCTGTGCAGGGAGATGTTTTTCAAATCCTGCCGCACAAACGGGATGTTAAGCCCTCGGCTCTTCGCCTTCTTTTGCGCTTCAAAGAGCATTTCGGGCGAGAGGTCGGAGCCCGTAAGCTCATAGCCCCGCTCGCAAAGCCTTATGGTGAGGCTTCCGCTGCCGCAGGCGCAGTCGAGCAGCCGCTTGCCGCCGCCGTACTGCTCGATGAGGCTTGAAATATAGTCAGCCCAGCCGTCGTAATCGACGTCATGCATCATTATATCATAGTATTCCGCAAACGCTCCGTATTGCATCAGTCCAGCTCCCTTGCTATCTTCATGAGCCTGTCGAGGCGGTGGTTCATGCCCGATTTTTGTATGCCCGCCATGGTCGCAAGGTCGCCTATCGTTGCCTCGGGGTGGTTTAACCTGAGCTGAGCCGCCTGAATCAACGAGCGGGGCAGCTTGGATATGTCCGCCCTGTCCATAATCTTCCTTATCGCCTGCATCTGCCTTGCCGACGCTGCAGCCGCCTTGTCCATGTTTGCATTCTCGCAGTTGGAGGTGCGGTTTAGGTAGTTTCTGACCTCCTTCTCAACCCTGACGCTCTCAAGCTCCATCGCTCCTACGTTTGCGCCTACGCAGGCCAAAAAGCCCATAACGTCGTCCCCGTCCTTTAGGTAGACTATAGCTCGATTCTTTCTCTGTGCGGACTTGGCATTGAGCGTAAATTCGTTTATCAGGGCGCAAAGCTCCTCTGCAAACGCCTCGTTTTTGCAGACCATCTCCAAATGGTAGCTGCGCTTGGGGTTTGTACAGCTCCCGCTGCCCAAAAAGCAGCCCCGCAAAAAGGCTCGCCTGCATTCGTCGGTTGAAATCAACTTTGTAGGCACGCCCGAACGGAAGTGAAGCCCCTCGCCGTCCTCGGAGATTGCGCCGCTTAGAAGCAACAGCTTTTTTATGTCCTCACCATCGAGCGTTAACACCATGAGCGGGGTTCTCCTGTGCTCCCTCTCCTTCATCTCCAAGGCGGAGTCGAGCTTGAAAAGCCCCGAGGCAAGCGAAAGGATGTGCCTTGCCACCGCCAAGCTCTCGGTTTGGCAGACTATAGCCGCCCCGCCGCCGAGCCGAAGCGAACCGCAGGACAAGACAAGCCCCGAAAGCTGCGAAAGCCGCACCCTCGAATCCTTCAGCCTTATCCGCAGAAGTTCTTCTTTTACCTTGGAGGAAAAACTCAAATTAAATCTCCTTATTCGCTATCCTTGCCTCTATGTCCTCAGCCTCGAAGCGGAGGTCTCGGTGGTATATCCTGACAGCCTGTCCCTTTGCCCTCATCCTGCGGGCAAGGTCCTCCACCGCCGCAACCGAGCGGTGCCTGCCGCCGGTGCAGCCGAAGCACACCCTCAAAATGTGCTTTTCCTGAGCCTCGTACAGCGGGAGCATCTTTAGGATGTGTCCCTCGACCACGTCCATAAACTCCACAGCCTCCTTGTGGGAGAACACGAAATCGTGTACCTCCTTGCAAAGCCCCGAAAGCTCCCGCAGCTCCTCGATGTAAAACGGGTTCTCTATAAAGCGCATGTCCAGCACTATGTCCGCATCTATGGGCACGCCCCGCTTGTAGCCGAAGCTCGAAATGATGAGCGAAATCTTTGCCTCCTCCATCTCGGGCAGCAGCTTTGAAATCATGCTCGAAAACTTGCGGGGCAGAATGTCGCTCGTGTCCACGGTGTAGGTGGCTATGTTCCGCATCGCCTGCAAGAATATCCGCTCGCGGCGAACTCCCGACTCCGCCTCTCCTGCCTCGCCCAAGGGGTGACGGCGGCGGGTCTCGTTGTAACGCTTTCTCAGCACATCGTCCCTTGCGTCCAAGAACAGCACATCGTACGGGGTGTCGAGCTCTTCTATCGCCGAGATGACGGCGCTCGAGTTTCTCGATAGCAAACTTTCCCTGCTGTCTATCGTAACCGCCGCCCGCTTTATCTCGGGCTGGGCGTTTTTACATAGGCTTACAAACTCCTTTAGCATTAGCGAGGGGAGGTTGTCCACGCAGAAAAAGCCCAGCTCTTCCAACGAATTTAGGGCGAGCGACTTTCCGGCTCCGCTCATGCCGCTGACGATAAGAAGATACATACTCTCCTCCTTAAATATCCTTTACTTCCCGCTCGAGCAAAACGCCCGTCTTTTCAAACACGGTCTTTTGCACGTAGTCGATAAGTTTATAAACATCGTCTGCACTTGCGTTTTTATCGTTTATGATAAAGCCCGCATGTTTGTATGACACCGACGCCCCGCCTATCCTTGCGCCCTTCAAGCCGCAGCGTTCTATCAGCTCGCCCGCAAAATGACCCTCGGGTCGCTTGAACGTGCTTCCCGCCGACGGGTACTCCAAGGGCTGCTTGCTGCGCCTCTTTTTAAGGCAGTCCTCCATGACCTGACGTGCGGTGCCCTCGTCCTCTTTCAGCTCGAACACCGCCTCAAAGACTATGCATTCGGGGTAGGCAAACCTGCTTTTCCGATATCCCAAGTCCGTGCTTGAAACCTCGATATCGCAAAATGCCCCGTCCTTGAATACCCTAACCCTTCTAAGAACGTCCCCAATCTCGCCGCCGTATGCGCCCGCATTCATGGCACAGGCGCCGCCCACCGTCCCCGGGATTCCGCAGAGCCGCTCAAGCCCCGAAAGGTTGGCCTTGACGCACCGCTTTGTAAGGGAGGTAAGCTGCTCGCCCGCACTCGCCCGAACGAAGGTCCCGTTGAACTCCGCCTCAAAATGCGGCTTGTCGAACACCAATACCAAGCCGCTATAGCCCTTATCCCTCGCTAAAACGTTGGTGCCGTTTCCAATCAGGGTGCAGGGCAGCCCGCTTGCCTTGCAGACGGCAAGCGCAGAAGCGAACCGCTCCTCATCGCTTATTCTAAGAACAAAGGCAGCCTCTCCGCCCACCCTCATGCTCGTAAGCGATGACAGCGGGACGTTTTGTACGGCTCCGAGCGCCATGAGATCATTCACATAACTATCCATGTTATCATTATACCAAACTCTTCACAAAAGCACAACACCGAGTCTTTGAATAAATCTTTCCCCCGCCGCTGCATCGCCGCCTGCGGCAAGTGCGGCATCCGCCCAAAGCGCCTCCTTGTTGGAGTAGTATTCAAAGGGCTCCACCGTGGTAACGGTCGAATAGGCGGTTTTTAGCTCTACAAGCAGCCTCGAGGAAAACTCCTGCTCAACCCCGCTCTTGGCACAGAACGCCCCTATGCTTGAAAGCTCCTGCTGCGCCTTGTCCGAAAGCAGCCACAAAAAGAACTGCTCGCACCAATACGCCTTGTCTGCGCTCGTGCCCTTGGCTATGCCGAGATAGCAGACCTGCTCGGTGAAATTGTCCACCGCCTCTACGCTCAGATTTACAACCTTCTCGGCTCTTATGCAATCGCCTACGGAGCGCAGGTCCAAAACCGCATTTTGATACCTGTTGTCGGAAAAGCCTGCAGCGTCGCTTATGCCGAGCCTGCCGAGGCGGGCTGCGGAAAACTCGGAGGCGCAGAGCGTTTCCCCGTCCGCCCCCTGCTCGTTTTTGCAGGCGGCGTAGCCCGAATACAGGTAGGGAACCGCCTGCTCAAGCGCACGCAGCCCCTCTACAAAGCCGCCGTAATCCTGATTGAGAAATTGAAGCTGCTCTCGGTACACGCTGCCCGCAAAGAATGAAAAGGCGTCGGGGGTTCGCCCATACTCCAGCCGCTCCTTATAGTCCTCCTCGCTCATGCCTATGACCTCGATGAACACGCCCCGATTATTCCGCTCAAACGCCTCCGCCTGCGTTTGAAGATAGTAGGTTACGCTGCCTTGGTAGGTCTTTGCGCTGACTATGTGATACAGCGTTATCGTGCCCTGCCACTCGGGTTTTTCAATCTGAAGCTGCTCCAAGTAGAAATCGACGCCCACTGCCTCCAAGAGTTTGGAGGGCGACAAGACCAAAAACAGCAGGATTGAAACGCAAACTATGATTCTGAAAGCACCGATTTTTCTCATGTTTAAGCCTATGTGACAAAGCCTGTCCGCATTCGTCAAAGCCCGTCCTTCTTCTTCAAAGGGTTGCGGAATCTGCCGCGGAATATCGTGTAGTGACAACTTTTCGGAGGTCAATTTATGGAATTGAATGCTACAAAGCGAGGGCCTCGCCTTACGGTGCAGCTCTTTGGAGAACTCGACCATCACAGTGCGGAGCGCACCCGCATTATGATGGATACCATGCTTCACGATGTGTCCGTGCGCGAGCTTATGATAGATATGTCGGGCGTGACCTTTATGGACAGCGCAGGCCTCGGCGTTATCTTAGGCAGGTACCGCACGCTGAACCTTCGAGGCGGCAAACTTATCGTTTGCGGCGTGTCCCAATCGATTGACAGAATTTTCAAAATGTCGGGGCTGTACGCCCTGATTGAAAGAGTTTAGGGGGTTGTAATGAACCGTAACGAAATGGAATTAAAGTTTTTAAGCGTATCCCAGAACGAGGGCTTTGCACGTGCCGTGGCAGCCGCCTTTGCCTCGCAGCTCAATCCCACCGTTGAGGAGCTGTCCGATATCCGCACCGCCATCTCCGAGGCCGTGACCAATGCGATAATCCACGGCTACGAAAACCGACCCGACGGCTGCATTACGATGCGCTGTGAGATAGACGGCAACAAATTTACAGCCACAATCTCGGACAAGGGCTGTGGCATAGCCGATATAAGCCTTGCCCGCAAGCCCTTCTACACGACAAGGCCCGAATTGGAACGCTCGGGCATGGGCTTTGCGGTCATGGAGGCTTTTATGGAGGAGGTAGAGGTCTCCTCCACCGTCGGAAGCGGAACCACCGTCGTGCTGCAAAAAACGATACGCCGAATCGATGCCTGACGCTCTCACCGCCCTTAAAGCGGCACAAAGCGGGGACAGCGACGCCGAGCAGGCCTTTGTTGCGGAGAACCTCCCCCTCGTTCATTCGGTATGCAAGCGCTTTTTGCACCGAGGGGTCGAATACGAGGATCTCGTGCAATTGGGCTCCATAGGGCTTATAAAGGCAATCCGCAGGTTTGACGCCTCCTTCAACGTGTGCTTTTCAACCTATGCCGTGCCGCTGATTGCGGGCGAAATCAAGCGCTTCTTGCGCGACGACGGCATGATAAAGTTTTCGAGGGGGGCTAAGACGCTTGCCTATCGAATCGATAAGCTCTGCGAGGAGAACGGGAACATGAGCGTGGAGGAACTTGCTGCCGCCCTAAAGGTTAGCAAGGAGGAGGTTGCAATTGCCATTGCAAGCCGAAACTCTGCCCTGTCCTTGGACGGGGCTGCCACCGATGAGGGAGCAACGCTGCTCGACTTTTTCGGCTCCTCCTCCTTCGAGGAGGAAGCGCAGGACAGGCTTTTTATAGAACAGCTCCTGTCCTCCTTGCAGCCTCGGGAAAGGCTGATTGTGCAGCTTCGCTTCTTTCAAAACAAGACCCAGACTCAGGTTGCCGAAAGGCTCAACATTTCCCAAGTTCAGGTCTCCAGATTGGAAAGAAAAATCCTGCTCTCACTTCGAAAGCAGGCAAGCGGTTAATCCTTTTTTTTCGGCTCCTTCAGCTCCTTTTCCTCGCCCCGAACGAGCCGCTTGATGTTCGGAATATGCCTTAAAAGCACGAGGATGCTCACCGCCACCACAAAGTATATCAGGTAGGGATACTCTATCTTGAATTGCGGCGCCATTATCAATAGTCCGGTGAACATGGGAAACAGCACGGCTCCCATTACCGAGACGAACGAAACACGCCTTGAAAACAGGAGTATGATAAGCCCGCATACCGTCGTAAACGCTGCCGAAAGCGGACAAATCATCCACATATATGCCAGTGCGCTTGCGGCTCCCTTGCCGCCCTTGAATCCGAAAAACGCCGGAAAGCAATGTCCTATCACGACCATGAGCCCTGCAATGTAGCCGCCCATCATCAATGCGTCCTCGGGGTTGACGTTGAGCTGCAAAAGCGAGCCTATCCACTGCCCCAAAAGCACGGCGCCCACGCATTTTATCGCATCGCCCACAAAGGTCAAAAGCCCGAACAACTTGCCGTACACCCGAAGCATATTCGTGCTTCCCGCATTGCCGCTGCCGTGCCGCCTTATGTCGTCCTTGAAATAGATTTTGGATATTATGACCGCAATTTGGAGATTGCCGAACAGATAACCCATCGCAGCAACCGCCAATATCGCCCATATGTTCCAATCTCCAATCATGCTACCCCTCGTCTCTGACCTTATTTCTGAACAAAAGCAGTATCGGCGTTCCCCTAAAGCCGAAGGTCTTTCTAAAATAGTTCTCCAAGTAACGCTTATAAGAGAAGTGAACGAGCGTGTCGTTGTTTACAAACAGCACAAAGGTCGGCGGCTGCACCGCAACTTGGGTTGCATAATACAGCCTCAAACGCCTTCCGTTATGCGCCGGCGGCTCGACCATGATAATGGCCTCGTTCAGCGCATCGTTTAGGGCGCCTGTCGTCACCCGCTTTTTCGACTCCTCGTAGACCTCCCTCACCTGCTCCAATACCTTATGCACCCGCTGCCCGCTTTTTGCAGATATGAACAGAAAAGGGGCATAATCCATGAACGCAAGATCCGTTATCATGGCCTTTTTGAACTTTTCCATGGTGTGGGTGTCCTTTTCAATCAAATCCCACTTGTTGACAATTATAACGCTCGCCTTGCCCTCCTCGTGGGCATAGCCCGCTATCTTTACGTCCTGCTCGCTAAGGCCCTGCTCGGCGTCGCAGACTATCAAAACGACGTCCGCCCTGCGCACCGCCGCAAGCGAACGAATGACGCTGTAACGCTCTATGCTCGCATCCTCGATTGCACGCTTTCTGCGGATGCCGGCGGTGTCCACTATCACATACCTTTGACCGTCTCTTTCAAACGGGCTGTCTATGGCGTCCCTCGTGGTGCCTGCAATCTCGCTTACAATCGACCTCTCCTCGCCCAAGAGGGCGTTTACAAGGCTCGACTTGCCTACGTTGGGCTTGCCCACGACCGCAATGTTTATGCGCTCGTCCTCGCCCTCGTCCTCGGCTTTGGGAAAGTTTTTGCAGACCTCGTCGAGCAAGTCGCCTATGCCTATGCCCTGCTCGCCCGAAACTATCAAGGGCTCGCCCAAGCCCAGCTCATAAAACTCGAATATGGCATCGTTGAATTTAGGAGCGTCGAGCTTGTTGACCGCAAGCACTATCGCCTTTTTGCTCTGCCTAAGCTGTTCTGCAACCTCCCTGTCGGCGCTCGTAAGCCCCTCCCTGCCATCGACCAAAAAGACTATGACATCGGCCGTATCTATCGCAAGCTCCGCCTGCCTTCGCATCTGCACCGCAATCGTATCAAGGCTTGCGGGCTCTATGCCGCCCGTGTCTATCAGGGTGAACTTATAATCGAGCCACTCGGCATCACAATAGAGCCTGTCTCGGGTCACGCCCGGCGTGTCCTCGACTATTGCAAGTCTTCTTCCCACCAATCGGTTGAACAGGGTCGATTTTCCCACATTGGGTCTGCCCACTATCGCTACTAACGGTTTCATAAATTCTCCTTATCCTCACTCCGCCTGCGCCCATAAACGGCGCAGCCGAGCGCAGCCTTCCTTGATTAACATCTTATCACAAATGAACCGTTTTGTAAAACTATTCCACAACCGACCAAGTCGTGTAGGTTTGCGGGCTGTAGGCTCCGGTGTTGCCGAGATAATACGCCAAAAAGCCCGCCGCCCTTATGCGGTAGGGCAAAGACAAGGTCTCAAGCCCCGAAAGCTCAAACTCTATCGTCCTGTCCGCCCAAGTGCCCATGTCCTCTTCGAGGTATGCCGAAAGCAGGCTGCCGCCCTCGCCCTTTTCGGCAACTATGACCGTGAAAACCTCGTTATCGCCAATCTCGACCCCGTAGGTATGCTCCATGTACACCACCCGCTCGCCCTCGGTTTCCTTGGGGTTGAGCCGATAGTTTATTCCGTAAACCGAATATACAGCCTCGTCCCCCTCTATGTTTACGGCATAGGCTTCAAGCCATGCCCTAAGCTCCCTGCCCGTTAGGAGCGTAAGCGTAATGCTTGGGTTGTCTATCTCAAAGCCGTATATATCTCGAACGGTGAGTGCGCCCGAGTGCAGCGTTTCGGTTAGATTAAGGTAGGGATAGGCTATTGAAATTATCTCCGAAGGGAGGTCCGAAAGGTTTTCATCCCGCCACTGTTCGACCGCCCAAATGTGGCTTTTGTGAAGCAAGGTCATCCAATCGGAGGGGATGAGCTGATTGTAAATCGGAGGAATGGAGCTTTGGAGCATTCCGAGCCTCGTGCTACCTATGTCCGAAAACTGCTCTGCAATGGGCGAGAGCTTTTGATAGAGCGGATAGTTGGGGTCTATTTCCATGGTATCTATACAGCCTATCGAACATATCGCATAGCCGTCTATGGTGTGATAGCTTATCTCGGCGTGGCAGACGGTCTGCACCTCGGCTCCGGTGCCTATGACGGCAACCTCCATGCCCCTGTTGTTCTCGATTGCGACCTGATGGTCCAAGATTGAATGCCCGCAGATTACGAGGTCTATGCTGCCGGTGTTTTCAACGAGGGCTCTGACGCTCGAATCGTAGTCCCCGCCCACGAGCGCATCCGCCTCAACCGCACTGTGCGCAAGCACTATGATAAAATCGCAGTTGGCTGTAAGCTCCTGCTCGTAATAGCGGTACATGTCGAGCATTGAGCGGATTTCAACCCCGCCCACTCCGTAAAACTCGTCGGAGTATTCCAAGTTGGAATCCGAAAGTCCGATAACGCCCACCCTTACGCTCTCCCCAAAGCTGTTTTGAAACTCCTTTATAATGTAGGGCGAGCAGTCGTTCCACGGCGCATTTTCAGCCTCCGCCGTCGTTGCGTCGTTTTTGATGTAGTTTGCCGTAATAACCGATATGCCCGAGGCCTTTAGAGCGTCAACCTGCGTTCTGAGCTTCTGCAAGCCCTGTGAAAAGTCCTCGTTTCCGAGCAGCACTGCGTCGTAGTCCATATCCGTAAACACGGTCGTCATTGGATATAGCTCCGAATCGGAGCTTATAAAGTTGCTTCCGAAAAAGCCGTTGCCGCCATCCAAGATTAGGTTGTTCTCGGTGTTTGCCCGCACCAAGTCGATGTAAGCCGCCGTGTGCAAGGCGCTGCCGGTGAGCTCCCCCGTTATTGTGTCGTAGGGCCATGCCTCGCCCTCCATATCGGCGGTGACTATGACCGTAAAGTTTACAACGCAGGGGCCGATTACCTTTTGCACCTTTGCCAAGTATCTGAGAATCACCGAGGCGTCGTTGGAGGAGATGTCCCCGTTGCCGTCCACATCGGCAAGCGCAAGCTGTTCGGGAGACAGGGTCTCCAGCTTTACAAGGTGGCGCAAAAGCAGCGCCGCATCGGCTGCATCCAGCTCGCCGTTGCCGTTCAAATCGCCCATGTTCGAACGGGCATATGCAAAACTGCCCGCGCTCACAAAGAGCAGCGCGAGCAGTGCAATAATTATTCCGCTTGCAATTAACTTTCTGCGCAAGCCGTCCTCCAAGGTTTAATAGGTATGCTGAGCCACCCCGGGGTCCATGAGTTTTTAATCGTCATCGTGGCAGTCATATCGGGTATGGCGTTGTAATTTACGGAATCGCCCAAGAACTTTGCGGTGACGATATAGGTTCCCTGTGCGCTCTGAGCTGTAAACGGAAGGTCTCCGAGCCAATAGGAAACGCTGACGTCCTCGGGCAGCGTGCCCTGTATCTCAATCGAGAAGTATTGAAGCTGATTCTCGTTATTCTGTTCAAACTCCCCGTTCGGGAAGGTGATGCCCGACATATCGTAGGTCGCCTTCGCTATCGTAAGCGTTCCGGTTACGTTGTCGCCCGTAAGCTCGTAGCCGCTGTTGGTGAGGCTTATTTCGTATGTATAGGTGCCCGCATTCTGGGGCGTTACCTCCAAGCCGCCGCTTAGGTACTTTACCTCAAAGCCCACGCCCTCCACCGACGGGGTGGCGGTTATCGCCTTGCTCTCGCCGTCATAGGTCTGGGTGAGACCGCTTACGGTGAAGCTCACCTTGAGCTTGCTTATCGTAAGCGTTGCGGTCATATCGGGTATAGCGTTGAAATTATCCGCATCGCCTGCAAACTTGGCGGTAATCTCGTATTCGCCCAAGTCGCTTGTTCCGCTGAACGCCTCATCGTTGTACCAATAGGAGACCGTGACGCCCTCGGGCAGCGTGCCGGAAATCGTTAGAGTGCGGACTGTGGGGTTTTGCGGGTCGCGCTCAAAGGCTGCATTTTCAAAGCTCACGCCCGTCATATCGTAGGTCGCCTTCTCTATCGTGAGCGTTCCCGTCACGTTGTCGCCCGCCGCCTTGTAGCCTGCGGTCGTGACGATGATGTCATAGCGGTAGGCTCCGGCATTTATGGGCGTTGCCGCAGCGCCGTTTTGCGTGTACTCAATCCGATATTCCACTGCCGCATCGGTGGCGGCGACGATACCCTTTTCGGTGCCGTCATAGGTGTGGGTGAGGCCTTCTACGGTGAACCCAACCTCGATTAGGTCGGCCTCCTCTATCGTGAGTACCGCATTCATATCGCCAATCTCATTGTAGTTGTCATAATCGCCCGCAAACTTGGCGGTGACCATGTATCTGCCAAGCTCCCGCTGCGGGGTGAACTCCGTTTCACCGAGCCAGTAGGAGACCGTGACGCCCTCGGGCAGCGTGCCCGAAATTTCAATCGAGTAGGTCTCGTTTGGGTCTTGGAGGTTTTGCACATAGGTGGCGTCCGAGAAGGTCACGCCCGTCATATCGTAGGTCGCCTTCTCTATCGTGAGCGTGCCGCTAAGGTTGGTTCCGCTCGCTATGTAGGTCGAATGATCTATGCTTATCTGATAGTCGTAAACGCCTGCCGCAATCGGGGTTTTAACCTCGCCGTTTTGCGAGTAGACAATGCTAAACGGAGCGTCGGCAACCGAGGGAACCGCTGTTATGCTCTTTTGCGTGCCGTCGTAGGTCTGAACCGTATCGGAAACTTCAAACGTCACCGCAACCGTGCCTACGGGTACCACCGGACAGTTGGGGAGCTGCTCTTGAAGCCCTACCCAATCTTCCTCTGAATCTGCGGGATAGTAGATGACGGTTCCGTCGGGGATGCCCGCTTCGACTATTCCGTCGATAAGCCCGCACTCAAAGGTTATTGAATTTAGCTCCAAGCCCTCGAATGCGCCTGCCTTAATCGACACCACCGGATGTCCGGTGAGCGTTTCGGGAATCACAATGTCCTTTGCTTCGCCGTTATAGCCGGTAATCTCCGCCTCGTTGGCTTCGGGGATGAAGGAGAAGTCCTCGGACTCCTGCTCGAACACGAGTTCAACCTTGTCGTTGAGCTGGACGATGAATCTAAGCACATGCGCAGCGTCCGCAGCCGCTATGCTTCCGTCATGGTCCAAATCGCCCAAGACCTCCTGCGTGTAATCGAATTCATCAATCTGAACAACATCTCTTAAAATCAGGGCGGCGTCGTTTGCCGTAACCTCGTTGTTGCCGTCCGTGTCGCCCATGATGCCCGTCACCGCCATGCCTACGCTAAGCGGCAGCATTATAAGTACGAGTCCTAAGAACAATATCAGCCATCTTTTAATATTCATTGTATTTCCTCCGAAAGTTTCTATACCTTATTATAAACGCTCCTGCGCCCTATTGCAAGCCCAAAAGCAAAACAGCCCCGCTTTTTTTATGCGAGGCTGTTGGAGAATTATGACAGTTTTTCGGGTTCTCCGTACTCAATTCCGAAGGTTTCCACCCGAATGCTCTCAATCACCTGATCGGTTAGAGGCTTGTCATTCGAATCGGTTTCCACCGCAGCTATCGCATCGACTACCTCGATACCCGAGGTCACCACGCCAAAGGCGGCATACTGCTTGTCCAAGAAGGTGGAGTCCGCATGGCAGATAAAGAACTGGCTGCCTGCCGAATCGTATGATGCGCTCCTTGCCATCGAAAGAACTCCCCTTACATGGGAGATGCTGTTGTCAACACCGTTGTCCATGAACTCTCCCTTAATGGTGTACCCGGGACCGCTGTAACCCGTTCCGTCGGGGCAGCCGCCCTGAATCATAAAGCCCGAGATGACCCTGTGGAAAATCAAGCCGTCATAGTAGCCGCTGTTGGCAAGCGAAATGAAGTTCTTGACCGATTCCGGAGCCTGGTCCGGATAAAGTTCAAGGGTGATGACTCCGCCGTCCGCCATCGTTATCGTGGCTACGGGGTTTTGGGATTGATCCGACACAGCTTCTTCCTCCTCCTTATTGCAGCCTACCGCCGTTAAAAGCAGTATTGCGAAGATTAAACATAAAGCTCTTTTCATACAGCCTTATCTCCGCTTACTCGATTCCGGTAAGCTCGATTCCGATTTCCTTTGCGTATATCTTTAGGAAATTCTCGACAATCGGGGAGCGGAATTTCTTTTTGAGCGTTAAAATCCACAGCGTCGGCATCGGTGCAAGCTTCTCCTCGAGCGGAGTGTAGGCAAGGTTGGTGTAGCCCTGCTCGGCTATCGTGCCCTCGGGGACTATCGCAACGCCTACGCCGTCGGCGGCTGCCTGCAAGGTGGTCTTGGTGCTGTTGTTGCAGATGCAGCGGAAATGCGGGTTGACGCCCGCCCGCCTTATCAGGGTGCGGAGCTGTGCCGAGCCCTCGTTTATCATTACCAAGGGAACCTCGGAAAGCTCCTTGGCGCCTGCTTCCTTGTTCTTAAATGCCTTCTCGTACTCGGAGCCCTTAAGATAGGCGGCAACCATGCGATTGCGGTTTTGGTAAACCACTTCGCAGTGTTCGCCCGGCTCACTCGTGCTGCGGATGAAGGTTGCCTCCACCTCGCCGGTGAGCATGGCGCGCTGCAAAACGTCGTTCGTAGCCTCGGTTACCCTGATGTCGACCCCGTCATACTCCTTGGCAAACATTCCCAAGGCACGGTACAGGGTGGGGTTGATCTCCGAATGCCCAACGCCTATTCTCAAGGTGCCGCTGACGCCCGCAAAGCTGCTGGCAATCTCGTTCTTGGCCTCGTTCTCCATCTCGATGATGGCCTTTGCCTTATTGTACAAAACTCTGCCCGAATCGGTGAGTTCCAACCTGCGGGCACCCCTATAGAACAGTCTCGTTCCGTAGATTTGCTCGAGCGTTTTAATCTGGTTGCTGAGCGCCGGCTGAGCGATGCGCAGCTTTCTTGAGGCTGCAGTCAGGCTTCCTGATTCCACGATAGCTACATAATTGTAATAATACTTTATGTTCATTCTTTTTCTCCTTGCTTTAATTTCTACTAATTATAACGAGTCCGCTATAAAATAATCAATAGCTTAGACGAAAGTTCACAACTTTATCATTATTTCTCCGCTTTTTAGGAACATATTGCGCCGAAATTCTCCTTGTCAAGCGATTAGTCATTGGATATAATGGGCTCATGAACAATTTGTTGGACTCGATTACAGGTTTTAACCCGCTCTCGTACAGCGCCTTTTCCATTTACGGCGTGATAGCCGTATATGTGGCTGCGCTGATTCTCTGTATTAAAAAGAAGCAGGAATGGATGCGCATCCTTCCCTGCATGATATTCTCATTTCTCGGGCTCATCCTCGGCGCAAAGCTGTTCGGCGCCATCTCCTACGCTCCCTACTATTACAAATATGTGGGCAGCGACTTTTGGGATATGGTTTCCAAGTCCGGCATCGTATTCTACGGTGGGCTGATTGGCTATCTCCTGTCCCTTGCCCTGCTGCTGCCCCGCCTCGTCAAGCCCGATTGCAGAACCGCCTTTGATATCACTGCCGTTACCATTCCCCTGTTTCACTGCATCGCAAGGGTCGGCTGCTTTTTCGGCGGCTGCTGCTACGGGCTGCCCTACGACGGTGCGCTCTGCGTTAGGGTAATTTCCCACGGGGTTGAATCGACCCACTTTCCCATCATGCTTGTGGAGTCGGGCTTTAACCTCCTGCTGTTTATCGCCCTTCTAATCCTGCTTTTCAAATCCAAACGGCTCTTGGGCAAGCTCACCTACGTCTATCTGCTGTTCTACTCCGTATTTCGGTTTATCATAGAGTTTTTCCGAGGCGATGAGATGCGGGGCGTGTTCGGGCCGTTCTCGTTTTCGCAGTATATCAGCCTTGGAATTTTAGTCTTTCTTGTAATAAAATATGCCCGCCAAAGAAGGAATGCTTCCATCACTTAGCGGGCATTCTCATTAAGCCCTTAACTCAACTCAAACATGCCCATGTAGAGCTGGTAGTACTTGCCCTCCTGTTTTAGAAGGTCCTCGTGGTCGCCCCGCTCGATAATCTCGCCGTGCTCCAATACCATTATCGCATTGGAGTTTCTGACCGTGGACAGCCTGTGTGCGATAACGAACACGGTTCTGCCCTTCATGAGCCTATCCATGCCCTTCTCGATAAGTGCCTCGGTCCTCGTGTCTATCGAGCTTGTGGCCTCGTCGAGTATCAGCACCGGAGGGTCGGCAACCGCAGCACGGGCTATGGCAAGCAGCTGCCTCTGCCCCTGCGAGAGGTTTGCGCCGTCCGCCGTCAACACCGTATCATAGCCCTGCGGCAGATGCCTTATAAAGAAGTCTGCATTTGCGAGCTTGCAAGCCGCCACTATCTCCTCGTCGGTGGCATCCAATTTGCCGTAGCGAATGTTGTCCTTTACGGTTCCGGTGAACAGGTGGGTGTCCTGCAAAACCATGGACAGCGACCTTCTAAGGTCGTCCTTTTTGATATCCTTGACGTCTATTCCGTCATAGGTTATCCTGCCCTTTTGCACGTCGTAGAACCTGTTTATCAGGTTGGTTATCGTGGTCTTGCCCGCACCCGTGCTGCCGACAAAGGCTATCTTTTCGCCGGGCCTTGCGTAGAGCGAGACGTTCTTTAGTACCTCGGTGGTTCCGTCGTAGCTAAACGTTACGTCGAAAAATCTCACGTCGCCCCTAAGCGGAATCTCCTCGCCGTCACAAACCCAGACCCAAGAGCCTCCGTCCTTCTTTTTCAGCGTGACCTTGCCCTCGTCAACCTCCTCAGGCTCGTCGAGCAGGGCGAAGATGCGCTCTGCACCCGCAAGGGCGTTCAAAATGACGTTCACCTGCTGCGAAACCTGTGTAATGGGCTGTGCAAACTGCCGTGAATACTGCAAAAATGCGCCCAAGGTTCCGACGTCCATTATCCCCATTTCGCCGCCGTGTATCATCATTGCCGTGCCCAAGACCGCCACGAGTGCGTAGAGGATGTAGTTCATGTTGCCCATTATGGGCATTAGAATCATCGAATAGGTGGTTGCGCTCGTT
Source organism: Clostridia bacterium (assembly GCA_030526995.1). Lineage (GTDB taxonomy): Bacteria > Bacillota > Clostridia > Christensenellales > CAG-138 > JAQUTY01. Next base: position 61,847 of record JAUNBP010000004.1, read on the forward strand.
GAAGAGGTTCTAAGCTCCTCTGCCAACTTTTCATAGTCGGAAACCGCCTTCTTCTCACGGTTGAACAGCTTAATCTCACGCTGCCCCTCTATGTATTCCTCGGCAAAGCCGTTGGTTCCCGCAAGCGCCGTCTGACGCTTTCTGAAAAACTTGACGCTGCGCTTGCCGAGCTTTGTAACGACCAAAAGCATCACCGCAAATGCGCCCAAGACCACGAGCGTGAGCTGCCAGCTCATTGCAATCATGAACGCAAGCACGCCGATTATCGTAAGCCCGCTTGTAAGCACGTTGGGCAGCGCCTGCGACATCATCTCTCGAAGCGTGTCGGTATCGTTGGTGAACCTGCTCATAATCTCGCCGTGCGTCCGCTTGTCAAAGTATTGCAAAGGCAGCCTCTGAAGATGCCCGAACATCTCCTTGCGTATCCTAAGCAGCGTGCTCGTTGAAACGTTTAGGAGCAGCCTCTGCCCCAAGTAGTTGCAGCCTGCGCCCACGATGTAGATTGCCGCAAGCGTTGCCACGAGTTTGAAAAACGCCGTAAAGTCGCTCGAACCCTCGGTAAACAGGCGCACCGCCTCGTTGAGTATCGGCTTTAGCATGTAGGAGCCGAGCACGGTTGCAACCGCTGCGATTATCAGGGCTATTCCAATAATCAAAAGGATCCAGCGGTGGGGTTTTAGATAGGATGCAAGCCTTATAAAGGTCTTTTTCATATCCTTGGGTTTGTTGAATTGTTTGGTTCTCGGGCCTGCCATCTTATGCCACCCCCTTCTGCTGTGAATGATAAACCTCTTGATATATCAGGTTGTTTTTGAGCAGTTCCTCATGCGTGCCTACGGCGTCAATCCTGCCCTCGTTCAAGACGATTATCCTGTCGGCATCCATGACCGAGTGGATTCGCTGCGCAATTATAAACTTTGTCACGCCCGCAAACTGCGTCCTAAACGCCTCCAATATCGAGGCATCGGTAGCCGTGTCCACCGCCGAGGTGGAGTCGTCCAATATCAGAATCTTGGGCTTTTTGAGCAAAGCCCTCGCTATGCAGAGCCGCTGCTTCTGCCCGCCCGAAACGTTTACGCCGCCCTGACCCAAATCGGTCTCGTAGCCCTTTTCAAAGCCCATGATAAAGTCGTGGGCGCAGGCAGCCTTTGCAGCCTCTTCAAGCTCCTGCTGCGTAGCGTCGGGCTTGCCCCAGAGGAGGTTATCCCTAATCGTGCCCGAAAACAGCACATTCTTTTGCATGACCATGCCTATGCTCTCCCGCAAGGCTTCGGTGGAATACTCCCTAACATCGTGTCCGCCTACCAAAACCCTGCCCGAGTACACGTCGTACAACCTCGGTATCAGCTGCACCAGCGAGGTCTTGCCGCTGCCGCTGCCGCCTATGATGCCTATCGTCTCGCCGCTTTTAATGTGCAGGTCTATATCGGTTAGCGTGAGATTGTTGGGGTCGTCGGTGTAGGAGAAGTTGACGCTGTCAAACACCACGGAGCCGTCCAAAACCTCGATTTTAGAATCGGTGTTTTCATCGATCGCGGGAACCTCGTCCAAGACCTCGACAACGCGCTTTGCGCTTGCTGCCGAAAGCACCATGTTGATAAACACCATGGATATCATCATCAGCGACATCAAAACGCTCGTGATATAGCTGAAAAAGCTCATCAAGGCGCCCGATTCCATGCCGCCTACGGCAATCTTGCCGCCGCCTATCAATGCCACCGCAACTATGCAGCCGTACATTATCAGCTGCATGATTGGGGAGGTCAGTATCAAAATTTTCTCGGCACGGAGCTGCGCCTTTTTAACGCCCTCGGCGCTCTCGTTGAACTTCTTGCGTTCGTAATCCCTGCGCACAAACGCCTTGACAACCCTTATGGCTATCAAGTTTTCCTGTGCCGATGCGTTCAAAGCGTCGTACCTTTTCAGCATCTCGATAAAGCGGGGATAGGTCTTTAACGCAATTATCGCAAGCGAGGTTGCAAGCAGCGGGATTGCCAAGAGCAGTATCAGCGAAAGCTCGCCGGATATGCCTATCGCCATTATCGTGGCGGTTACAAGCATGGTCGGGCTTCGCATCATCATGCGCAACGACATCATGTAAGCCTGCTGCAAATAGGTTATATCCTGCGTCAGCCTCGTAACGAGGGAGGGCGTGGTGAACTTGTCGGTGTTCTTGAACGAAAAGTTCTCTATCTTTTCAAACAACGCCATGCGCACGTTCTTGGCAAAGCCCATCGCCGCCTTTGAGCCGAAGCCCGCCGAAAGCGAGCCGAACACCAAGGCGCCTAAAGCCATCAAGACCATTAAAACGCCCATTTTTATGACGTAGTTGATATCGCCCGTTGCAATGCCAACGTCAACCATCTTGCCCATGAGCATCGGGATTGCAACCTCTAAAAGCACTTCCAATATAATAAATATCGGCGTGAAGATTGAGACTAACTTGTATTCTTTGACATACGAAAGCAGTCTCTTTACATAGTAAATCATTTTTCCACCTCGATTCCGCTAATTATCTTATCCAACAGCCCCACCAAAGTATGCAGCTCCTCCTCGGAAAGCGACGAAAAGCAGCGCCTGTCCATCTCGTCAAACGCCTCCCTGCACTTTTGCGAGAGCAGCCTGCCCCGCTCGGTTGCGTAGAGCCTGTTTATCCTTCGGTCGTTTTCGTCGGCGCAGCGACTTATAAGCCCCGACTGCTCCAAGCGCTTGCAGCTTGCGGCTATCGTCGGCGCCGTCACTCCCCTGCCTATGGCAATCTCGGACTGTATGCAGCCGTCGTGTTCCTTGATAAATTCGAGAATCGGGAGCTGCCCAAAGTGCATACTGTCGTCGCTGGTCAGCTTCCATATCATATCCTTTCGCAGCTTGGTTATCTTCATCAGCCGCTTTCCTATCTCCTTATATTCCATCGTTCCTCCGTTAGTTAATCGACTTATTGTTAGTCACCTAACTATTATAGGAGCATAAGGCGGGCTTGTCAAGCCATGAATTTGTCTATTTTGTGAATTGTTCTACCTGCCAGAGCTTATTGCGATCTATCAAAAGCTCCAAGACCGCGCCCTCGTCCGAATGGCTCTCCTTCAAAAGTGTGCCCAGTCCCCTTATCGCCGCTGCGCTGCCGTATTTTTCGTACGGAATTGTAAGCGTCACTCGCACCGACGCCTCGTTGAGCTTTGCTTCGACAAGCTCTAAAAGCTCCTCAAGCCCTACACCCGACGCTGCGCTTATGCCTATGTTCCCGTTTTTGAAGTTTGGCAGCTCATCTACGAGATCTGTTTTATTATATACGTTTATTCTCGGCGTATCTATCGCATTTAGGGAGGTTAGAACCTGTTCTACGACCCGCATTTGAACGTCGTAATGCGGGCAGGAGATATCGATTACATGGAGAATCAAGTCCGCCTCCCTCACCTCCTCCAAGGTTGAGCGGAACGCCGAGACGAGGTCGTGCGGCAGCTTGTTTATAAAGCCTACGGTGTCGGAGAGCAGGCATTCAGCCCCGCTTTTTAGGGTCAGCTTGCGGATGACGGGGTCGAGGGTAGCAAACAGCTTGTCCTCGGCGAGCACGGAGCTTTCGGTCAAGCGGTTCAAAAGCGTGCTCTTTCCGGCATTGGTATAGCCCACGAGCGCAACTATCGGCAGTCCCTTTTTGCTGCGGGCACTGCGCTTTAAGGCACGCTGCTTTTCCACGGTTTTAAGCTCCTGTTCAAGCTCGAACACCCTGCGCCTTATTCGGCGTCTGTCCACCTCGAGCTTCTTTTCGCCGGGGCCTCTCATGCCGACGCAGGAGGCGCCCTGCCTTGAAAGCGCAAGCCCCATGCCCAAAAGTCTCGGCAGCCTGTACTTAAGCTGCGCAAGCTCCACCTGCAGCTTGCCCTCGCTCGTATTCGCCCTTGCAGCGAAGATGTCGAGTATCAGCATCGTGCGGTCGATGACCGGCAGCGCAAAAAGCTCCTCGAGGTTTCGCATTTGAACTGCGCTCAGTTCATCGTCAAATATCACAACGTCCGCCTCGACCGCCCTTGAAATTAGGCGAAGCTCCTCCGCCTTGCCCGAGCCTATGTAGGTGGCGGTGTCTATGCCCCGCCTGCGCTGCAGCTCCTTATGCACCACGACAACGCCTGCGGTGTATGCAAGCTGCTCCAGCTCGCCAAGCGAATCATAGCCCTCGTTGCCCTCGATTCCGACCAGAACCGCCCGCTGCGGCTGCACCTCGGCAACCTCGTACGCCGAGGACTTTAGCCTGTTGTCCGCCTCGTATATCGCCTCATAAAGCCTTTTTTGCGGCAGCTCGAAATAGCGGTAAGGCCCGTATATCAGGGGCACATGCTCGCCCTCCGAAGTGACCTCCACAAAGCCCGTGCATACGCTTGTGGGCTTGCCCTGCGCCACGCCCACGGCCGTCATTGCATCGAAACGCTTGGCGTTCAATGTGCCTATATCTACCTCGCTCAAAATGCCGCTGCCGTTGGGGTGGGTATGCACGCAGCGCACGCCGCAGAGCCTGTCGAGGCTTCTCGCCATGTGGATATCGGGCATGGAGACCGTGTTGGCGTCGCCTATTGAGACGTCCTCAATCCGCCCGCTTCGGCTTATCAAGACCGAAATTTCCCTGCCGATAAGCTCGGTGAGCTCCGAGAGCATGAGCATGAGTTCGTTTGAAAGGAACTCGCCGCCCTGTTGCTCCTGTAAATAAAGCTGCTCTATGCGCTCTATTATGCTGTCCCTTATTCCGCTGATGTTTCCGTTCACTCTTTTTTCCATGGTTTACAGTATATCCTATTTTACAAATCTAAGCAAGTAGGGTATAATGGCATATGGAACGCTTGGAATCGCTGCAATTTGAACATTATCGCATCTATCAGGATGAGGCCCTCGGGTGCTTTTCGGAGGATTCGATACTCCTCCACCGCTTTGCAGTGCCCAAGAGGGGGCAGCGGGTTCTCGACCTCGGCACCGGCAACGGCATCCTTGCGATTTTGGGCGACGCCGTTTACAAATGCCGCTATGTGGGCATTGATATAAACGAAGCCCAGCTTGCGCTTGCAAGGAAGTCCGCTGCGCTGAACGGGCAGGAGATTGATTTTCTGCTTTTGAATTGCAAGGCTGCGCCCGACTTCTTCGGCCACGGCAGCTTTGAATGCGTCGTCTGCAACCCGCCCTACTTTCAAAAGGGCAACGTCAGTCAAAATTCGAGCATAGCCCTTGCCCGCCATCAGAGCCATGCGGAATTCTCCGACTTTTTGCGCTCTGCATTTTTGCTTTTGAAAAACGGGGGCACCTTCTATATGTGCTATCCCGTTCACGACCTTTGCACGCTGCTCTGCCTCCTTAGGGAAAATCGGCTCGAACCCAAGGTCTTATGCTTTCCGAGAAACGATTTTGTATTGATTGAATGTAAAAAATTAGGAAAAAACGGGCTGCGTATAGTCAACCCATAATCGGGGCAAACTCCTTGTATCACCAAAGAAACGGAGGTATGTCCCTTGAAGAAGCTGTGGATTACTCTTTGTCTTGCCGCCCTCTTGCTGACAACGGCCGTAGGCTGTTCCTGCGACGACGGCAAAACGACGCCTACGAGTTCCCCCTCGCCGCAGGCTACAACCCGACCCTCGGCAGCCCCGACCGTCGTGCCTACGACGGAGCCCACTGTGGAACCTGCCGCAAGCAACAGCGCCGAACCTTCCGAAGGCAGCTCGGCGGAACCCGACCAAAGCTCGAACCCCTGACACTGATTGCAAAAAAGCAAACTCATTTTTGTCATAAGAGGTTTTTGCAAGATTGAATCATCCTGCAAAAGCCTTTTTTGTTGTATGCTCCCGCATTCTTTGATATAATGCAGGCATGAAAAGGCTTGCCTTCGTTTTAATTTTGCTCCTGCTCTTGGGCTGCTCCCAAGCCGCCACCCCCGAGTCCGTAACGCTCTTTGCTATGGACACGAGCGTCGTTTTGACCTGCTACGGCGAGGATGCCGCAGCCTGCCTTGACGCCTGCTCGCAAAGGCTCTACGAGCTTGATTACAGCCTCGATTATCACGAGGGCAGCGGCCCGCTGAATGCGCTCAACGAGGCCTTTGGCCAGTGGTGCGTCCTCGATGCGGACAGCTTTTCAGCCCTGTCGCTCGCCTTGGAATACGCAAGGCTGACAGACGGTGCCTTCGACCCCACGATAGGCTCCATACTCTCGGCGTGGGATGATTTTTCGGGCGAAACCGTTCCCGATGAGGACGCCCGCCTGCAAGCTGCCGCCCTCTGCGATTACACCGCAGTGGAGCTTGACTTTGACACTATGAGCGCAAGGCTTAAAGAGGGGCAGCGCATAGCCTTGGGCGGCATCGGCAAGGGCTATGCTGCCGACTGCCTTGCCGAAATTTACCGAAGCTACGGCTGCACGGGCACGATAAACCTCGGCGGAAACGTTTATGCCGTGGGCAGGAAAAACGGCTCCTCCGCTTGGAAAATCGGGATAAAAAGCCCCTTCGATTCCTCCCTTATAAGAAGCGTTGAGATTTTCGACTGCTCGGTGGTCACCAGCGGTTCCTACGAGCGCAACTTTACCTATGACGGGGTGTTCTATCACCACATATTCGACCCCGAGACCGGCTCGCCCGCAAAAAGCGATCTCGTTTCCGTGAGCATCGTTTGCGAAAGCTCGGCACTTGCGGATGCCCTCTCGACTGCGGTTTTTGTGATGGGCTTTGAAAAGGGTTCCGCCTTCCTGTACGAAAACAACATCTCCGCCGTCCTGATTCAAGCCGACGGAACCGTAACGGAGGTGCTGATTGAAGCGTTTTGACTTTCTCATAATCGCAATCGTGCTGCTCCTGTCGTTTGCTGCGCTCATCCCTCTGTTTAGGGGGGGCGGCGACCGTGTGCGCATTGAGCAAGACGGCACAATCCTCTACGAGGGGCCCTTGAACCGCAACGCCGTTATAGAGTGCGAGGGCAACACGGTGGAAATATTGAACGGTGAGGTTTATATAACCCATGCCGACTGCGAGGACGGGCTTTGCCAAAGGGGGGCTTGCACTCCGCTTCACCCGCTAATCTGCCTGCCCAACCGTCTCAGCGTGACGATAGTGACCGAGGCTTCGGAGGTGGACGATGTCACGTATTGACACTAAAAAGCTGACGAGGCTGTCCCTGCTCATCGCAGTTGCGCTCGTGCTGCAATATGTTGAAAGCGTTTTGCCCTACCCCATCCCGCCACTGCCCATACATATCGGGCTTGCAAACGTTGCGGTGCTGTATGCCCTAAAAAACGAGGGGAGGGGCGCTGCCTGCATCGTTGGGCTCTTGCGCTGCCTGCTCTTTTCGCTGCTTTTTGGCAGGGTTGCAGCACTCATGTACTCGCTCTTAGGTACCGCCCTGTCGCTCTTGGGGATGTGCCTGCTCCATGAAAAAAGGGGGGTGAGCCTCTTTGGGCTGAGCGTTTTGGGCGCCTTTTTGTTCAATGCGGGGCAGCTGCTTGTGGCAACGTTTACGATAGGCACCTCAGTCCTCGTCTATGCGCCGTGGTTTGGGCTCCTGTCAATACCCTGCGGGCTTCTCACCGCTCTTGCGGCAAGGTATATTCCGAAACTGTAACGCCCGTGTAATAGTGCAAAAGTATCTCTATATAATCGCTCCCGCTCTGTGCCATGCCGTTGGCTCCGCTTTGGCTCATGCCCACGCCGTGCCCAAAGCCCTTGGTCGTAAACACAATTTCCTCATCGGTGAACATTATTTCAAACATCGTGCTGTCGAGCGAAAACAGCTTGCGGGCCTGCTTGCCCGTTATCGTTGTTTCGCCTATGCGAAGCGTCTCCACCCTGCCGCTTTCAAATCGGCTTTCGATTCCAACCTGCTCTATGAGGTTTTTTACCTTGAGGTTGGCGTTTGGATAGGCGGAATTGACCTTTTTTATCAAGTCCGAAAGGCTGAGCCTCACCTCGCCCTGCTGCCTGCTGCCCACCTCGTTTAGGCTCGCCACAGCCCGAAGGTAGGGTCTTGCAGCCGAAAACACGTTCTCGCTGTCCTCGGTGCTGCCGCCCGAGGAGGCATGAAACAGCGCCTCTATGACCTCGCCGTCGTAGAGCATGACCTCGCCGCAGGTGGCTTGTACCGCCTCGCAAACCCGCTCGGAAACCTCCTCGGTATAGGCTTGGCAGCATTGGCTGTTGGTGCAGATGTCCGCTTCTTCGTTGCTGCCGCAGCCTCTATGCAGTATGCAGTAGCAGGAGAAGGTTCGGGCTGCCACCGCCTGCGCCTTGAGTGCCTCCAAGTCGAAGGAGGCGGGCATTTCAGCCGAAACGACCCGCTCTATGTAGGTCTCAAGCGGCATCTTTATAAGCTCGTCCGTTCGGTGGTTGTACACCGTAATCTCGCTGTCCGCTTGCGGCGTTGCAGTGGGGCCTTCCGTCTCGGCTACAGGTTCGCCCTCTATGCGCTCAAAGCTCACCTCTATCGGAATCATTGTGGGGGCCATCGTGTCCTCCGCCTCGGGAGCCGCACTTTTTGAACAGGAAGAAAAGCAGAGACGCAGCAGGACTGCGCCTATTATAAGGGTCAATATTACGAGCAAAAGCCGCTTAAAGTCGATTCGATACTTCATTGGTTGTCCTCCCAAGCTACCATATGCAGCCATGGGGGAGCTTATGAATCAAAGCTCCTCTGAAAAAAGCTTTTCAGCGAGCTTTGTAAGCGTTTCCGAGCTTAAAAACGGGGCTATGGCTATGAGCGTTTTGCCGTCGGCCTTCCCCTGAGCGTCTATGGCTATCTTGTCGAGGGTGTCATCGGACAGAAACGGGGCAAGCGCAATCATCTGAGAAAGGGTGAGCTTTTCGCAGCTGTTCAGCACCATATTGTCCAAGGTCTCCTCGTCGATGAACGGGGCAAGCTCCATCAGAAGGTTGAAGCCCTCGGTTTTGTCTTGCGCTTCCGCTTCGTCGGGCTTGGGTTCAACATTAACGTGAACAACCTTCTCCTGTTTCTTGGGAGCGTGCGTCGTTCCCTTGCCGAGCAGTCCGTCAACGCTTATGCCCAAGATATCCGACAGCTCGACGAGCTTGCCTATGTCGGGCATCGACTCGCCCCGCTCCCAGTTGCTTACCGCCTGAAAGCTGATGTGCAGCCTGTCCGCAAGCTCCTGCTGCGTCAGCCCGTTTGCCTTGCGAAGGATTGCTATCCTGCCGCCAATCTTTATCATGTCGAAATTGTTTTCCATGGTGTTTGTCCTCCTCTTGATTTCACAAACAGCATATACCGCCCCGCAGATTTTCGTCAAACAAGCTGTGATTGATTTGAAAACTCAAGCGTTGGTTGAGTCCATAGCAAGGTAGGCTACGCCCACCGCATTGTCCGAGGAGAGGGCGGGCTTTGAAAAGTAAAGCTCCTTTTTGAACCTCTCCGAAAGCAGGCTTTTTAGCAGCCCGCTTGACGCCACCCCGCCGCAGAGCAGCACGGGGCGTTCGCCCTCCCTGTCAAACAGGTTAGTCAGAAGTTTTTGCAGCGTCCTTAAAAGGCAGTCATAGACCGCATATGCAACCTCCGTTTTGTCCGCACCGCCCTCAAAGCACCGCCTCGCAAAGCTCTCTGCCCCCGAAAACGAGCAGGTCAAGCCCCGCACCGAGGAGGGAATCTTTATGTCCTTACCTCTTGCCTCCGTTGCGAGGGCTTCGAGCGCCCTGCCTGCGGGAAAGCTGCAGCCGAGCATGACCCCCGTCCTGTCCACGAACTGACCTGCGTGCAGGTCGGTTGAGCAGCCCAAGCTATGAACCTTTAAGTTTTCGTCCACCGCCAAGACCTCGGTTGTGCCGCCCGAAAGGTGGACGGCGTAGAACTCCTTGCCCCAAAGCTCCCCGTTGCCCAAGAGGGCAGCTCTGATATGCCCCCTTTGATGCTCCGTTTCAAAAAGCGGAACCCTGAGCACTGCAGCAAGCCCCCGAGCCTGCTGCGCACCCGCCAAGAACACCGGCATATAGGAGCCCTCCCTATCCGTAGGACGGGTTGAAACGCCTATTGCGCCTACGTCCTTGGGGTCTATGCCGTCGAACAGCCGTTCAAGCAGCGGGGGCAGGTTTTTGACGTGTTGAAACACGCCCTCGCTCTGGCGCAGGCCCCGCTCGCCCAAAGATACCGAAAGCACCGTCCGCAAATCGCAGACGATGCCCTTATTCTTGTCGATGCAGGCTGCAGAAGTGGTGTAGCAGCTTGTGTCAATACCTATATAAAGTTTCATCTCTCAACCGTTTTGGATACCGCTGCAAGCACGGCGTTTACAAAGGCATAGCTCCTGACGTCGCCGTATTTTTTGGCGAGGACAACCGCCTCGCTTATAGCGGCTCCTATCGGGATTGTAGGTTCATATAAAAACTCGTAGATGGCGATTCGCAGCAGCGTCAGCTCTATCTTTGGAATCTGATCGAGGCTGCGGGAGGTTGAGCCCTCGGCAATCCTCGTATCTATCTCCGCCCTGTGCTCCCTAACCCCTAAAAGGATGTTGTTCAAAAACTCCATATCCTTTGTGTCGAGGTCGTCGATGAACTCGGACTGCTCTATAACCGAGTCCTTGTCCTCCGCACCGCCGACAACTTCGGCATAGAGAATCTTCATTGCGACCTCGCGCACCAAGGCTCGGTTCATAGCTTGCTTCTCCTGCTGAATATTCGGGCGAACATGGCCTTTACGTTTTCAATGCCGCCCCTGTCCATAAGGTAGCCGAATATGGCTGCAATTGCCACGAGCAGCAGGATTAAAAGCGTGCGCCAAAAGTTTATCGTGAGAATCAGAACGCCGATTATCAGCGCAACGAACACGAACAGGAGGAGCCACTTATGTTCGATAAGCAAGGTTTTGAAAAAATCTTTCACTGTATTGTCCTCATTCCACGCGTTTGCCGCGGGTGTTCAGGGTGTTTTCGACCAGCACGTCAACGCTTCCGAGCTTTATTCCGCCGTTCTTTTCAACGCAGTCCTTGATGGACGCCTGCAGCTGTCGGGTCAGCTCGGCCGAGCTTGCCTCCGCCGTGGTCACTATGCGAACCGTGAGCTTTATAACCCCGTTCGTTTCGTTGACCTCGCTCTTGCAGTCGGTAACGTACTTGTTGCCCCGCACGTGGCGCAAAACCATGGCGTTTATAGCATTGTAGGAGAGCAGGGTCTGCCCCGCCTCCGTGCTTTCAACGACCACCGCCATGCGCTTAAAGTCGCCCGCCTTCTTTATTGCAACAAAGAGCAGCCTTGCGCAAATTAAGAGGGCAATTGCGCCAAGGATGGCTGCTATCAGGCGCACCGGACCCTCCTGTGACAGGGCGGTGAGCCCTCGCAGCGCGCTTTCGCTCAGGGGCCAGCCTATCGCAACCGATATCAAACATAGCCCGAATACCGCGCCGAGTACGGACAGTACGGTAAGCAACACTCGGTCATACCATTTCATCTTATTTCTCCTGTAGGCAGAAATAGGGCGGGATGATTCCGCCCCTGCCCCATAATTATTTTACTCTCGGAGTCTCTTCCACTTTTGCGGGTTCAGCCGGCTTTTCGGGACGGAAGAACACCGACTGCACCATGATGTTGACCTCGACAACCGTAAGGCCCGTCATGGTCTCAATCGCATTTTTGACCGCCTTTTGAACCTCGGCGCATACGTCCTGAATGCGGTAGCCGTAGCGAATGATGAGGCTCATATCGGCTGCACACTCGCTCGTGCCAATCTCAATCTTTACGCCCTTGGTGTAGCTCTTTTTGCCCAGCTTTTCGGTTATTCCCGAAATTGCGGAGCCGCCCATGGAGTAAACCCCGTCAACGTCCGACGCCGCCAGCGTCGCTATCGTTGCAATGACATCCTCTGCAAATACTACTTTGCCGCCTTGGTTGGTTTCAACCGTTTGAAGTTCCTTGGTTTCGCTCATAAATAAGCCCTCCTTAGTTATTTGTACGATATACAGCTTGAGTTTAACACGCTTTTTGCCAAATGTAAAGGGGTTATCGCCCTTTTTCTCGGTTTTGCGCTTGACAAGACGGTTGCTCGGGCGTATAATGGGTTGAATTTCGGATGAGTCGGGAAGCAGTAGCATATTCTGCCCCTTTTAAGAGAGTTGCACCACGGCTGTAAGTGCGGCAAGCGGGCCTTTGCGAAGACCGCCCGAGGACGAAAGCGGGAGCGCCCGATACAGCGCAAGAAAGCTCCAATTAGGGTGGAACCGCGTTGAAACACGCCCCTTGTTTTAGGGGCGTTTATTATATTTTAAGGAGGACTATCTATGAACATTACCTTTCCGGACGGAAATGTACGCACCTATGAAAACGGCATGAGCGGCTTTGATATTGCAAACTCCATTTCGCCCCGCCTTGCCAAGGCCACGCTCTGCTGCACGGTGGACGGCGAAAGGCACGATGCCTTTTTGCCGCTTGAAAACGACTGTGCAATCAAATTTTGCACCTTCGACGACCCCGATGGCAGATGGACCTACCGCCACACCGCAGCCCACGTGATGGCGCAGGCCGTAAAGCGGCTCTTCCCCAACGCAAAGCTCGCAATAGGCCCCGCAATTGAAAACGGCTTTTACTATGATTTCGATATCGATGAGCCGTTCACGCCCGACGATCTTTTGAAGATTGAAAAGGAGATGGAGCGGGTTTCAAGCGCCAATTACAAGCTCGAGCGCTTTGAGTTGCCCCGCAAGGAGGCGATTGAGTTTTGCAAAAGCCAAGACGAGCCCTACAAGGTTGAGCTTATAGAGGATTTGCCCGAGGACGCCGTTATCAGCTTTTACCGTCAGGGCGACTTTACCGACCTCTGCGCGGGTCCGCACCTGCCCTCTACCTCCAAGGTTAAAAACTTTAAGCTGATGTCGGTTGCGGGCGCCTACTGGCGGGGCTCGGAGAAGAACAAGATGCTCCAGCGCATCTACGGCACCGCCTTTGAAAAGAAGTCCGATTTGGAGGCCTATATCACCGCACTTGAGGAGGCCAAGCGGCGCGACCATCGCAAATTGGGCAAGGAATTGGGGCTTTTTGCCCTGATGGACGAGGGCCCGGGCTTTCCGTTCTTCCTGCCCAAGGGCATGGTGCTGCGCAATGAGCTTATCGACTACTGGCGTGAGGCGCATCGTAGGTACGGCTATGTCGAAATATCGACCCCGATGATTTTGAGCCGCAGCCTCTGGGAGACGAGCGGGCACTGGTCGCATTACAAGGACAACATGTACACGACCGAGATAGATGAGGGCGAATATGCGATAAAGCCGATGAACTGCCCCGGCGGTATGCTCGTCTACAGGAGCGAGATGCGCTCCTACCGAGATCTGCCGCTGCGCATGGGCGAATTGGGACTCGTCCACCGCCACGAGCTGTCGGGTGCCCTGCATGGGCTGTTCCGTGTGCGCTGCTTTACGCAGGACGACGCCCACATCTTTATGACGTGGGAGCAGATGAAGGATGAGATTAAAAACGTCGTGCGCCTGTTCGACGAGGTCTATTCCACCTTCGGGCTTGCCTACAAGATTGAGCTTTCGACCATGCCCGAGGATCACATGGGCGAAAAGGAGGTCTGGGATCTTGCGATAGAAACGCTGCGGGAGGCGATAACCGAGCTTGAAAAGCCGTTTGAGGTCAACGAGGGCGACGGTGCCTTCTACGGGCCAAAGCTCGACTTCCACCTCTCCGACTGCTTGGGCAGGACTTGGCAGTGCGGAACGATTCAGCTCGATATGCAGCTGCCCGAACGCTTTGAACTCGAATACACCGGAGCCGACGGGCAAAAGCACCGCCCCGTCATGATTCACCGTGCCCTGTTCGGCTCGATTGAACGCTTTATCGGCGTTATCACCGAGCATTTTGCGGGCGCATTCCCGACTTGGCTCGCTCCGGTTCAGGTCAAGGTGCTGCCTATCACCGACCGTGCCGCCGAAAGGTGCAAGGAGGTAACCGATAGGCTGAACTCGCTGAATATCCGAACCGAAATAGACCTTAGAAACGAGAAGATAGGCTTTAAGATTCGTGAAGCCCAGCTTCAAAAGATTCCCTACATGCTCGTTTTGGGCGACAAGGAGGTCGAGCAAAACCTTGTTGCCGTGCGCTCCCGTAAGGATGGCGACCTCGGCACGCAGTCCCTCGACTCGTTCATCGAGAGGGTTCAAGAGGAGATTTCAACAAGGGCTCTGTAATTTCATTGCAGATTGAAGATTGTAATAACCCCGCATTCCAACGAGTGCGGGGTTGTTTTGGTGTGGAGTTCCTTAGGCGGGCGGATGATATCCACCCCTACAGGAGGTCAAGGTTGTAGCCGACCGGCCCGTCGGGCGGATGGCGGGCGGATATGCGTTTTGGCAGGCAAAACCCCGCATCCCAATGAGTGCGGGGTTGTTTGTTGCGATATGGGGGTTGATTATTTTGCGTCGACGCTTGCCATGTAGGCCACGAGGTCGAGCAGCTTGTTGGAGTAGCCCATCTCGTTGTCGTACCAGGCGACTACCTTTACAAAGGTGTCGGTAAGGGCGATGCCTGCCTTGGCGTCGAAGATGGAGGTGCGCTTGTCGCCGATGAAGTCGGAGGAAACCACCGCATCCTCGGTGTAGCCCAAGATGCCCTTAAGCTCGCCTTCGGAGGCCTTCTTCATTGCGTCGCAAATCTCCTGATAGGTTGCGGGCTTTTTGAGGTTGACGGTGAGGTCAACTACCGAAACGTCCAAGGTGGGAACACGCATCGACATGCCGGTCAGCTTGCCGTTGAGGGAGGGGATGACCTTGCCAACCGCCTTTGCAGCGCCCGTCGAGGAGGGGATGATGTTGCCTGCAGCCGCCCTGCCGCCGCGCCAATCCTTTGCGGACGGGCCGTCAACGGTCTTTTGGGTTGCCGTAGTCGCATGAACCGTGGTCATAAGACCGTCGGTAATGCCGAAGTTGTCGTTTAGAACCTTTGCAATCGGTGCCAAGCAGTTGGTCGTGCAGCTCGCATTGGAAACGATATCCATGCTCTTGTCGTAGGTGTGGTTGTTCACGCCCATTACGAACATCGGCGTGCTGTCCTTTGACGGTGCCGACATAACGACCTTCTTTGCGCCGCCCTTGAAGTGCGCAGACGCCTTTTCTGCGGTCAGAAATACGCCGGTGGACTCCACAATGTACTCTGCGCCGCACTCACGCCACGGAATATCCGCGGGGTCCTTGCAGGCGTAAACCGCAATTTCCTTGCCGTTTACGACTAACTTGCCGTTTTCAACCTTTGCGTCGCCCTTGAAATGCCCGTGTACGGTGTCGTACTTTAACATATAGAGCATGTAATCCAAATCGATGAAGGGATCGTTGATGCCCACTACATCGATGTTGTCGTTTCCTGCCGCCGCACGCAAAACCAAGCGGCCGATTCTGCCAAATCCGTTGATACCAACTTTTACCAAAGCCATTTTATTATCTCCTTACATATTTAGTCGAATAATACTATAACATCTCGGGGCAAATTGCAAGTAATTTTCTTGTAAAATCCTACATTCCGCCCTGCTTTTTTGGCGAACGGCAGCCCTCTACCATCCCCCTCCCAAAAAGCACCCGATTTGATGTCCGTTCCATGGCAAATCGGGGCAATTCAGCTTCGTGTCTCCACTCAATTTGTTACTCTTTTTGGGGTTCCTTTGGTTCTTTCCTTCCCCAAAGGAAAGAACAATAAAAAGGTCTCCCCTACTCCATATTTATCTCCTCCGCCACTATGTACAGCGGTCTGCCCTTGACTTCATCGTAGATTCTGCCGAGATACATTCCCTGTATGCCCATAAAGCAGAGCGTCAGCCCCTGCAGCAGCACGAGCCCGTCCACCGCCCACAGCCAAGGGGCTACCCCGCAGGTGCAGGCCAGAACTATCAGCGCAACGAGCCCGAGGCCCGAGAGCAGGCACAGCCCTATGCCGAGCTTTCCCGATAGCGTCAGCGGCTTGGACGAGAAGCCCGTTATGCCGTCCATTGCGAGTTTTAGCATCTTTTTAAGCGTGTACTTGGTCTTGCCCGCTGCCCGCTCGTGGCGCACGTACTCTATCGGCTCCGCCTCAAAGCCCATCCATGCCGACATTCCGCGCAAAAACCTTGCGTGCTCGCGCATCTTCAAAAAGCAGTCCGCAACCTTTCTGTCCAAGAGCCTGAAGTCGCCCGTGTCGAGGGGTATCGGGTAGGCGCTCATCGACGAGAGCAGGCGATAGTAGCAGGCAGCCGTGAACTTTTTGAACAGGGTTTCGCCCTCGCGCTTTACCCGCTTGCCGTAAACTATGTCCGCACCGTTTTTCCACTGCTCTACCATCTTGGGTATCAGCTCCGGCGGGTCCTGCAAATCCACGTCGATTATAATCAGCGCATCGCCCCTTGCGGCGTCCATGCCGCAGGTCACCGCAAGCTGATGCCCGAAATTCCTTGAAAACGAGCGAACCCGAACCTGCTTATGTTCCTTTGCAATCTTTCTTAGTATCTTCATTGTGTCGTCCCGACTTCCGTCGTTGACATAGATAATCTCATACGGATGGCCCGTCTTTTTCATAGCCTCATCCATGCGCAAAAACGACTCCTCCAAGACCTCCTGCTCAAAATAGACCGGGATTATCAGCGAAAGCAACTTTTCTTCCATACCGCACCTCCTTTTTTTATAGTATAACCCATTTATCGCCGTCTTGCAATTCTCTTTATTCTGATATATAATGAAAAAAAACGAGGAGATTGAAACACATGGCAATTGTAACAAGTAAAGAAATGTTTGAAAAGGCTTACAAGGGCGGCTACGCCATCGGAGCCTTCAACGTCAACAACATGGAGATTATCCAAGGGATAACCGAGGCGGCAAACGAGCTTCGCTCCCCGCTGATCCTCCAAGTATCCGCAGGTGCGAGAAAGTACGCCAACCACACCTACCTGATGAAGCTGATTGACGCTGCCATCATCGAGACGGGACTTCCCATCTGCGTCCACCTCGACCACGGCGACACCTTTGAGCTCTGCAAGAGCTGCATCGACGGCGGTTTTTCCTCCGTCATGATAGACGGCTCCCACCATTCCTATGAGGACAACGTAAAGCTCACCCGCCAAGTCGTCGAATATGCGCACGACCACGGCGTAGTCGTCGAGGGCGAACTCGGCAGGCTCGCAGGCATTGAGGACGACGTGAACGTCTCCGCAAAGGATGCCTCCTACACCGACCCCGACCAAGTCGAGGACTTTGTAAAGCGCACCGGCGTCGATTCCCTCGCCATTGCAATCGGAACGAGCCACGGTGCCTACAAGTTCAAGCCCGGCACCAAGCCGCAGCTCCGCTTTGACATCCTTGAAGAGGTTGAAAAGCGGCTGCCGAACTTCCCGATAGTTTTGCACGGCGCCTCGAGCGTCATCCCCGAATTTGTCGACATCATCAACCGCTTTGGCGGTCAGATGCCCGATGCGATAGGCATCCCCGAGGCCATGCTGCGCCAAGCGGCAAAGATGGCGGTTTGCAAAATCAACATCGACTCCGATTTGCGTCTCGCAATGACGGCGTCCATCCGCAAGTACATGGCGGAGAATCCCTCCCACTTCGACCCCCGTCAGTACTTAAAGCCCGCCCGTGAGGCCATCAAGGCCATGGTTGCCCGCAAGATTACCGACGTCCTCGGCAGCGACGGCAAGGCGTAGAGATATTGGGGTTTTCGCTCTTCTTTCCTTTCGGACGCGAAAGGAAAGAAGCAAAGGAAAGCGAAGAAGATTGTGGAATTTGATTTATAATAGGAAGTTGAGCGCCCGATTTGCCATGAACGGATGTCGAATCGGGCGTTTTTGGTAAAAATGAATGGCGTGGCGTGAGTGAGTTATAAAGAGGAACGGCCGTTTTAGCCGTTCCTCAGCCTGTTAAAAAAGCCTTTCGGGGTTCTCAAGGGGTCGCAACCCCTTGACCATAATCCGGCTCCGACGGCGTGTACGCCCGAGCGACGAAGTTGCGACAAAGTGCCCTTGGGGTACGTCGGAACGGATTGCCCTTTAGGGCTGTTTCCTTGCGTAGGGGCGGATATTATCCGCCCGCCGACCACGGTGCGTTGCAGGCAAGCTGCGGTTAGTCTCCGGCAAAAAACAGGGTTTTTTGACGAACTAAGGAACGGCCGTTTTAGCCGTTCCTTAGTCTTTTTTTCTATTGGCCTTAGGTTACTTTGTGGCTTGGAGTCGCTTTCTGTTGTACAGGGCGATTGCGAGGGCGACGGTTGCGAGGGCGATAATCGAAAGTAAGAGGATGTAGCCTGAGCCTTCGCCCGTTATGATGACTGCATTGCTCATGTTCGTAATCGTGAACACGTTGTCGGTTTCGGAAACGGTCTTTATGTAGCCATCGGGAACAGTGGGCTCATCGACCGTCCACGTGTGAGCAGCATTAAGCTCGTTCCAAGTATGGGTCCACTCGTTTGCCTCGCTTAGGATCACGGGCTCGCCGTAGGCCGTTCCGTCGCAATAGAGCTGAACCGAAACGGAGAGCGGACGGGTGATGGCGGTTTCCTTGGTTTCAATCCAAACCTTTTTGACCGTGACAGCCATGTATTCTATCCTTGTGGTGTTTGCAAAGGCTGGGGTTCCGCTGTAAGGCGTGTTGCCCTTTGCATAGGATACGGAGGCCTCGAGGGCGTCCTGCCCCTCGCTGACCGTGACGGTGACCGTGTAGACTGTGCTATCGTAGACAACCTTGCTGTCGCTGCCCGCCATTTCGGATATCGTGTAGGTGTAGGTGCCTATCTCCTCAAAGGTGAGCGCATCGAAGGTTATCGCACCGCCGCTGTTCTGCTTGGTTTGAATAATCTCGCCCTCGCTGTCCTTCAAGTAGAAGGTGAAGGCGCTGCCCTCGGGTGCGGTCCCGTCCATCGTCTTGGTGGCAGTCAGCGTTAGCGTTGCGGGGGTTTTCGGTGCAGTGTAGATGTTGTTGAACGGAATGTAACCCTCCTTGGCGTTGGGCACATCCGTGCGAAGCAGCTCGTTGGTCATATGCAGCGACTCAAATATTGAGAAGAAGTAGCTGCCGTTTTCATCTATGGTGTAGTCCATGGCGGACACGTTGAAAAGCTCACCGTCGAGGAAGGTAATGTCGATGGCATAGCTGTTCGGGTCGTAGGTGTAATTTGTCGAATTAGCAGGAATCTCCCTCAACAGGAAGGCATAATCACCGTTGAAGATTTGCCCCAATTCCAACTGATCGTAGCAGTATTTTTGGCGGAACTCCTCGGTGAAGATGTCGGAGTCGAGGACTATCTTGCCGTCTGCGTCGTTGGAGAGGGTGATTGCCTCGCCGTCTGCAGCAAGGGTATAGCCCGCTTCCGGAGTTTCCCCGTGGATGAAGGGAGTAAGCATAAAGTTAAACTCGCCCGCCGTCAGCTCCTTGCCCTCCAAGACCTTGATTGCAATCTGAACGTCGGGAATGACCTTTGTTGCGTTGGCAAAGGCGGGAATTCCGCTGTAGGCCTCGCCGTCCTTGGCAAATGCAGCCTCGCAGGTGTAGGCGGTTTCGCCCTCGCTGACCGTAACCGTGACCGTGTAGACGGTGTCGTCATATGTAATGCGATCGCCCAATACGGCCATTTCGGATATCGTGTAGGTGTAGGTGCCCTCGGCACTAAAGGAGAGTTCGTCGAAGGTTACGGTTCCGCCGACATTCTGCTTGGTTTGAATAATCTCGCCCGTGCTGTCCTTCAAGTAGAAGGTGAAAGTGCCGTCCGCAGGCGCTTCGCCGTCCATCGTCTTTGTCGCAGTAAGCGTTAGCGTTGCGGGGGCGGGCTCTGCCGCACCTATGGTGAGCAGGTTGCCGTTAAAGGCAATCGCACCGCCGCAGTAGGTGGAAGAGCTGTTGCCCGAAAAGACAGTGGTCGCCGATTCGAGGGCTTCGTTGAACAGGGTTTGCGACAGGGTGGCCTTCAAAGCAAAGTGAGCGTTGTTGTTTTGATAGTAGGACGGGGTGGCGTCTGCGGAATTGCGGGCGTTTTCCTCGTCAACCCGCCAGCCGAGGGAGTTTCCGTTGAAGTCGGTGGATGAAATATAGTCGCCGTCGTTCGGAATATACCCCGAAAGGGTGGAGGCAGGGCTTATATAAATCTCATCGCCCGCCTTGGTTGCAGTGTTATTGTAGAAGGTGGAGCCGTTGCCGTCAATTATGCTTATCGTTCCGTCCGGACAGGTCCAAAGCGCACCGCCGTATTCGCTTGCGGTGTTCTCAGTAAAGGCTGTCTTGCCCACCAAGGTTATGCTCGAACCGTAGTCACAGTAGAGTGCGCCGCCCATGCCGTATGAGCTGTTGTTTATAAATTTGGTGGATGCTACCGTCAAATCGGAGCCGGTAAGCGACACGCTGATTGCGCCGCCGTTGGCAATAAAGAAGGGCAGGGTGGATTCGTTGGAATCGAAGGTGCAGCCCTTTACGGATGCCTTTGACCGTGCAAGATAGACTGCTCCGCCCGTGGTCGCCTTGTTGGCCTTGAAGGTGGAGTTTTTTATCGTGACCGTGCTGGTCGTTGCGGTTGCGCTTGCATCGAGGTAGATTGCACCGCCGCCGCCATCCGTCAGCATGTCGGCATTGTTGGTGTCAAAGATACAGCCGTTTACCGTCAAGGTTCCGCTTGAAAAGGCTATCGCACCTCCGCAGTCGGCGGAAATGTTGTTGTTAAAACTGCAGTCGGTAAACGTGCATACCGCACCGGAGGCGTTTACGGCTGCTCCGTTTGCGGTGGAAAGGTTGTTGACAAAATTTGTGTCGTTTGCGTTGAGAGCGCCGCCGCTTTTAACGAGGATGGCGGAGCTGCCGCAAGAGACGCTGTTGCCGTCTATCGTTATTTTGGCGCCGTTTGCGGGCTGAAAGGTTAGTGTACAACCCTCGCTCACCGAGAACAGGTGATCGAAAGCGTCGGCACGGGTGAGCGTTACGTCCTCATCCGCAACGATGGTTACATCCCCGCTTACGATAACAGGGGCAATCAAAGTGCTTATTGTAAAGCCGTTCTCAAGCCTTACAGTTACAGCTGCGCCCTCGGTTTCGAGCGCTATGCGAAGTTCCGCCTCCGTTGTTACGGGAATCGGCTCATCTGCGGAAGCGGTGAGCGTTGTGCAAAACAATACGCCAAGAACCATGACTGCGGTCAGAAGCACCGCTATGCTTTTGTTCCTGAATTTCATTTTATTCCTCCTCCTTTTTTAAGCCAACGGTACAAGCGTTGTCTTATTTAATTAGTGTATCAGTTCTGCCCCTTCGATGTCAACGCCTATTCTTAAATGGTTCTTTTCCTCTTTCCGTGAAAAGTTAAGTAAAGAGTGGTGGGCAGTCAAGGC
>JAUNBP010000077.1 GCA_030526995.1 Clostridia bacterium
TCCTCCGGTTTTTGTTATTCTCACTTCAATTATACCGTGTTTGCTTTGTCTCTTCCACTGTCCGATTTCATTTTACCATTAACCTCAACAATTTTTTCCAAAAAAGTTGAAAGAAAGTGTTGACAATTCAATGTTTACTGTTTATAATTACATTCGTTCGCGGGAGTAGCTCATTTGGTAGAGCGCAGCCTTGCCAAGGCTGAGGTGGCGGGTTCGAGCCCCGTCTCCCGCTCCATTTTATGCCTCCTTAGCTCAGCTGGCTAGAGCACCTGACTCTTAATCAGGGTGTCCAGGGTTCGAATCCCTGAGGGGGTACCAATCGCCGCAAGCAAGATGAGCTGGCGGCTTTTTTGATTTTTAAGGTAAAACTTTGAAAATAGCGATTGACAAGGCAAAAAGGATTTGCTATACTTTGCAAGGTAGATTTGAGGAGATGTGTCCGAGTGGTTTAAGGTGACTGACTTGAAATCAGTTGTGCGGAAACGCACCGTGGGTTCAAATCCTACCATCTCCGCCAATATTTGGAGAAGTACCCAAGTGGCTGTAAGGGGCTCCCCTGCTAAGGGAGTAGACTGGGGTGACCGGTGCGAGGGTTCGAATCCCTCCTTCTCCGCCACACCTTGTCCGAAAAGCCAGATTTTATGGGCTTTTTCGGACTTTTTTGTGCTCAAAAATGAGCGGGGGTTGCCGCTCTTTTTCATGAAACAAATAAACGAAGCTCCCGCTCCGTTACATTTCCGCTATCAGCCGCTAATCTAAAAATTTAAGACTATTTATATTTTTGTCGCAAGGATGTTACAACTGTCTGTTAAGCTGATATTGAAACATAGGGGACTATTTGAAGCAAAAACGGAATATAAGGCAGGATTGGTTCAGTCAAGAAGCGGAAACACGCAGAAAGGGAGACAAATGAATCGAATTTTAGCATTATTATTGGCAGCATTACTTCTTTGCGGCTGCGGAGGCGGGACAAACGGGGTGAATGTTTCCTCCGAGCCTGCAAAAGGCGTTGCACCCGAACAAACGGAGATTATCGACGTAGCCGAGCCTACAACGGAAGCTGACACGCCAACGAGCGAACCCGTAGACACGGCAGAACCCGATCCGCAACAGCCCGTCGCATTCTCCGTGGCACCATTTTCCAACGAACCCCATTCTTCTTCGCTGCCAACGGTTGTGACCTTGGTTAAGGCGAAGCCCACTTCATCCGATGAGGACGGTATCGTCCTCCACGAAATGTGGAATCAGGAACTGGATTTTCAGGGCTTTTGCCTTGCTTTGGACGAGTTCAAGGTGGACGAATCGGGGGCGGTGCTTCGCTTTACCGTAACGCTCCCCGACTCTTGGACGGACGAAATAAAGGAAGCCATGCGCGACAATGGGTTGAGGTTTAGAATCTGCTTGGACGAGACCGAAACCGATGCCTTCCGAACCCGCACCGTTTCGGAACTTGAAAACAACAGCTACACCGTACAATATTCCTCCTGCGTTTTACCGATAAGGGATTGGCAGAGCGTGGGGGAAATTTCCATAGTCCCCGACGTCATAAACGCAAGCTCGCTGAACTCCATGAGTCCCTATAAGCAGCAGCAGCTTTCACAAAACTCTGCCGTAAAGTTTTTTTCCATCGGCATGAGTTATAGCGGGGGAACGATAGCCGGCGATGGTTCGCAATTTGGTGATTACGGTTGCTTTGGAGGGTTTTCGTACAAGCATAACCTGCTAACCGCTCTTGCGCTGACCTTTACGGTCAATGAAAATCCCACTGAGTTCGCTTCCGCCGAATGGGTGGAATATCCGTTCATGGTTTACGAAGAATTGTTTGAAGAGAATGATACGGAAGGTTATTACGATAAGCAAGACAGTGCCGATGCACCGAAGGCTAAAGTGTCGCTAATCTCCAAAAGCTTTGAGGGTGCAACTTTTTCGCTCACAAGGCTGTGCTTTCGAGAGAGCGGACCGCAGATGGAGTTTCACTTGAATCTTCCGAATTCGTGGACGGATAAGGAGGTAAACAGTCTTTATTCCTTCTTCGGAGGCTGTATAACCGTTTCGGTTACTGCCATAGATAAAAACGGCAACACCATAGAACAGGCTTTCTATGCCCAGCGGCGCAATACCGAATACGAATATCTAACCGTAGAAAATTATCTGACCGAGAACTATAGGGACGTTTACTTCTACGCTTCAACAAGCAAAGAGTTTAACTATGAGAGCTGTAAAAACATCGCTAAGCTAATCATCGTGCCGGAGTATTCTGTTTATACGCAAGTAGGCGATTCCATCGTGCTGAGCGAGGAGCCGATTGTAAGCAGCGAGTGGCCGAATCAACTCGCCCGCTCGGTTATCCGCTTGGACGAGCTTGCAATCACCGTGGACATAGACGAAACGATATTCAATGCTGGACTGTAAGGAGGAACGAAGATGAAAAGATTTTTAATTGTACTGTTGGTTATATCAATGCTCTTTGCCTTGGCATGCCAACCCACGCCGGAGGAAGAGCCTATCGTAAACCGCAGCGATTCGCAGGCGCAGAAGGCGATATTTTCAACGACCGCGCCCGAAAAGCGGGTTTTCCCCGACCGCTGGGACGAGGAGATGGTGATAAACGATGGCGTTACCGTTGTTTTTGAGGCTTCGGTCGAGGCGGAAAGCAACGTTGCCCACCCCATTATCGAGATTTCGCGGACGAGCTTTGATTCCGCCACGATTGTGGACATTATAAATTCCGCATTCGGCAATGTCCGCCTTCGCGAACAGGAGAAAAGCTACGATGAGCTTCTCTACGATTTATGGTATGCCGAACGCGGCTCCTTTGAGGGCTTTGACGATAACGGCGAAGCTGTGTGGCTGCCGTTTGACGATGTTGAGGAAAGAGTAGCTTCCATAAGGGAACAGCTTGCAAACACCCCCACACTCTCAACATATATCGACTTTACGGCTAACAATCTCAAAGTTGAAAACGGTAAAGAATTTGCCGTGGGCTTGGAGGACGGGAGCGATATGTGCATATCCGTATTTGGCTCTGAAAGCGAAGGGATAAGCGGGATATGGTGCAGAAAACTCTGGGACTTCAACATTCAAAAGGAGAACTGGGTAATGCAGGGCGAAGCCATACCGGGGGAAATCGGTGCGCCGCTTGAAAACGTCAAGATAACGCAAGAGGAAGCGGAGACAAAGGCGGAAGCGCTTTTCAAGCAACTCGGCAGGGAGGACTTTGCCCTGTCCGCAGCTTTTAAGGCACGGGCACTTCAAAGCTGGGAGATTGTAAGTGAGGGTTGGATATTGGAATACGCTCCTGCACTCGGCGGAACGCAGGGAATAGCCTACGATCACTATAGCCCGAGTGGAATGTTGCGAACGGACGAACCCGCCTATGTGCTTCCGTGGCGTCCCGAGGAAGTTGAGCTGTACATCACCGAAAACGGAATCGAATCGTTCTCGTGGGATAATATCTACACAATCGGGGAGGAAGTCAATCCCGATGTTGAAATACTTCCCTTTGACGAGTTTCAAACGAGAATAAGAAACTACTTTAAGTACGCCCTTGCATGGACGGATGGCTCACAAGGTAGTACAACCGGTGTATCGATTATCAATGTAACCCGTGTTGCGCTTGCAACCTCGATTTCTCAAGTCGAGAATCAGCACGAAACCGCCTACCTCGTTCCCACTTGGGCAATCTTCTATATCGGAGACAATGACAGACGGCTCTTCATCGATGAAAGCGTGCTTTTGATAAATGCGATAGACGGAAGCCTTATAAAGCAGTATCCCGACGTTTATTAGGTATTAAAGGAGGACAAAAACATGAAACGCTTATTAACACTATTATTGACAATTTTAACGCTCTTCACCTTGGCTTGCCAACCCACGCCCGAGGAGGAGATAGTTATTCAGCGCAGCGACGCGGACGGCGAAACGGGTGGAGAAATTGTGCCTCCCCCGGAGTTTCCCGCAACCGTGCAGGGGACGGCAAGCTTTGAAGCGGACGGCGTGCCTACGGAGCTTATCGTCGACGCCGAGGTAAAAACCTACGATGCGGCGGGCTATTTCCGCTATCCCATTGAGATAGTTCCGTATTCGAACGAGGTTAAAAAGAGCTTTGTTAACGCCTGTGTTTCGGACACCGAGG
>JAUNBP010000078.1 GCA_030526995.1 Clostridia bacterium
GCCAACCAAATGTAGGGGCGGATACCATCCGCCCGCAAACCACACGCAGGGGCGGATATCATCCGCCCGCCGACCGCACGTAATGACATCATTTTAACAGAGGTAACTGATGACAGATAAGACCGTGTACGCCCCATCGAGCGCAATCGGCGGCGCAATAGCCGTGATACGCATTTCGGGGAGCTTGAGCAAGAGCATAGCAAGGCGAATTTTGAGCGCAAACGTAACCGCCACCCCCGCACGGCTTTGCCATACCCGCATAATCGACGGGGACGAGGTGATAGACGAGGCGATGGCGGTGTATTTTGCGGCGCCCGCCACCTACACCGGCGAGGATATGCTCGAATTGCACTGCCACGGCGGAGCGCAGACCGTGCAGGCAGTGCTTGCCTGCCTTTCCAAGACGGGTGCCCGTCCCGCCGAGAACGGGGAGTTCACCAAGCGGGCGTTTTTGAACGGCAAGATGGATTTGAGTCGTGCGGAAGCGGTCATGGACGTCATAAATGCGGCGGCAAGCAGGAGCCTTAAGGCTGCGCTTTTGCAGCTTCAGGGCGGAGTTTTTACGGTTGTAAACGAGGTTTCGGAGCTGCTTTTAGATGCGCTTGCGGGCATAGATGCAGCGATAGACTACCCCGACGAGGCGTATGAGGACGCCTATGAGGACGTTCCCCAAAGGATAGCGGAGGCAAGATCAAGGCTCGATGCGCTTATTGCAAGCGGCAGGCGGGGCAGGGTGCTGAGGGAAGGCTTGCGCCTTGCGATAGTAGGCAAGCCCAACGTCGGCAAGTCCTCGCTTTTGAATGCACTGTTGGGGCGCGAGCGGGCGATAGTCACCGCCGAGGCGGGGACGACCAGGGACACGATAGAGGAGCTGTTCTCGGTAAGAGGCTTTCCGATAAGGCTCGTTGACACCGCAGGCATAAGGGAGGGCGCAGCGACAATCGAGGCCATAGGCATAGAGAGGGCAAGGAGCGAGCTGAAAAATTGCGACTTGGCATTGGTGGTTTTGGACGGCAGCGCAGCCTTGGACGAAAACGACAGGGCGGTCTTGGAGCTGTCAAAGGGGCTGCAAAGGCTCGTGGTTCAGAACAAGGCGGACCTGTGCAGCATAAAGTTGGACGAGGCGACCCTTCTTATAAGTGCAGCCACGGGGCTTGGCATGGCGGACTTGGAGGCAGCAATAGCCTCCTCAATCGGAGCGGACGTCACAGATGAGACGCCGATAACGAACGAAAGGCACCTGTTTGCCTTGGAGAGGGCGAGGGAGTGCTTGCTTCATGCGGCTGAGGCTTTGGAGTTGGATTGCATAGCCACCGATATAAGGGACGGGCTGCATTGGATAGGAACGATAACGGGTGCGGACGTCGATTCACAGGTGATAGACAGGATATTTGAAAATTTCTGCGTAGGCAAGTAGTTCAGGCACGAATAAAAGGAGCATTGAGCTTTTCCAAAAGCCCGTCGTATTTTGCGGCGAGGTTTATTGCCCGTGCCGTAAAGCGGTTGAGCTCGGGCAGCAGCAGCGTGCAGTAGCCGTAGATGGTGAGACGGCAGGGGTGGGAGCCGCCGGACAATATCGTCATAACGTCGGGCGTAAAGCCGAGCTTGACTATCTTGCCTGCAAAGTCCATGCAGTCGTCACGGTTCAAAAACGCCATCTCAAGCTCGATTCGGCGCACGAGCGTCAAATCCCCGCCTCGCTTTTGCATGTTTTGGATGAGGGCAGCGTTCTCAACGGATTGCAGCTTTGCATCATCCGGAAAGAGCAGGCGGTAGTAGGTGGCGTAGTGCGGCTCCGAGATGTGCCCGCAGACGGTTGCGAGCTTGTTAAAGGTTCGGCATATGCCCGAGATGTGGTTGACGAGCGTTTCGTCGGCGGTGTAGAAGTAGAGCTGCTCGAGGGCGTCAAAGCGGATGCTGCCCACGTAGACCGAATGCCCCTCGAGTTGGGTGTTGACCATGTGCCTAAGCCCCGCTATCATGTGTTCCTCCGACTTGGAGAAGGCGGTGGCCTCGGGATTTTTCGGGGCGCAGCTGACATAGATTAGCTGGGAGTAGGCGAGCACGGGCAAAAGGCTCCAGTATTGCAAGTCAACACGGAATGTAGCCTCCCTGCCCTCCAACTCCCATTCATATGTCAGCCAGTCCGTCATTTCTTCAAGACCGCTTTAATTCTGCGAACGCCTGCGGAGGATGCTTCTTCCTTTATAATATGGAAGGAACCCAGCTCACCCGTGCGCTCCGCATGGGGTCCGCCGCAGATTTCCTTTGAAAATTCGCCCATGGTGTAGACCTTGACCTTGGAGCCGTACTTGCTCTCGAATAGGCCGATTGCCCCCTGCGCCTTGGCGTCGTCCACGGTCATCTCCTCGCAGACTATCGGCACGTCGGCTGCTATTGCCTCGTTGACAAGGCGTTCGACCTCGCGTAGCTCCTCCGGCGTGACCTTGCGCGGGAAGCTAAAGTCAAAGCGCAGCCGCTCGGGGGTGATGTTGCTGCCCTTTTGGGCCACGGACTCGTCGTTTAGAACCTTGCGCAATGCCGTGTGCATGAGGTGGGTCGCCGTGTGCAGGGAGGTCGTGGCCTCGGTGTTGTCGGCAAGCCCACCCTTAAACCTCTGCTCTGCGCCCGCTTGCGAGAGGGCTTGATGCGCCTTAAAGGCCTCGTGGAAGGCGGGAATGTCGACGGTAAGCCCGTTCTCGGCTGCCAGCTCCACGGTGAACTCTATCGGAAAGCCGTAGGTGTCGTAGAGGTGGAAGGCATCGACGCCGCCAATCTTAGTGGATTCGAGCGTGGAGCGGAGCTTGTTGAACTCTCGAATACCCTTTTTTAGCGTCGAGGCAAAGCGGTTCTCCTCCCTCTGGAGTTCGGAGAGTATCTTGTCGCGGTTATCCTCAAGCTCGGTGTAGAACGAGCCGTATTGAGCGATTACAACCTTGGCAATCTCGCACAGGCCCTTTTCGGGTATGCCGAGCTGCATCGAAAAGCGAATGCTGCGGCGGATGAGACGGCGCAGGATGTAGCCCTGATCGACGTTCGAGGGCGTTATGCCCCGCTGGTCGCCTATCATAAAGACCGCACAGCGGATGTGGTCGGCAATTATGCGAAACGCCTTAATGTTCTCGGGGCTGTCCTTGTAGTTCTTGTGCGAAAGCTCGGCAATCTTTGCAATGATGTCGGAGAAGGCATCGGTGTCAAAAACGCTCTCGGCCCCCTGCAGCGTGGCTACGGTGCGGTCGAGGCCCATGCCCGTATCGACGTTCTTTTGCTTGAGCGGCTCATATTTGCCCTCGGCTGTCTTATTGTACTCCATAAAGACGTTGTTCCAAATCTCAAGGTACTTCGGGCAGTCGCAGCCCGCATGACAGGAGGGCGAACAGGGCTCGGCGCCGGTATCATAAAAGATTTCGGTATCGGGCCCGCAGGGACCGGTCTGACCCGCAGGGCCCCACCAGTTGTTCTTCTTAGGAAGAAAGACGATGTGCGAAGGGTCAACGCCGAGCTCCACCCAGCGGTCAAAGGAGACGGTATCTCGGGGAGCGTTCTCGTCACCCTCAAAGCAGGTGAAGTAGAGCCTGTCCTTGGGAATTCCCAGCCACTCTTTTGAGGTCAAAAACTCGAACGAGAAGGCGATGGACTCCTTTTTGAAGTAGTCCCCGAGCGACCAGTTGCCGAGCATCTCAAAGAAGGTGCAGTGCGAGGCGTCGCCCACCTCGTCGATGTCGCCGGTGCGCACGCATTTTTGCACGTCGCAAAGCCTCCTGCCCTCGGGATGCTTCTCACCCATGAGATAGGGAACGAGGGGGTGCATCCCCGCCGTCGTAAACAGAACGGTCGGGTCGTTTTCGGGGATGAGCGAGGCGCTGTTGATAACGGCATGGCCCTTGCTCCTAAAAAAATCCAAATATAGCTGCCGCAATTCACGGCTCGTCAATGAACGCATAATTTTCTCCTCAATGTACAGAATTCTAACTAATATATGATAGCCGAACAAGACCGCTTTGTCAAATTCGTTTTACGAAAAAAACCTCAAAAAAAAGTCAAAAAAATTTGAAAAAAGGTGTTGACAAGAG
>JAUNBP010000023.1 GCA_030526995.1 Clostridia bacterium
CATCAAACACATAACTCCTAACTACTAACTCCTAATTAGAAATCACTCTCCCATTGCCGCATTCAACTTTTCAACGAGGTCGTCGGCGTCGATGCCGTGGACGGCGCAGGCCTGTTCGAGGTTTTCGCTGTGCGCCATTGCGCAGCCTAAGCAGTGCATACCCGAGGCCATCAAAACGCCCGCAAGGTTTTCATTCTGCATCAGAATGCTCTGAATCGTCATATCCTTGGTAATCATGTCAGTTCTCCTTTTTGTTTTGATAAATTTATTATACCCCGCATTTCAGCTTTTTGCAAGAAATTGATGCTTGCATTTTACGCAGGTGACCTTGATGGAGCCCTTGCCCCTCGGCACCCTCAGCTTCTGCTGGCATTGGGGGCAGATGAGGTAGCGGTAGCGCAGCGAAAAGCCTGAGCCTTTGGGCTTTTTCTTTTCACGCACGACACGGGCGGAGCCGCCCTTAAAGAGGTTCCCGATTTTTTGGAAAAATCCCACAAACGCCTGATTCTCCCTTGCCCGTCTTTCAAAGTTCCTTGAGTTCATCAGCCTAAAGGCAAAGAACAGGATTGCAACGATGGCAATGCCCGTAAAGGTATAGTACGCCCACGGAACGTTTATCAGCAGCATCCGAAGCAGGAAGGCTGCAAGGCCCGTAAATATCAGGGTTTTGTTGAGTTGGTCAAGACCTAATCTCATGCTTTCTTATTCGCTTCCTTTCTCCATATCGAATATCCAAAGGCAGGCAGGGTATCGGAAAACACCGCCTGCACGCTCTTTTTCTCCCCGTCAAGCGAGGTGTATTCACCCTCTATATCGAGGGGCACGCCTCCGCCCGCACCCTCGGATAAGAGGGCAGGGAAGAACAGCGCATCCCGCTCGGTGTCGGAGTTGTTCACAAGGAGAACAACGACCTCACCGTCCAAGTACCTCACCATTGCAAACACGGCGGAGTTTATCGCCCCCATGCGGCAATGCCCGTTGCGTATTGCGGGGCTGTTGGTTCTAAGGGCTGTAAACCGCCGCACGGCGTCAAGTATGGTCTCGTCCTCGCAGCCCCACGGATAGGCCCTGCGGTTGAACGGATCGCTCATGCCCAAAAGCCCCGCCTCATCGCCGTAGTATATGCAGGGCACGCCCTCCATAGTAAATTGCAACGCCATGGCGGAGAGCAGCCGCTTTTTGCCCCGCTCCACCTCGGAGGGATTGTAGACAAAGTCCGCCTGTGCGAGTCTGTCAAGCTCCTTGACGGTAATGTCGGGGGCGGACAGCTTGGAAAGCGCACGGGGCTCGTCATGCGAGGATATAAGGTTTAGACAGGAGCGCAAAAACGGGCGGGGGTAGTTCTCGTACAATCGCTGCAAGCTCTCATTGAGGGCAAAGGCATCGGTCTTGCCGCAGAGATAATCCAACACCGCATCCAAAAACGGATAGTTCATAGCCCCGTCTAAGAGGTCGCCGTTGACATAGGCCCTGCGCCCCTCATCGCCCATCTTATTGGAACAGTCCTCCCAGACCTCACCTATGAGCACGGCGTTGGGGTCTGCAGCCTTTATGCTCCGCCTGATGCCTCGGATGAACTCGTCGGGCAGCTCGTCTGCCACGTCGAGCCTCCAGCCGCTTGCACCTTGGGACTGCCAATGCCTCAAAACCCCGTTTTCGCCCTGAATGAACTCGACATAGGAGGGCTCAAGCTCGTTAACGTTGGGCAGGGTTTCAAAGCCCCACCAGCAGTCGTAATCGTCGGGGAAGGACTTAAAGCGGTACCACGGATAGTAGGGCGATTCTTCGCCCTGATAGGCACCGACGCTACTGTACCTTTTGTAGCGGTTAAAGTAAACGGAGTCGTCGCCCGTATGCGAGAACACGCCGTCCAAGATTAGACCGATGCCCCGCTTTTCTGCCTCCCTTGCAAGGTTTGCAAAGTCCTCGTTGCTGCCCAAGATGCGGTCAATGTTCATGTAGTCGCCGGTGTTGTAGCGGTGATTGCTGTGCGCCTCGAAGATGGGGTTTAGGTAGATATGCGTAACGTTCAGGCTCTTCAAATAGTCGAGCTTTTGCGCAATGCCGTTCAAGTCGCCCCCGTAATAGTCGTCGGGCACGTAGTCCTTAACGCCTGCATGGGGAAGGTACATCGGCCTGTCGAGCCAGTTCTCGTGATAGCTCATCATCCTGCCGCTTGCAGCCTCCCTTTCGATGCGGTCCATAAAGGCATCCTTATCGGAGCAGAAGAAGCGGTCGGGAAAAATCTGATACGCAATGCCGTTTGCAAAGCGCTCGGGGGTCGTAAAATCGGAATAATAAACCGTGAGTTGGTACCTTTCGCCGCAGCCCTCACAGAGCCGGCCCTCCCCGCTTTGTCCCACATAAAAACGGACGCTCTCACCCTCGACTATCTTAAAATCGTAGTGGCAGAGGCAGGGATAGGCGGGCAGAACAAGCTCACAACGCAGGTCGGAGCCGCTCCTTTCCATCTCAATCTCATTCATGCCCTCGGGCGTGAACAGGCGCACAAAGACCTGCACAAAGTCCCCGCAGTCATCGATGGATGCGCCAATGTTTACTCTTTGATTGCAACACGCCGCACCTTGGGGGCGGCGGAAATGCACGTCTCTTGAATTATGAAAAAACCTCATGCTCTATATTATATCGTGTTTTGCAAAAGAATCAACGCAGCAAAAGAGAATGTTTCCTCTTGTTCACAATCGGAGCCACAATCGGAGTCATAGCACCCCGCCCGCTTCGGGAGGTTTCATTTGAAAACAGCATATCAAATCGAATGAACTATTTTCAAGCTTTTTTAATAAAATGTGGTATAATGTTCGGTATGGAAGAAGAAATCATCTTGTTTGAAGAAAAAAAGCCCAAGAGCAACCCGCTCCTAAAGTATGGGAACTGGCTCTTTTTGATACTCATCGTGCTGCTCTTAATTGCCACGGTGGTGTTCGTTTCGATGCAGGAACACAGCGGCGAGGGGCTGTACATAAGCGAGGTCATGCTCTCCAACAGCGAGACCTTGGAGGAGGATTCCCTCGGCACGCCCGATTGGATAGAGCTTTACAACGCCTCGGATTCGGCAATCTCGCTTTCGGGCTTTGGGCTGTCCAACCATTCGAGCAATGCATACCTGTTCACCTTCCCCGACGTTACGATAGAGCCAAACTCCTATCTCATAGTCTACTTTGCGGGCGACACCGATTCGACAAGCTCCGAGCTGCTCTGCACGGGCTTTACGCTTAGCCGAAGCGGCGAAACGCTGTACCTTTCGAGCAACACGCAGGAGATTTTGGAGATATTGGAAGTCCCTGCGCTCGATACGGACGTCTCGTATGCTCGCAGGGACGACGGAAGCTGGGGCTATTGCACCCGTGCCACCCCGGGCTACATAAACAGCACGGAGATTACCGACACCATAGCTTAGGGATTACAGCTCTTGCAGGGCTCATAACCCTGCAAAATCAAGGACTCACGGCTGCCCGTGTAGTCCTGTTTGTTGCTTTGGCTAATCGACGAAACCGACGAACAGGAGGGCAGGTGAAACTTTTTGGAGTTGGTATTCAAAACGAAGGTGAGCTGAGTTTCATCCGTTTGGCTCACGGGCGCAAGCGTGCTCTGTCCGGTCAGGTAGTCTATCTCTATATCGGGCTGCACGTTGTAGCAGTAGACGTTAAAGCATATGTCGTCATCCTCCATCGAGAGGGCCTCCATCAAGACCCCGCTCGCAACCAAGTTATCCCCCAAAAAGATGGGTGTCACACGGTAGAGAACGTGGTTTTCGGTCTCCTTCACGTAGTCGGCTATCATGTTCTCAAACGGCAGCATCCCCTGAACGTTTAGGTACCTCGTGCCGGTTATCAGGTTTTTCTCGTTGGCGTTCTCACCCGAAAGCTGAAAGCCTATGAGATGGCAGCGGTTGTAGAGGTACTGCCCGTCAACGTTGTCATAGCGCACGGTCTGCCAGCCCGAGGGCTTGACCTGCCCTATCGACCCCCGCTCCTCGGTGGGCATGATATCAACGCCAATGCAGGCAAAGGCTACGCCGCACCTGCCCAAGGAATCGAGGTCGGAATAGCTTTCAAACGAAACCGTGGTATAGTCCTCACTCGTAAAAAACGGTTCATTCGAGTTTATCACAACATAGGGGCTGTCGGAGTAGGCGGGAATACCGTCCAAGTCAATGCTTTCGGGCGCAGTCGTTGCAGGCGGAGCCGCAGATTCAACCGCAGCCTCCGTTGCGGTTGCAGACGGAACCGTGCCCCCGTTCAAGGCATCGCAGCCGCAGAGCAGCAGCGCAAGAATCAGAAGTATAAGGCGTAGCTTCTTCATCTTGAATACACCTCCATGGTAATCTTTTCGTGGGAGGTGCCCACAAACTGTGATATCTCATCGAGCATAAAGCCCTCCTCAAGCGGTTCAAAGGGGAGGTAGGTGTCGGCAGGGTAGACCTTGTCCCAGCGAAACAGCACGAGGGCGCAGATTCTATCCTTAAAAGGGGCAGGGTCAAAGTCCTCGAAAAAGCAGAGTGGCCTGTCCGTAAAGTCGCTGCACACGTCCACCTTATCGGCGTATTCGGGCAGAAAAAGCCGTGCCGAATACTCGCTCACCGCCAAGGGCAGCGCACGCACCTGCTCCATAATGGCGTCAAGCACCGCCCTGTCTCGGCTCTGCCTGCGCCTGTTAAACATCATTCCGTTGTTCGGGTCCACACAAATAATTGCAACCATAAGCAGTCTCCTCCGTTAATATGTAAACATTATAAAACAAGCCCGAACAAAAGGCAAGCGGCGACGGCATTCGCTTTTTCTTAAAAAAACATATTGACGAATTTTGCAAAACCCGTGTATAATTGCCCTTGATTGCGTTGAAAGGATATTGAGGAAATGTCACAGGACAGTGCCAAGACGGCATCGTTGGGCCATGTAAAGAATATGACGGTGGGCAAGCCGTGGAAACTCATCACGGGCTTTGCAATCCCCGTCTTTTTAAGCCAGCTGTTTCAGCAGCTCTATAATGCGATAGACTCGCTCGTCGTAGGGCACTTTCTCGGCACCGAGGCGTTGGCTGCGGTAAGCTCGTCCGGCACGCTTATATTCTTGCTTATCAGCTTCTTTGTGGGCACCTCCATGGGCGCCGGCATCGTAATCTCCCGCTACTTTGGGGCAAAGGACTACGACAAGGTTTCAAGGGCAATCCACACCAACATTGCGTTAGGCGTCATAAGCGGAGCGATACTTACCGTAGTAGGCATACTGTTCACCCCGACCTTTTTGCGCTGGATGAACACCGACCCCGCCGTCATGCCCGAGGCGGTGGCGTATTTCCGCTACTACTTTGCAGGCTCGCTTGCGGTCGTGCTTTACAACAACTGCAAGGGCATAATGAACGCCTTGGGCGACAGCAAGCGTCCGCTTTACTATCTAATCTTCTCCTCCATGCTAAACGTCGTCTTGGATTTGCTGTTCATCGGCGTATTCCACTGGGGCGTGTGGTCGGCGGCGTTTGCCACGACGATTGCACAGGCGTTGAGCTTTGTGCTTTGCATGTTCCACCTCGGCAAGAAGGGAACCATCTATCAGGTCGTGCTGAAAAAGCTGCGCATACACAGGGATATGTTCAGGGAGATAATAAGGTACGGGCTGCCCTCGGGCATACAAAACTCGGTCATCGCACTTGCAAACGTCATAGTGCAGAGCAACATCAACTCCTTTACAATGGTGGCAACCGCAGCCTACGGCTCGTGGGCTAAGATAGAGGGCTTTGCGTTCGTGCCGATTACGAGCTTTACAATGGCACTCACGACCTACACGGGGCAAAACCTCGGCGCAGGCGAATACGAGCGTGCAAAGCAGGGCTCGAGATTCGGAATACTCTCCGCCGTGATACTTGCAGAGATAATAGGCATCCTGATATGGATATTTGCGCCCTTTTTGGTCTCATTGTTCGACAGCAACCCCGAGGTCATAAGGCTCGGAACCCAGCAGGCGAGGATTGAAGCCCTGTTCTTCTGCCTGCTCGCATTCTCCCATGCGGTTGCGGCAATCTGCAGGGGCGCAGGCAAGGCGTTCGTGCCCATGTCCATCATGCTTGCAATATGGTGCGTCGTGCGCATAGCCTATATCAGCATCACCATGAGCATCGTCCATGAGATACAGTACATATATTGGGCCTATCCCCTCACATGGGGACTCAGCAGCATAATCTACCTGTTCTACTATCTGTTCTCCGACTGGATTCACGGCTTCGACGAAAAGAAACGCCCCCCGTGGTACCAAACCATATTCGCCCACAAACACCATGTAAAATAGCCTTGAAAAAAATCGGCGCCCCATTTCGGGGCGCCAAGTTTACCGTCAACGGTGGGTTGACCCTTTATGTCAGTATTTCTGTTTCAGGCTCGGATTGTTGCCGTTGCAGTAGACCAGCACGGTGGCGAGTGCGACGCCTATTGCGCCTACCACGGGCGGCATGGTTGCGCCTGCGGTGATGAGCGAGGCTATGACCGCCTCATACACTGCCGACACGAGTCCTATCCAGAACATCACGCTCTTTGCCCTGCATTGTGTTTCCATATTGTCCTTCTCCTTTCATGCTACTTCCTTTTCAATTTCCTTTTCGATTGCGTCTACACGCTGTTCCACTACCGCCATCCGCTCGACGAGGTGATTGTGTGCATCCACCTTTTCCTCGAGCCGTTTCAGCCGAAACGTTGTAAGCCTTGCCGAGGCCAAGACCCCGCTAAGCGATCCTAAGACGGTACCAAAGAAGGATATCAGCGCGATAAATACGCCTGCATCCATAGTTACTCCTCTCTGAACACGCCTCCCATGCTTTGAAGCGTAAGCGCATTGGCGGTCCCGTACTGCAAGACCTCGGCCTTTTGAAATGCCGTGACCGCCTTTTCGGTTCGGCTGCCGAAGTCGCCGTCGGCGCCGTAGCTGCCGAGGTCGTAATCCAGACCCAAGAGCAGAAGCTGCATCTGCCGAACGTCCTCGCCCTTGTCGCCCCTTTTGAGCGCACGGGTGAACACAAAGTTTTCATCCGCCTCGCTCTGCTGAAGGGCAGCGATTCTCCCAAAGGCGTTCCAACGGCTCGACAGCGTTCCATTGACCACGCCCACGTCCCTGCCTTGGCATTCTATCAGGGTTTTGCCGTCGATCATCGCACCCACGTGGTATATCTCCGAGACGTCAAAGCCGTCATCGTCCTTATCCGACCAGCGGAAGATTAGATCCCCCGCCTTCAACGAGGACTTTTCAATCGGCGTACATACCCTGTACAGCCCTCGGCTGTTGATATCCGACTTGAGTATTCCAACCTTTTGCAGTGCCCAGAACATAAAGCCGGAGCAGTCAAAGGCCCGAATATCGCTCACGCCCGCCGCAACCCTTTTCTTGTAGAGGGCTACTGCACGGTCGGCGTTCCTTGTACTTGTTTCATGCTTTCTTATCCAACCTATCGGGTCCTTCATCTCGGACAGGTTTTCACCATCCCCGCCCCAGACGTATATCCCCTTTCCGACCTGCGAAAGCAGCAGCTCGGTGAATTCATTTATCTTATTCATGTTTCTCCTCCAAGGGGGAAATGCCCCCTCTCTATACTATGCAGCAAACTTTATTGCTGCACTCCCTGCATAAGCATGGTAGCATGGAAAGCTCCGCAGGAATTATTACTATTGTTAAGATTGAAGCCTGCCGTTCGGCTTGCATTTATGCGGTACGCTATGCTATAATATTCTATCTGCAAAAAAAGAGGAGCGAAATATGCGGCTTATCATTGACGGACACGAAATTGAGGCAAACACCGGCGAGAGCCTGTTGGAGCTTGTAAGAAGGCTGGGCTTGGACAGCGAGAGCCTGAGGACTCGGCCCTTGGCTGCGGACATCAAGGGCGAGGTTTTCACGCTCAACTACATTCCGGTTCGCAAGACCGAGAAGGAGACGACGACGGCGAGGATGCGTAGGGCGATGCGCATGAGCAAGGGCGTTATAAACCTCATCCACTTCGATGACGACAGGGGCAAGAAGGTCTACGAGCGAACGATGCAGTTCGTGTTCTTCCTTGCGGTCAGGGAGGTCTTTCCGAGCGCAAAGGTCAAGGTCAACTACGCCATAGGCGCAGGCATATATATCGAGATTGAAAAGGAGAGCCCGCTAACCAAAGCGGAGGTTGAAACGCTCAGGGCCAAGTGCCGAGAGATAGTTGAAAACGATTATCCGCTTGAGCGTATGCGCATAGATATCAACGACGCCATAGACTTTTTTGAGCGGGACGGGCAGCAGGACAAGGTAAGGCTTTTGCAGTGGCGCAGGTTCACCTATTTCGACGTCTACCGCCACGGCGACTACGTGGACTACTTCTACGGCGAGATGATGCCGTCCACGGGCTATGTCAAGGTGTTCGACTTACAATACCGTGCCCCGGGGCTGTACCTTGTAAGGCCCGATGCAAAGGACTGCGACGTTCCCGCAAGCAACGTCGATATGCCAAGGTTTGCCTCGGTATTCGAGGAGAGCGACCGCTGGGGCGAGCTGATGCACTGCGAGACCGTTGCCGACCTGAACGATTTGAGCGCCTCGGGCAAGCTCCGCGAGCTTATAAGAGTCAACGAGGCGCTGCACGAGCGCAGGTTTTCCGAGATTGCAAGCGACATAGTACGCAGGGGCGCAAGGGTGGTTTTGATAGCGGGGCCGTCCTCGTCGGGCAAGACCACGAGTGCCAACCGCCTTGCAACTCAGCTAAGGGTCTTGGGCAAGTCCCCAATTCTGCTTTCGCTCGACGATTACTACATCGACAGACGGCTCATAGAGCCGGATGAGAACGGCAAGATAGACCTTGAGCATATAAACACGATAGACGTGCCTCAGTTCAACGAGGACTTGGAGCGCCTCCTAAACGGCGAGAGCGTTGAGATTCCGTTTTTCAATTTCAAAACCGGTCAGCGCGAGATGCGCGGACATTTTGTAGAACTCACCCCCGACACGCCGCTGATAATCGAGGGGCTTCACGCCCTAAACCCAATGCTGCTAAACCCCCGCATCGACCACAGCTTGGTGTTTCGGCTCTACGTTTCCGCACTCACGACCTTGAATTTGGATAACCACAACCGCATCCCCACTACCGACGTTCGCTTGCTTAGGCGCATGGTTCGGGACTATGAGACGAGGGGCGCAAGCATGGAGAGAACGCTTGGGATGTGGGAGAGCGTGAGAAAGGGAGAGGAGCGCTGGATCTTCCCCTATCAGGAGGGAGCGGACGCCATATTCAACACTACGCTCGTCTACGAGCTTGCGGTCTTGAAAAAGCACATATATCCGCTGCTTGTCGATATCGCACCCGACAGCCCCTGCTACGATGAGATAAGGGGCATAATCAAGTTTCTAAACTACATTCGGGAAGCCAACGTCGAGGACGAGATACCCCCCACGAGCATACTTCGCGAGTTCATTGGCGGCAACACTTTTTACAGGTAGGAGGAAGAACATGCACCACATGATACTCAACACCGAGAGCTATTTCGGAAACGGCTGCGTGCAGAAGATAGGCGATGAGGCAAGGGAGCGCAACTTCTCCTGTGCCCTCATAGTCACCGACAAACAGCTTATAAAGTTCGGCACCCTAAGACCGGTCTTTGCCTCGCTTCAAAGCAGGGGCATAAGCTATTCCGTCTTTGACGAGGTGGAGCCCAACCCCACGATTAGGGTCGTGCAGGCGGGGACAAAGGCATTTTTCGATTCCGAGGCGCAGTTCATCATAGCGGTGGGCGGCGGCTCGGCGATAGATACCGCCAAGGGCATATCGATAGTTGCCGCAAACCCCAAGCATTCGGATGTCAGAAGCCTTGAACACGTGAGCCAGACCGACCACAGGGGCATAACGCTGTTTGCGGTGCCCACGACTGCAGGAACCGCCTCCGAGGTCACGATAGACTACGTGATAACCGACGAGGAAAACGAGCGCAAGTTTTTGTGCGCCGACGACAACTGCATACCGAGGGTGGCGTTTATCGACGCCGAGATGATGGCAGGTATGCCGCAAAAGTTGGCTGCAGCCACCGGCATGGACGCTTTGACCCATGCGATAGAGGCCTATTGCTCCAAGCGGGCGTGGGATATGACCGAGATACTTGCGTTAAAGGCGATAGAGTGCATAGCGCAAAACCTCAAGCACTCCTGTCAGCTCCACGAGGCGAGGGAGAAGATGGCGCTCGGGCAGTACCTTGCGGGCATGGCGTTTTCCAACGGCGGCTTGGGCGCAAACCATGCACTGGCTCACCCGCTTTCGGCGGTGCATCACATTCCGCACGGGCTGGCAAATGCGATACTCTTGCCCAAGATTATCGAGTTC
Source organism: Clostridia bacterium (assembly GCA_030526995.1). Lineage (GTDB taxonomy): Bacteria > Bacillota > Clostridia > Christensenellales > CAG-138 > JAQUTY01. The sequence continues at coordinate 10,342 of JAUNBP010000023.1, forward strand.
AACGCCCCGTTTGTGGGCGAGAAGGTCAGGCACATTGCAAAGGCCATGGGCATTCACGGAACCGCAAACATGAACCAAGAGCAATATGTGAGGGCGTGTATAGATGCGGTAGAGACTTTGAAACGTTCAATAGGCATAACACAGAACCTCGGGGAGCTTGGCGTGACCGAGGAAACGATACCGCTGCTGGCAAAACAGGCCATGGCGGATGCGTGCATGGCGGACAATCCCCGTCCCATGCACACGGGCAACGTTGAGGCGATATACAGGTCGCTCTTATAGGAACGATGGAAGTAAAGCAGCTTGCAAAATATCTGATAATCAGCATAACCACAGCCCTCGCACTGATAGCTGTACTGTTTCTGCTTATTTCGGAGAACAAGCCCAAGATAGGGCTTGCAACGCCTATAGTGACCGCCGAGCCCACGGCTGAACCCACGGCGGAAGCGGAGGTCGTGCTGCTAACCCCTGCACCCACGCCGATAACGATACAGACCGAAGTCGAGCTGCCCAAGGACGCCGTGGACATAGTTGTAAACGGTGCGGTGATATTGGCTGTGGAAAACCCCGAAACCGCGCAGCAGGTCATAAACGATTACCTCGCCTCCTATGCCGAGGTCGGGGATAACAGGCGCCTCGTTCGAGCCTACACCGAGCAGACGGTGGAGCTGTACCCCGCATCGGGCAGCAAGGAGATTCTAAGCTATGGCGCAGCGCTGTCAAGCCTCCTATCCAACCCCGCCCTGCTTTCGGTCACGCAGGTTCTTACCGTCTGCGAACAGACCGAGACGGAGATAGAGGTGCTTACCGAGACGAATGCGCAGCTCCCGCTCGGCACCACCTTCATTGCAACGGCGGGCACGAGCGAACGGTACATAGTCTATTATGAGAGCATATTCAAAAGCGGGGTCGAATGCTCGCTTGTCGAAACCAACCGCTTCAGGGTCGGAGAGGCTACAAGAAGGGTCGTGATGACGGGAACCTACACGAGCGAAAACGAGGAACCCGAAGAGGACGAGGGAACGGAGGGCATAGCCGTACAAACGCTCAACTTCCGCTGCCCGATAGACGGGAAGATAAGCTCCTACTTCGGCATGAGAAACGGAGTCATGCACAACGGCGTGGACTTTGAAGCAAACGCAGGCGCATACATAGTGGCACCCGAGGGCGGAGTAGTGATATTCTGCGGCGAGCGGGGCGATTACGGCTTTGTCATTGACATCTTGCACGACGAGGGCAACATAGTAACGAGGCTTGCCCACCTTACAAACGTTCGGGTGGAGCTGTACCAGCGTGTAAGCCGCAGCGAACCCTTGGGCGAGCTTGCGGACACGGGCACCGGCGAAAAGCCGCACCTCCACGTCGAGGTGCTGATAGACGGCATCCCCTACAACCCCCTGCAATACATCCCCGAAAGATGAGCAGCCCGTCAAAGCCTTATATAATCTAAAAAAACTGCACCCCAAAATAACATCGGGTGCAGTCCTTTTCTAAATTGCGTTTTTACAAATTAGTCCTTGCAGTCCTCGCAATCGCAGTCGTGCTCACAATCGCAGTCGTCGCAGTCGCAGTCATCGCAATCGTCGCAGTCACAGCCGCAGGCAAAGCGCTCCTCGGCAGCCTTGATAAGCTCGTCCATCTTGTCCTCTTCGGCGGGGACGAACTCCTCCATATCGCCGTTTACAACGACCTTCATGATGTAGACCTCCAAGGCCTCATCCTCGTCCTCGTCCTCGGGTTCGGGGTCTACGAGTATCGCATACTCCTGTCCCTCGTATTCGAAGTAATCCAAAACCTCAAGTTCAAATTCGTTGCCGTCATCGTCCGAAAACACAACCAGATCTCTTTCTTCTTCCATGATAAAAATCTCCTTTCCTCATGTGAAACCATTGTACTCTATATTGTTGCACATTTCAAGGATAACTTGCAAGCAAAAAATTTTTTAGGAAATTCAAAAAAAATTTTGAAAACCCCTTGTAATCCGTGAAAAAAAGCGATATATTAGTGGGGAAAGGTGTGAGGACATGGATTTTACGGTTTACAAGCGAATGGCAAAGGCGATTGCGGAGCAGTTTGGCGAAAACTGCGAGGTAGTCGTCCATGATTTAAGCGGCGGCGACCATGAAAAAACGATAGTTGCAATTGAAAACGGACATGTAACGCACCGACACTTGGGCGACGGCCCGTCGAGGATAGTTTTGGAAGCCCTGCAGCAGAAGGATTCGAGCCTTTTGGAGGATTCGGCGGGCTACCTAATGAAAACGCACGACGGCAGGATATTAAAGTCCTCCACGATATATATCAGGGATGAGGCTAACGAGGTTGTAGGCATCTTTGCGATAAACTACGACATAACCGAGATGCTCATGGCGGAGAAGGCGATAGAATCGCTTTTGAACCACAAGATAGAGCCTAAGATTCCCGAGCGCATTCCGCAGAACGTCAACGATCTTTTGGACGATTTGATAGAGCAGTCGGTGGCGATGGTGGGCAAGCCCGTGGCGCTTATGAACAAGGAAGACAAGATGAAGGCGATTCGCTTTTTGAACACGCACGGGGCGTTCTTGGTTACGAGGAGCGGCGATAAGGTGTCAAAGTATTTTGGCATCAGCAAATATACACTTTACTCTTATATCGATGTAAAATCAGAAAACGGAAAGGAAGCATGAAAATGGATTTTGAAGCAATCAAAAAGGCAGCGGAGGCTTACGAGCCTCAGATGACCAAGTTCCTGCGCGATCTCATCGCAATCCCGAGCGAGAGCTGCGAGGAGGAGGGCGTAATCAAGCGCACGATCGAGGAGATGAAGGCGCTGGGCTTTGACAGGGCGGAGATAGACCCCGAGGGCAATGCGCTGGGCTACATGGGCAACGGCAAGCGTATCATTGCGTTCGACGGCCACATCGACACCGTGGGCATCGGCAACATAGCCAACTGGGAGTTCGACCCCTATGAGGGTTATGAGACGGAGGACGTCATTGCGGGCAGAGGCGGCTCCGATCAGGAGGGCGGCGTGGTTTCCGCAGTCTACGGCGCAAAGATTATGAAGGACTTAAACCTGATTCCCGAGGACGTTACGGTTTTGGTCGTAGCCTCGGTTCAGGAGGAGGACTGTGACGGTCTGTGCTGGCAGTACATCCACAAAGAGGACGGCATCACTCCGGAGTTCGTGGTCTCGACCGAGCCCACCGACGGCGGCATCTACCGCGGACACAGGGGCAGGATGGAGATTAGGGTTGACGTTCGCGGCATCTCCTGCCACGGCTCCGCTCCCGAGCGCGGCGAGAACGCAATCTACAAGATGGCCGACATCCTCCAAGAGGTTCGTGCTTTGAACGAGAACGGCGCCGAGGAGACCGATGAGATTAAGGGCCTTGTAAAGATGCTCGATCCCAAGTTCAACCCCGACCACTACGAGGATGCACGCTTCTTGGGCAGGGGCACGGTCACGACCTCGCAGATATTCTACACCTCCCCGAGCCGCTGTGCGGTTGCCGACTCCTGTGCGGTTTCGCTCGACAGGCGTATGACCGCAGGCGAGACTTGGGAATCCTGCTTGGACGAGATTCGGGCGCTTCCCTCGGTCAAAAAGTACGGCGCAGAGGTTTCCATGTACAAGTACGACCGCCCCGCATGGACGGGCCTCGTTTACGAGACCGAGTGCTACTTCCCGACATGGATAAACAAGGAGACCGCCCCGCACGTCAGGGCACTTGCAGATGCGCACAAGGCACTGTACGGCGAAAAGCGGCTCGGCCATCCCGATGCAATGCACCTTAGAAACCGCCCGCTCATCGACAAGTGGACGTTCTCGACCAACGGCGTTTCTATTCAGGGCAGGTATGGAATCCCCTGCGTGGGCTTCGGCCCCGGTGCGGAATCTCAGGCACACGCCCCGAACGAGATTACGTGGAAGCAGGACCTTGTAAGATGCGCAGCCGTATATGCGGCAACCCCGATGCTTTATGTAAATCAAAAATAAGGAGACAGAAATATGAGCAACGTTAAAAAGTACACCGAAAAACTCGACAAGCTGAACTTTGAGAACATGTACAACGGCGACTTTTTCCTGACTTGGGAAAAGACCGACGACGAGATTGCAGCGGTTTTCACCGTTGCGGATGCGCTGCGCCACCTGCGTGAGAACAACGTTTCCACAAAGATTTTCGACAGCGGCCTCGGCATCTCCCTCTTCCGCGACAACTCAACCCGCACCCGCTTCTCGTTCGCTTCCGCTTGCAACCTCTTAGGTCTGGAAGTTCAGGACTTGGACGAGGGCAAGAGCCAGATTGCACACGGCGAAACCGTTCGTGAGACCGCCAACATGATTTCCTTCATGGCTGATGCAATCGGAATCCGCGACGATATGTACATCGGCAAGGGCAACGCCTATATGCACGAGGTAGTCGACGCCGTGACCGCAGGCAACCGTGACGGCGTGTTGGAGCAAAAGCCGACGCTCGTCAACCTCCAGTGCGACATCGACCACCCGACCCAGTGCATGGCGGATATGCTCCACTGCATCCACACCTTGGGCGGCAGCGATGACCTCGATGAGGCGATAAAGAACTTAAAGGGCAAGAAGGTAGCAATGACTTGGGCATACAGCCCCTCCTACGGCAAGCCCCTGTCGGTTCCTCAGGGCGTTGCGGGCCTGTTCACCCGCTTCGGCATGGACGTAACGCTCGCCTATCCCGAGGGCTACGAGATTATGGACGAGGTTGTCGAGGTTGCCAAGGCGAACTGCCAAAAGAGCGGAGCCAAGTTTGAAATTACCCACGACATGGCAGAGGCGTTCAAGGACGCCGACATCGTCTATCCGAAGTCTTGGGCACCGTTCAAGGCTATGGAGGAGCGCACCGAGCTGTACGGTAAGGGCGACTTGGAGGGCATCAAGGCTCTCGAAAAGAAGCTCTTGGCTCAGAACGCAAACCATAAGGATTGGGAATGCACCGAGGAAATGATGAAGCTGACCCGTGACGGCAAGGCACTGTATCTGCACTGCCTGCCCGCCGACATCACCGACGTCAGCTGCGAAGCCGGCGAGGTTGCCGCAACCGTGTTCGACAGGTACCGTGACCCCCTGTACAAGCAGGCATCCTTCAAGCCCTACATCATCGCAGCCATGATCTTCCTTGCCAAGGTCAAAAACCCGCAAGAAAAGCTCCAAGAGCTCGAAAACAAAGCCCAGCCGAGACACAACGGCTAAATCTTCACAACCGTAGGGTTGGCTACACCCCCACCCCCCGTAGGGGCGGATATCATCCGCCCGCCTACAACGGGTACGTCCCCGTATGGGCGGACACCCTCCGCCCTCCGTCCCCGTTATTGCCCCTTCGGGGGTTTTTTCTTCTTCATTTCTTTTCGGACGCGAAAAGAAACGAAGCAAAGAAAAGCGGTAAAGAGATAGTTTTATGCTCTGCAAAACGATACTTGAATGCGCCCTTTTGCCGCAGACAGGCGACAAAAGGGCAAGGGGATGTTTAATGTGGGTACGACTTCATTCTTTTGAGTACGCCGTTTCCCCGCACGGACGGACACCCTCCGCCCGCCAACAACAACGGGCACACCCCCGCACGGGCGGACACCCTTCGCCCGCCGAAAACAACGGGTACGGTCCCCGTAGGGGCGGATATCATCCGGCCGCCGATAAAACCACGCACGGGCGGCCACCGTCCCCCCATCCCCCGTAGGGGCGGATATCATCCGCCCGCCAACAACACACAAAACCGAGCAGCCCCGAAAAAGGGCTGCTCATTTTTCCCACCATATTTAACCGAGCTTCACATAATCGGCGGGGTCCTTGGCACTGCCTCCGACATAGAAGGCAAAATGCAGGTGCGGGACCTCGGCACATTCGGAGATTGCGGAGGAACCAACCGTCCCTATGACCGTGCCCGCATTGACCCTGTCGCCCACCTTTACGGGTATGCTGTCGGAGAGATTGGCATACAGCGTGAGCCTATCGGAGGTATGCTCTACTATCACCGTGTAGCCCAAGGCATCGTCCTCATAGACCTGTAAAACCGTGCCGGAGAGAACGGCTTTGACCTCGGTGCCGAGTTCGGCTGCGATATCCACGCCCTCATGGGTCATCCACTGATCGAGGGTTTTCGAGTATATGAGCTTGTCGGTTGCAAAGCCCCATACTATCTCACCGTTTACGGGCGGATCCGCCTTGCTTGTCGAAGTTGTCGTCTTGGTGGACGGCGCAGGTGAGGGGGAGGGGGACACCTGCGGGCTTACCGATGGAAGCGGCGTGGGCGTCTGCGTGGGCTTTAAGGTTGCGGGGGGCTGCGAGTTCTTGTTTACCGCCTCATTCAGCGTCTCATCCTCGGATTGTCCCGCCTCGACAACCACTTGACCGTTGGGCTGCTCCGCCTGCTGCTCGTCCTCTGAGGGCAGGGCAATCAAAAGAACCGCTGCACCTACTACGAGAAGGCAGAGGACTAAGGCAACGTACAGTCCTTGATTTTTGAAGAATTCCTTGATATTAAATTTCCGTTGTTTCTGTTCCATATTCAATCACCTCGCAAGTAGTATTGACCGATTTTCATCGGCTGATACGGGGAATTGATTTTTTTATTTGTTCGCTGTATAATGCAGAAATGAAACGATTTTTGACAATAAAATATGCGGTCTTGCAAGCCTCCTATTGGATGAGCGCCTGCTTTTTCTATTCGTTCACCGAAACATTTTTGACTGCAAAGGGCTTGCAAGCCGGAGACGTCGGAATCGTCATGAGCGTTTCGTCGATTGCAGCCTTCCTCCTGCAGCCCGTGATAGCCTCTATATTGGACAAGGGCGGCAGGATAAATTTCAAAAATTCAATTTGCACGCTGATAGCCATCGCCATGCTGTCGGGCGTAGGACTCGTCCTTGCAAGCACAACCGCTCTAATATATACGCTTTTGATAACTCTTATGACGCTGTCGCTTGTCGTGCAGCCGCTGATAAATTCGATAGGCTTTGCATACGTGGATCAGGGCGAAAAGCTGAACTACGCCGCCTCACGGGGCATAGGTTCGGGCTGCTATGCAATAATAGCCCTCGTGTTCGGGCGGCTTGCCAAGGTGGACGTCGATTACATCCTGTACGGCTACATCCTTCTCAGCGCCCTATCCATAGTGAGCTGCTATAAGATAGCACCTAAAAGCATAGAGGGCAAGCGAAACGCAAACGCAGGCGGCGTCGTTCAATTTCTAAAAAAGCACCCGCATTTTCTTATAATGCTGATAGGTATGATGCTCGTGTTTTTGCAGCACAATCTTATCAACGCCTACATGTTGAGCATAGTAGAAAAGGTTGGAGGCGATGCGGGCGACGTAGGAACGGCGGTGTTTTTGGCAGCTGCCGTCGAGGTTCCCGTGATGATGCTCTACACGAGGATTCAAAAGAGGGTTCCCTGCGACCTATTGATAAAGGTTGCTGCGGCGTTCTTTACGATAAAGTCGGCGCTGCTTTTGCTCCCGCTTGGCATTGCGGGCGTGTACATTTCACAGGCCCTGCAGTTTGCGGGCTACGGCATACTTATTCCCGCCACGGGCTACTATGTCAACGAGATGGCGGACGCCACCGACAAGGTAAAGGGGCAGGCGCTTTTGACCAACGCAATGGTTATGGCGGGCGTGAGCGGCTATCTTGCAGGGGGGCTTTTCATAGACCTGTGGAGCGTTGACACCACCCTGATTCTCGGAACGGCGGTTTCGTTGGTGGGCAGCCTATTGTTCATATTTTCCACAAAACGCATCTTGCCTAAGACCGTTGACTCGTGATAGAATAGGAAATAAGCCGAAGGGGGAAGAGCAGTGGCGGAAATCATAGCGTTTTTGAAAGCTAATTATATTTGGATTGCATCGGGCGGAGTTATCCTGCTCGGCGTCCTCTGCTCTGTGCTTGTAAAGAAGTGGGAGATTGCCGTGTTTGCAAGCCTGTACGCAGGCTGCGAGGGCGCATATCAGCTTATGGAGGGCGGAACCGGACTCTCCATTACCCTGTACTACCTTTCGCTGGCGCTGCTGTTTGCCTATGTGATGGTGATATCCATAATGAGCGACGCATGGTACACCCGCATAATCGCCGCCCTGTCGGTCATACTCAGGGTGTTTAGAATCTACTTCTATTACAGCATAATTCCCCGAGACATATACACCTTCAACTACTCCTTGGCAAGGCCCTATGTGTTAACGAACTATGTATTGATATTCTCCCAGTTCTTCTTGGCTGCGCTTCTAATCATCATGTATTTTATCGACTGCAAGGTAAGGCTGTTGGCGGAGGAGAGATTCGACAAGGAGCTGTATCATGCAGCCATCAGGGAAAAGCGCATAGCCCCGCCCCACAAGGACGAGGACAAGTTTTCCGAACACATCCCGGAAGAAACCGAGTTCGACGTAAGCATCGACAAAACCCACGAATAATAGCCTATAAAAAGTTGTCTGCCGATAGGAAATAAAAAAGGGAGGGAAAGCAGCAATGACAGTACAACCGGTAAAAGACTACAAAACCGAATACCCAAAGATGGACGAATCGAGCCTAAAGGAAGCCGAATTTGATCGGAACAAGTACCCCGAACCCGAGAGGCCGGCACGCATGGGGAGCATTATGATACCCGAATCCGCGCCCAAGAGGTGGTTTCGCAGAAAAATGAATAAGATAAGATTTTTCTTAAAAAAGCGCAACCGCAAATAAACCTGTTCGGTGTTATGGATAGGAGGTGAGGGAAAATGAAGATTCAACCTGTAAAGGACTATAAGGTAACCTATCCCAAGCTCGAAAACAAGACCGGAAAGAGGGCAACGCAGGCGGTGGCAATTTCGCTTGCAATTGCGCTCGGAACCGCATTGAGCGGCTGCGAAAGCAAGCCTCAGGTGTACGGCATGATGCCCATCAACGAGGGATATAATCAAGCCACCGAGGAGCCGCTGCTAATGGGAGATGTCCCCGTAGATTATGACGGAGTGCAGATAATGGGCGAGGTGCCCATAGACGAGGGCGACTGATGAACTTCACGCTGTATCTGACCGATGACTGCAACTTCAACTGCAAGTATTGCAGCGAAATGCACGGGAAAAATTACATGAGCGAGGAGGTAGCCGTAAAGGCTGCCGACCTTGCCCGTTCGCTTTCAAAGAGCAGCGCAGGCTTTTCGTTCTTCGGAGGCGAACCTTTGCTTTGCCGAGATATCATCGAAACGGCGGTAAAGAGGCTCGGCGGGGACGGGCTTTTCACGAGCTTCAAGCTGACTACCAACGGACTGCTGCTGGACGAAGAATTTTTAATCTTTGCGCAGGAGAACAATATAGAGATAGCCCTTTCCCACGACGGCATTTCGCAGGATAAAAACCGTGTGGACAGGGCAGGGGAGGGCACGCTGGCGCAGCTTGAAAGCAAGATAGACTTGCTGCTGTCCTACCAAAGCAACGCCGTAGCCATGCAAACGGTCACGCCGCAGACCGTAGGCGAGATGGCGTCCTCTGTGGATTGGCTGTATAAGCGGGGCTTTAGCAGGATAAATACCGCAATAGACTGCAGACCGCAGGCGGATTGGGACGAGGACGGTCTCAATCTGCTTCAAAGGGAGTATGAAAAGGTCTCCTACCTCTGTGCCGATTATGCCCTCAGCTCCCGCCCATTGAACTACCTCAACTTCAGCTCCAAGATACTCGCCTATCTTTACGACAGACCCTGCCTCCAATGCGATTTTGCAATAAAGCAGCCCTGCATAGCCTTTGACGGCTACATCTACCCCTGCAAGAGCTTTATACGGGATGCGAGCTACCGCATAGGCAACGTGCAAAACGGATTGAACTATAAAAAGCAGGCGGAGCTATCCCAATATTCAAAGCTCCCACAAAGCTGCACCGACTGCGCCCTAAACACCCGCTGCCGCTGCACCTGCCCCTGCTTAAATTACACCCAAACGGGGAACTTAAACGAGGTCTCCGCAGTCCAATGCGCCCACGAGCAAATGACAATAAAAATCGCCGATAACTTAGCCTCCGTCCTGTACCGCCACGACCCCAATCTCCCCCTAAAAGTCTGCGGCAGAGGATGAGTCGGTGAAAATTGCGACACTAAAAAATAATTCTTGACAATAAAAACATCCTGTGGTATTGTCATTATTTTGTTGACAAAAGGCTTTCCCTTCTGTTATAATATATCTGACGAAAGTTTTATGTAAGGGAGAGGCCTGTGTTTCAGATTGGCGAGTTGGTATGTTACCCCATGCACGGAGTGGGCGTGGTGGAATCCATAGAGGAGCAGACGGTATTGGGCGAGCGGGCGCAATACTATCAGCTTCGCTTTATTATGGGGAGGATGACCGCAATGGTTCCGGTCAAGGCTGCGGAGAAGGTTGGGCTCAGGGCACTGATCGACGAAAAGACATGCGAAGAGGTAGTGGACTATTTGCAGGATGAGAACTTTGTCATTGAGAGCGACAACTGGAACCAGCGCTATCGGGAGAACCTTGACAAGCTCAAGGGCGGCGACATCTTCATCGTGGCGGAGGTCGTAAAGGGGCTTATGCGCCGAGACAAGGAAAAGGGACTGTCGGCGGGCGAGCGCAAGATGTATCTCACGGCACGGCAGGTGCTGATAGCCGAGCTTGCAGCTGCAAGCGGCAAGGAGGAGAGCGATTTTCTCCCTCTGGTCGGCGGATAGACTGCATTTTCCCCAAACACGGCATTTTCAAATGTGAAATTTCAAAAATGGCTTGACATTGCCTTGCCTTTGCTTTTATAATAGCAAAGGCTTAATTTGGCGGTAACCGCCATTATGATATTAATGATAAAAGAGAGGTGGAGGACATGGTACGAACCTATCAGCCCAAGAAAAGACAGAGGAGCAAGGTTCACGGCTTCCGTAAGCGCATGGCGACTTCGGATGGCAGGAACGTGTTGAGGCGCAGGCGCGCCAAGGGCCGCAAAAAGCTGAGCGCATAAGCTGAACGGCGCTGTTTTTGTGTTGAAGAATCGGCTTGCGGCAGGCTCTTGCCTGCCGTGCGTTCTTATACAGGGAAGTGAAATCGTTTGAATCGCACGCACTCTTTGAAACGGCATAAGGAGTTTAATTTCACCTACAGAGTGGGAAAGAAGCAGAGCTGCAAGTCCTTCGTTTTGGTATATGCAAAAAATCACAGGGGCGAGGTTCATGTAGGCTTTTCGGTTTCAAAGAAGATAGGCAACAGCGTCATGAGAAATCGCAGTAAGCGAAGGCTCAGAGCCTGCTTTGAACCGCTGTTCAAGGAGATTAAGGGAGGGTACAACCTCATCTTCATCGCCCGAGACGCCTCTTTGAGCTGCGACTTTGCGGAGATGCAAAACGACATGCGCACCCTTATAAAAAAGGCGGGGCTAATGGAGGAGAGAGGATGAAAAAGGTCTTGATAGGCTGCATCCGCTTCTACAAAAAACGGATCTCACCCTCGCTTCCGAATGCGTGCAGGTTCACGCCCACCTGTTCGGAGTATGCGATGGAAGCTATTGAAAAGCACGGGGCAATTTACGGCACGGCACTGGCGGTATGGCGCATCCTGCGCTGCAACCCCCTTTGCAAGGGCGGCTACGACCCTGTCCCGTAGTACATACAAGGAGTAAACGATGCAAAATTGGTTTTTTCTGACTAACTGGGTATTCCTCGGCATGAGGGCACTGTATCAGGGGATGCAGGGGCTGTTCAGCCAAGGGAGCCTTGCCGTGTTTGCAACGGTATTGGTATCGACGCTGGCGATAAAGGCGTTGACGCTGTTTTCGGACATCAAGTCCAGAAAGTCCTCATACAAGATGCAGCAGGTTCAGCCGGAGCTGGACAAGCTGAAAAAGAAGTACGGAAACGACCCGCAAAAGCTCAACGCAGAGCAGCGCAAGCTGATGAAGGAGCGGGGCGTCAGCATGATGGGCGGCTGCCTGCCAATGCTGTTCACCCTCCCGCTTTTCTTCATATTTATATCAGCCTTCCGCTCATGGTCGAATGAGCAGGCCCTGCGCCTCGTGGTCGCAGCCGACTACGATTCCAAGAACGGCACCTCGACCGCCGTCGAGATGGTCGAGAGCTATCGCTTCCTGTGGATAAGGAACATCTGGCGTCCCGACAATCCCACGAGCGCCCAGCCCGAGATGAACGGCGCAGAGTTCTATGCGGCATTCAGCGGCAACATTGAGAAATACTATTATTTCGAAGAGGATGACGGCAAGCTGGAGGACGTATTGGATGAATGGGGCTTCTTCGACGATGAGGAGGAGTTTGTAGAAACCTACAACGAGAAGATGGCGGGGGTTGAAGCGGTCAACAGCGGTTACATGAACGGCTTTGGCATCCTTGCAATCATTGCAGCGGCAACCACCTTCCTTTCGAGCTGGATAATGCAAAAGGGGCAGAAACGGCAGGAGGGGCAGCCCAACCAGGGCAAGTTCATGATGTACCTCTTCCCTGCAATGACCCTGTTCTTCTGCTGGCAGTACGATGCAACCTTCTCGCTGTACTGGATAATCAGCAACGCCGTAACGCTCGCAATCAACCTTGCGCTCAACGCATGGTTTAAGAAGAAATCAGAGGAAACCCAAGTGGAGGTAATAAGATGAGAACAATGGAATTTTCCGGCAGAACGGTGGATGAGGCGATCTTCCACGGGCTCACAGAAATGGGCCTGTCGATAGACGAGGTCGATGTTGAAACCGTCCAAACCGCAAGCAGGGGCATATTCGGAATTGGCTCTAAGAGCGCAGTCGTGCGCCTGACCGAGCGAGAGGTCAAGGCTGTTCCGGTGTTCGACACGAAAAAGTCCGAGTCGGCTGCAGCCGAGCGCAGCGATGACAGACCCCCGAGGCGGGACGGCAGGCGGGACGAGAGAAGGGGCGAACGCTCCGACGGCCGCAACCGCAAAACCGACGAGGCGGAGCCCGTCAGCTATCCGTACAGCAGGGAGCTTGCCGAATCGCTCGAGTGCACAAAGTTTTTGCAGGGCCTGCTCGATCAGATGGGCATAGAGGCCCGGCTTGAGGCCTGCGAGACCGACGACGGCATACGCATCAACATGATATCCGAGACCGACGGGCTTTTGATAGGCAGAAGGGGCGAGACCCTCGACGCCATACAGTACATAGTTTCGCTCTATGCCAACAAGGACCGCAAGGAAAAGAGCTATCAGCGCATCACGATAGACACCGAGGGCTATCGCAGCCGCAGGGAACAGACGCTGAAGAGCATTGCAAGAAGGAATGCCGTTCGGGTCATTCGCACGGGACGCCCGTTCCGCATGGAGCCGATGAACCCCTACGAGCGCAGGGTGGTACACTCCGCACTCGCGGATTTTAGGGGCGTTACAACCCACTCCGAGGGCGAAGAACCCAACCGCCGAGTAATAATTACATCCAAAAGATAAAAACATGCCGCCGAAAGGCGGCTTCCTTGCGCAGGGACGGACATCATCCACCCCCCAACCGTAGGGACGGACATCATCCCCCCACAAACCACACGTAGGGACGG
>JAUNBP010000079.1 GCA_030526995.1 Clostridia bacterium
ACCCCCATTTTCGCTCTCGCTCAATAGGGGTTGTTTGACAGGCTGATATTTGCTTCGCAAATGTTAAATGTGCTGCGGCACATAGGGCAAATTTTATTTCACTGCGAACAATATGCCTTGCGATAAAGCAAAGCCCGCATCCGTTTCCGTAATCTCCGACAGATTAAGTTTTCACTTTTCTATGTACACCTCGTCATTTTGTGGTATAATTGGGTATGATTTGTCGATTCTCACCCGAGGCGGAGCGACGAGAGCAGACGCCCGTGGACAACCTATTCATATCCGAATACCTGCCCGAGGCATCGGGGCAGGACGTTTCGGTGTACCTGTACGGGCTCATGCAGTGCTACTATCCCTCCATGCGGGACGTCACGATAGCCGACGCCCTCTCAATGACGCCCGAAAGCGTGCTGCGTGCTTTTATGTACTGGCAGGACAAGCGTCTCGTGCATATCGTGAGCGAAAAGCCGTTGACGGTGGAATATCAGATGGCATCGGTGCCGCAGGCGACCACCGAAACCCCGATGAAGTATGCAACCTTCGTGCGCTCGTTAAATGCGCTTACGGCTCCCCGACAGTATGGTACGAGGGAGTTGAAGTACGTGTTCGACTTTATCGAAAACTACGGCATGGAGGAGGGGGCGGTCTTGGAGCTGATATCCTACTGTATGCAGAGCAAGTCCCGCAACGTGTCTATAAATTACATCAATGCGGTTGCGCAGACGTGGTGTGAGAACAACATTAGAACCACCGAGCAGGCGCACGAGTTCATAGAGAACTATTTGCAGCGCAGGCACGGCGCAAGCGAGGTACTGAGACGCTGGAACAAGCGCAGAAAGCCCACGGTGGACGAGATGGAGGCATACGATCGCTGGGTTAACGAGTGGGGCTTCGACAAGGAAGCAATCCTTGCCGTCTGTCCCGAGCTTATCTCCGTAGGCACTCCCACCTTCAGCATCCTAAACGACCGCCTTTACGAGCTTTACAAGGCGAATAAAACCAAAAAGCAGGAGATAGTCGAGCTTTCAAGCGACGAGGCAAGCTCCCGTGAGTTTGCCCGACTGGTGTTTTCAAGGCTTGGCAAGGTCGAGCCGCCGAACAAGACCAACATTGCGCAGCTAAACGCCTTTACGCAGGACCACAAGCTGCCCGAGCAGGTAGTTTTGCTCGCCGCCGAAGCCTGCACCAATGCCGAACGCCCGTTTGGACTATTGAAAACCATATTAAAGGACTGGTGCGAGCGGGGAATAGTCACCGTAGCCCAAGCCGAAAAGGAGCTGGTTGAGCGTGAAAAGCGATTCAAGAACAAGGGCAGGGGCAAGGACGATTATTTTGCCTACAATCAACGCAAACTCAACAACGAGGATGTTGCTTCATTCTTTGTAAATCTTGACGAGGACCTATAGATGAGAGCCAAACTTAGCGCACTGTACAAAAAAATTCAGGCAGAGAACAGGCAAAAGCTCGAGCAGCGCCGAGAACATGCCTATTCCAAGAGCCCCCGCTTTTTGGAGCTTGACAGCCTAAGCGCCGAAGTTTTGATAGACCTTGCAAGGGGGAAGATAGACCCTTGTGAGGCTGCAAGGCGAAATCAGGCTATCCGCACCGAGCAGGAAGCGCTCTTAAAGAGCCTGTTTTTGCCCCCGACATATCTGGATATGCGCTACATCTGCCCCAACTGCAAGGATACGGGCCTTGTAGGCACCGATATCAAACGCCCCTGCGCCTGCTATTTGAAGAACGAGCAGCAGTTTTTGCTCGAGGGCGCACGGATAAACAACTCCGAAACCTTTGAGAACTTTTCCACGGACATCTATCCAGAGGACGCCCAGCGTTTCCGCAGCCAAAACGCCAAAAAGCTCTGCGAACGCTACGCCAACTCCCTGCCCGCACCAAAGCCGCCCTGCCTGCTCTTGCATGGTCAGGCGGGCCTTGGAAAGTCGTTTTTCGGAAATGCCATAGCCTACCGCGCAATCGAAAACGGAATCCCCTGCATAAGAATCACCGCCTACCGCTTCATTCAGGACATAATGGAGGGCTTGTCCGCACGGGAGAACCGTCTCGACAAATATGTAACGCTACCCCTGTTGGTCTTAGACGACATAGGAATAGAGCCCATGATTCCCAACATCACCAGAGAGAGCCTGCTTTCCGTCCTCGGAGAGCGGCAGGGTGCGGGGCTTGCCACGGTCTACATAACCAACCTTTCCTATGAGGAGATAGGGCTGCGATACTCCGAGCGATTCGCCTCCCGCCTTTTCAATCGGGAAATAACGCTGATGATAAGTCTCACGGGCGAAGATTTGCGTAAGGAGAAACGCTAATGCTCTACCTCTGTGCCACGCCGATAGGAAACCTTGGCGACATAACGCTAAGGGTTATAGATGCGCTCCAAAACTGCGACGCCGTGTACTGCGAGGACACCCGCCAAACCGCAAAGCTGTTGAACCACCTCGAAATAAAAAAGCCCGTTGTAAGCTGTCACAAGCACAACGAGCAGTTCCGTGCCGAGGAGCTTATTGCAAGGCTCAAAAACGGCGAGAACATATGCTACTGTTCCGATGCGGGAATGCCCGCCGTCTCCGACCCGGGCGAGGTGCTGGTTCGCAGCTGCATAGAGCATGAGCTTGATTTTACGGTGCTTCCGGGCGCCTCGGCGGTGCTTTCGGCAGCGGTTCTGTCGGGGCTTCCAATGCAGCCGTTCACCTTCTTTGGCTTCATGCCCCGTGACAACAAGGCTCAGGCGGAAATGCTCGAAACCATAAGAGCCTGTTCCCACCTCTGCCTCCTCTACGAAAGCCCTCATCGCATAAAAGCGACCCTCAACCTGCTGCATGAAGCTCTTGGCAACGTTAGGGCAGCCGTGCTGAGGGAGCTTACAAAAAAATTCGAGTCCGCTTATCGAGGAACCCTAAAAGAACTTATAGATATGTTCACGGACGAGCCAAAGGGCGAGTGCGTCATTGCGGTCTACCCGCAAAGGCAAGCCCTTGCGCCCTCCGATGAAAGGCTTAATCTGCTATTGTCGGAGCTTTTGAAGGAGCGTTCGGTCAAGGATGCCGCCGCCATAGCCTCGGAGGTCTTGGAGCTTCCCAAAAAACTCTGTTATTCACGTGCGCTAATCTTAAACCAAGAATAGGCTCTGTTTTGAATCCTACGCTTCCGGAGCGATATAGATTATATCGCAGACCCTGCGCTCACCGCTCGGGCTGTTGAATATCTTGTCCTGCCAATACAGCTGGGCAGTCGCGCCGCCGTCCAAGTTATAGGCCACTGAGCAGCCGAGATCGTACATTAAAAGCGAGAGGTCGCTCATCGAAAGCCCCCTCGAATAGTCGCCCTGCCTGCCGTCAACCGTGACGAGGCAGTAATGCCCCGGCTCAATGTAGCCTATGGCACAGCGGGGGTTCCTGCCCGTAATGCTCGAATTGAACTCGGTCAGGGGCTCACCGTTTTCATCGAGCAACGCAGGCCCAAACGACCATATCTGCCAAGCATTCTCTATATCTATGGTATCTATTGCATAATCACCCGCCGAAAAAGTTTTCATGGTTCCGTCAAGATAGAGCACGCAGATATCCTCGCTGTTGTTTATCTTTTCACGGTATATCGTACCGTTTCGCAGTATCAGCCCGCTGCTAAAGCTGTAATCGCCGGAGATTGCAACGAGGGCGTTGCATTCCCTTGCCAAATCGTCAATCCAAGCGGTGCTTCCGCTTATAAAGTTGTCGCTTGACGAGCCTGCAAGCAGGCTCTTCACATCCTGAATGTAGATATCAATCACAAAATAGGTAACGTTGTTGGAATAGGTGTCCGCATCGTTCACCGTTGTCACCGTAAAGCTCGTTTCCCTGCCCGTATAGCCATCCTCGGTCAATATCGGCTCACCGTCGGTGAACACGTCGGGGAACCTGCCCCCCAAAAGTCCGCTCGGCGTAGGCGTGGGGCTCGGCG
>JAUNBP010000024.1 GCA_030526995.1 Clostridia bacterium
AGGCGAAGGTGTAGTTAGGCAATGTGTACTCAAACGCAACTCTCTAAAGGTTTGAAAAAGGGAAACGCTGTCAAACGGTAATAGCGTTGTACAATATTCTTACGATACATGGGGCGAGCAGCTTTCATGTGTGGGCTCTTTGACAAGCAGGTTATTTATGAGGAGGCCGATTTGAAAATGAAAAAAGGTATAAGTGTTTTGTTCGCTTTAGCTCTACTGCTACTAACTGCTTGCGCCCCTCAAATTCAATTTTTCGATGTTGAAACAGCGCCCGATGATTTTATGAGCCTTGAACTTCTAAACTCGCCCGATGTGATTGAGAAATTGGAAACGCAAGCCGATGCCGAGCAGATGGAAGCGTATATCTATGATATAATACAATTTTACTATCCCGACTGTCTAAATAAGCACCAAGTTATCAAGGTGTACTGTACGAATGATTTGTTGTATATCAGTGCCAAAGGAAAACTGTTCCATAGCAGCTTTGAGATGATTATCAATCCGTATTCAGGGGAATTGTTTTATTGTCAACATGGCAAGTTCTAACATAATGAGCTTCTAAATCCGATTGCAGACGATAAACCCGCACTGTCTCAAAGCCGAATTTTTAAGATAGTCGGGGCGGAATGTGAGGCGGGGGCAGTCGCATCTTCGTCCCTGTGATTGGTTTTGTGATTGGGAGTGCGGGGAAAGTGGGCGAAAATTTCATAGTTATGTTGCAGGAATGTTGCTTGTGCTTGTTAAGATTGTCTTAAGATGATGGGCAGGGTCTTTTAGGGAGCGGCGGGGCTGCTTTTTGATAGGCGGGAAGGTGGAAAGGAGCTTTGCTTTATGTGAGATAGGAGGTGGAAGATATGATGTGCAAAGTAAAATCATTTGTAATATTAGGGCTTATTGTGCTAATATGTGGTTGCAATAAAACAGAGTGGTGTCTTTTCGAAAATCATTTGACCGTTTATTCAGATATTGGGCTGGAGGACTGGATAAACAATGGTAGTACGGGAGCATCGGATCTTAAATATGTTCAGCTTGAAGATAAAGTTACTATTATACAAGCTGATGCATTCACAAATTGCAACAATCTTGTTGCTGTTGATATGGGGAACGGAGTTGAAATAATCGGAGCGCAAGCCTTCTGCAATTGTAGCAATCTCACCGAGGTGAACTGGTCCAGTTCTCTTGAAGAAATAGGAGTGAGTGCCTTTGAATCAACAGCGATTGAAGTGCTTGACTTGCCTATCGGAGTAACAACGGTTCGAGCTATGGCATTTGCATCCTGTGACAAGTTGAAAAGTGCCATCTTGCCGGATACAATAGAAGTGCTTGAGTATAATTTTGCCCATTGCAGCAACTTGGAAACTGTGGAGCTGCCACAAACTTTAACCGTTCTTGAGGAGCATATGTTTTCTAAATGCACGAGTCTAGAGAAGATTACAATTCCTGCTTCCGTAAAAGTTTACGGCTATGATGCTCTTTGCGGTTCGGGGATCAAAGAGCTTATTATTGAGGGGTGCTTAGATGAGATAGTTTCTTTTCGCACAAGCCAATGCCCGAATTTGCAACGAATCATATTTTTGGATAAGCCACCGAAAAAGGCATCAGGAAACGGAGGGCTTGAACTCGGAATTGTAGGAGGGACTAATCTGCCTACAATATACTATCTCAAAGAGCATCAAGAGTTTTGGTCGCCCAACGGGGAGAGCGAGTGGAACGGGATTTCGATAGTTGCTATAGAGTCGTTGGAGGAGCTGCCGCCCTTGGATTTATAATGGTAAAGGTTTAAGTTTCCGCTTGGAGGTTTTGCGGGAGATTGGGGTTTGTTCTTTTAAGCTGCGATGCGGATTTTTGGGGAAAATATTCGACATTATCTTGCTTTTTTCTTTTATATGTATTGACAATTTAGAAAATATCAAATAAAATTATTATACTGCAAGCGTTTCCTTTGGCGCTGTGCAGCTGAGTCATTTTAGAAGGATTATTGTTGCGGGGATGCTTTTTTGCATTCCATGTAAACCCCGATTGCGCCGACGGCGCTGCAAGTATGTAAAAAATAATATGGAGGTAAGGAATATGGCGGATTATGCGATAAGTTATGCAAATCTCACCATCATTGAGCGCAATCTTGGCTCAATCAACTCGAGCATTGAACTTCTTGACATGCACCTTGAAGCTGTCGGCTCCGACGTCGCACGCATAGATGACAATGTAAAGACCGTTTGCCATGAGCTTCACAAGCTGGCAGAAGATTTCTACGAATTTGCTCAGCTTCAGATTAGAGCGAACGCAAAGTCAAATTCGCAGCAGCGGTTGATTCAGCTTCATCAGGAGATGGAAAAGCGTTTCGGACATTATGACGCTGTCAGAAGGATGGCGACGGGCATTTTGCAGGCGGATGACCTTGGAATCGTAAGGCGGGATACGATTACAACAGCCACCGAGGAGCTGATGCTTTCGACCCCGAACTACTGGCTCGCCCCCTGCTTAGTCACCCTTGCGGCATGGATTGACGACCAGCCCGACCTTGCGGAAAAGGCGTTGAGGGAAGCCATAAAGAGGGACGATGAAAAAACCTCGCTCTTCTTTGCCCTGATATGCAGAAGGGCAAACCGCAAGCCGTCGTCTTTGAAATGGGCACAGCGGTATCTTGCAAACCAAGATGAAGAGAACCTGAGCCGTGAGACCATTATCGTTTTGGATGCCTTTGCGTGTGGGCTGCTCGGCGCCGACACCGAAGGGCTTATAACCAGACAGCTCAACGAGTGGCTCTCCCGCCTGACGGAAAAGCCGGGCTTTACCGAGCAGCAGACCTCCCAATGGATAGATGCAATCAACCTAAAGCGCAAGCCTTACAGGACGGAGGACTATCCTAACCTCAGCAAATACAGCCGCACTTGGTCCGATCTTGAAAGCATTATGGAGGGTGCGCTGCTTCATGCCGAGATTCTCAACTACTTCACCGCAATCTTCAATCAGGAGATGCCTATCGACTCGATTAAGGCCCAGCTCGATGAAATTCTAAACAGTCTGGTATCGGATTTTGATGAGGAGGAGCTTCCGCTGCGAAAGGAAGAAAAATACCACCGACTCGTTGTGGACTTTGAGGGGAATGTGAGCCGTGCCCAACAGCACATGCAGATTGAAGAAACTGCCTTTGAGGATAAGAAGGACTTTACCCAGCTGCTTACGGATGCCGCCATGAAGCCCGACATCTCCCATGCGAGCGTGTCCACGCAGAAATTTGCAATTGCCCTTTCAAAGGATTGGATAAGCACCGCATACAACGACGTTGTAGCTCAAAACCGTGCGAGAATCCCTTATGAGATTGAGATAAACGTTGACTCTTTTGACGATAAAACAACCGACGGTCAGGACGAAAAGGAAATTTTGCGGCGCTTTGGCAAGAAAAACGATGCCGAAAGGGAGCAAGCACTCTCCATGGTAAAGCTGTCCGGCTCCGCCTACGCCGCACTTGTGATAGGACTGCTGATTGGATTGTTTGGGCTTGTCTTAATAATCTTTGGCACAAGCACCGGCAAGTTTTTGGGCATTGCGCTTACGCTCGTCGGACTTATCCTTTCATTGAACTTCTTTAGCAAGAGAAAGAAGGTTTCACAACGGAGGAAGGAGATTACTGCGAAGTACGATCAAAAACGCAAGAGCGGCATTCAGATAATTAGGGCACTTATTGCCGAGATTGTTGACTTCCGTGCAGAATTTGCCGAAAAGGACGCCGAAAGCCAAAAAGTTCTCGATTTCTTGGAGCGGATAAGGCCCGAGCAATACGTAAGAAAGCTCTCCGAATCCAATCGCAAAATTAAAGTTTTAGAGCAAGGAGGAAACTGAAATGACTGAGAATAATCATACCGAGCATGATACTCCTGCCGTCGAGGAACAGGGCGTTACCTGCCCCAACTGCGGCACGGTCAATGCTCCTCAATACCTGTTCTGCGTTACCTGCGGGACGATGATTAAAGAGGAGGCGTTGCCTGCATTCTTGTCCGTCGATGAGGAGCCCGAAGCGCCCTCAAAGCCCGAGGTTGAGGAGCTTGAAGTTATAGCCGATGAACTCTCCGAAGAAGTAGCAAAGCCCGAGACTGAGGAGCTTGAAGCTATAGCAGATGAGCTTCCCGAGGAAGCGGCGGAGCCCGAGGTTGAGGCCTTTGAAGAGGTTGTAGTAATCGATGAGCCGCCCTCGGCCTTTGCAGAAGGTCTGCCGCCTTGGGACGTTGTTCCTCCGGAGATTATGGTGAGGCGGCATTGATGGACGCAGTGCAAACGCCGTTAGCACCTCCGCATACATACGCCGAATGGGTCGCCGTGCTCGACTTGCTTAAAAACAAGACCTGTGATGACGAGATTATTGCACATGCCATGATGAAGGGTACCATAGAATGGCAGACGGGCGTTGCGGAGCGTTTTTCTAAAAGGCTCGTCTCGGCGTTTAATTCCCGTGCAAACGCTGCCTTGGAGAGGTTTCAAAGGGAGCTGAACCGCTCCAAAGGGCAGGAGCGTGCAATAGTGCAGGCCCTTCTTGCCCTGCGAAAGGAGCTTCGCTTCTTGGCGGAGACGATGAGCCTCCCCGCCCTGCCCGAGAATATGAGGCAGGACTTTGTGCAGCTTATTCGAGATCAGGCGGACAAAATACAAGGTTCGCTTGAGGATTCTTCCAAGGTTGACCGCTCGGGCAGGCTTTTGAGCATCGTCCGCAACAACAGGGTGAACATGATATAACCGACATAAAAGGAGAAACACATGAGTGATATAGCCAAATGCAAGGAGCTTTTGAAAAGCTACTCGATTGCACGCATCCCCTTTATCGCAATCAACACGATTGAACGTGCCCGAACGCTTGCCGTTCTGAAAGAAATCTCTCAAGAGCTCTCGCTTCCGTTTTGCGTTCATACGCTATCAAAGGGGATTTACGACCTTGCGACCGAAAAGCTCATAAATGATGATAAATCCATATACGGAGCTATCGACTTTATGAGCGAACAGATGAAGCGGAAGCAATACATGACGCTCATCCTAACGGAAATTCCCGATATCAGCACCGACAACAGCGATGCAAAGCAGCTTTTGGACCTCGTTACCATGGCAAACGAATCGGGCGGCGTCGTTATGGTCTTGACCAACAACTCCGTTTGGAATCAGTTGCAGCGTCAAGGCATGGTGGTCAAGGTTGATTTGCCCAATGAGGATGAAATGTACTCCATTATCAAGGAGTACATCGATGATTACAGGTCGGAAATTCCAATCGAATGGAATAACACGGATATTCGAGAAGCGGCAGCCGCCCTCGCCGGCGTTACGAGGATAGAAGCCGAGAACGTCATTGCCGCCCTGATTGCGAACAAGCGAATAAGGAAGTCGGATATGGACGAGATTAGGTTTGCCAAGGACAGGCTGTTTGTCGATATCTCGGGTCTGGAGAAGATTGAGGTGGATGATAGCGTTAAGGACGTTGGCGGGCTTGCGGGGCTTAAAAAATGGCTCGATGAAAAGCGGGAGCTGTTGACCCCGATAAAGAGGGATATGCTCAAGGCCAAGGGCTTGCAGCCCCCTCGGGGCATTCTCTTGGTGGGCGTTCCGGGCTGTGGCAAGTCGCTGTCCGCCAAATCCATCTCCGCAAGCTGGAAGCTGCCGCTGTACAGGCTTGACTTTGCAACCGTTCAGGGAAGCTATGTCGGGCAGTCCGAGCAGCAGCTGAGGGATGCCCTTATGACTGCGGAAAACGTCTCCCCCTGCATCCTGTGGATAGATGAGATTGAAAAGGGGCTTTCGGGCGTCGGCTCCTCAAACGACGGCGGCGTTTCCACCCGCATGGTGGGGCAGTTCCTCTTTTGGTTGCAGGAGTGCAAAAAACAGGTTTTCGTTGTAGCAACCGCAAACGACGTCTCCCTCCTTCCCTCCGAGCTGTTGCGCAGGGGCCGCTTTGACGAACTCTTCTTCATCGACCTGCCTACCGCCGACGAACGCAGGGAAATTTTGTCCCTGTACATGCGGAAATATCTAAAGCTCGCCTTTAGAGGGCCGTTTGCGGATAAAATTGTTGAGCTGACGGAGGGATTTACCGGAGCGGACCTCGAATCCACCGTCCGTGATTTGGCCTACAGGACGATAGCCAACGAGAGCTTTGTGCTGAATGAGGCGAATATCACCACCGCCTTTACTAACGTCGTTCCGCTGTCTCAGACCAGCCCCGAAAGGATTGAGGCTATCCGAGAATGGGGCAAGGAGCGTGCGGTCCCCGCCTCGGGCAAGCCCATTGGAATGGAGGAGCTGTCTCGCAAAAAGGAGGGCCCCAAAACCCGAAAGGTACTCGTGTAAGTTGGAGGTTTTTATATGCCTAAGCCGATATTGAATCCATCACAGGTTAAAAACCTTACGGAGAGCGTTTTGAGCGCTACGCCTAAGCAAAGGCCGCAGCACATGGACAAGCTCAAACTCGACAGGCTGCTCCGAAAGACCCGCTCCAAGGAGTACATGGATGCAATTCACCGTCTCGATGCCGGTGGCCGTGTGCACAACCGGGAGAAGGCTGAGGAGCTCATCACGACTATCCGCAACGAACTGCCGGAGGTTGAGATTGAGGACGTACTGCTCGGAATCGTGGCTATTTGCTATCTCGGCAAGCCCTATGAGGTGCATACGCTCGACGTCGCCGGAAAAATCCTCTCGCATTATAAAAGCGGCGAACCCCTCCCACCCCTGCTCGAACCCGCTCGCGGCATTGCCCTGCACGGGGGCTATGACTTTATTGAGATCTACGTGGACTGCTTTAGATGCGTGAGCAGCATTGGCACCGTCTCGGTGATTAAAAGATAAAATTTTCAAAATTAAGCCCCGCAGAGGTCTCTGCGGGGCTTTTGTTTGGTTTATGTCGGTGTTTATGCCTTGGTGTTGCGGAGCTTCTTTCTTGCTATTACAACGCCGCAGCAGGCGCCTGCTGCCAGTATCAGCACGAGGCCTACCCACATGATGGCGGTGATGCTCTCACCGGTCTTGGGGATGGAGCCAAGCCATACTTCGATGTCCGCACGGTTGCGGATACGGATGCGGCTGCCGATGCGCTCGGAGTTCTCGTAGCTGTTCTGGCCCATGGAGGCAATACCGCGTACACGAACCGTTGTGCCTACCTGTACGGCGCTGAGATCGTGATAATCCGCACCGTCTGCGCGTGCGCAGTTCTCGCAGTCACAATCGATATAGCCGTCCAAGAACACGATTGCCGTGCCGCTGCCGTCGTTGACATAGATTGCGCCGAGGACGCCGTTGTCGTCGTACTCAACCTTGGTGACCTTGCCGTAGATTTCTACAAGTCCGCCGAGCTTGGCGCTTGACATTGCACGGGCGCAGGTGACAACATCCATGAGGTAGCTGTCCTGATTCGGGTACTGCACCGAACCGTCCTCAAGAATCTCCATGTTCTCTGCCGATGCAACCGGCTCTACCAAGGTATTCTTGACTTCTGCACAAATCGTGTCAAGCTCTGCCTGCAAGCGTGTGGTATCCACGGAATAGGTGTCTATCGTCTGACGGTCTGCAAGCGTGAAGTCGATGTCGATAAGTTCAACGCGCTCTGCATAGGGCAGCGTGATGTCAACTACCTTTCCGCCGTACTCGTTACCTGCGTTCAGCTCAATCTCGCCCATGTAGGAGGCGGTCATGCCGCTGACTCTGACCTTCTGGCCAATCTGATAGTTGCCGGATACCGGGAACACGTTGATGCCCCTGCCGCTCTCGTCCTGTACGTAGATACAATCGAAGAATGCGGTCTCCTGGTCATAACCGGAGGCGTTGGATGTTACCCAGCCTTCAATCGTGTAGGAGATGTTCAGCTTGCCGTCCTCCATGATTTCGCTTATCGGCGTGATCGTCGGGGGGTTCAGCATCTCGAACAGGTTGCAGACAATCTGGTAGTTGGTGTTCTGCAAGGTGCCGGCGTTTTCGACCTCTACCTTAACCTCGAAGGTTGAGAAGAAGGTGACGCCTGCCGTGATGCAGAAGCCGCCGCCGGGGAGGGTTTCCTCGGCTACTACGACTACATCCTCCTGATCGCCGCACGCACTGTAGTAGTAGGTGGACTTTTCGGTGTCGGGATTAGGCATATACGAGGAACCCGTATAGTAGTCCGCATAGGAGCTGACGAACGTCGTATCAAATGCCGTAACAACCGGGGTTGCGCCGTTCAATATGACCGGTGCGCCGTTGTAGCAGCTGAACATGGAGTTCGTGGTCTCGGGCAGGTATGCGCAGAGTGCGGACTCGTAGTTGTAGAACTCCTTGCCTACAAAGTGCAGTCTGTAGCTCTCGTTGGTGTTGTTTACAACATCGGCTACGATGCCCTTGCCTATCCTTGCCTTTGCGCCTACGGCCTCAAGCAGCTCGTTGGAGATTACCGATGCCCACTCTTCCTGAGCCGTGGGCTCAAGACGGTCGGACTTGGAGCAGATTATCAGGTTTCCGCCGTTGTCGGCATACTTCTTGATTGCTGCAATC
This sequence comes from Clostridia bacterium, assembly GCA_030526995.1. GTDB lineage: Bacteria > Bacillota > Clostridia > Christensenellales > CAG-138 > JAQUTY01. The sequence goes on from JAUNBP010000024.1 coordinate 8,500, forward strand.
TCATCATCCGTATAGAGGACGTCTGCAACGGAGATGGAAGCGCCCCTGAACGGAACCGTCAAAACGAGCAGGTCGCAGCCTTCAAGCACTTCGTCCGTAATGCCCGTTTCATCGGTAATATGCTCTGAGCGTACGCCGTATTCCGCTGCAAGCTCTATAAACGCCGTATCGGAATCGGCATAGTTGCCCGAAACGTAGAAGTTGGCATGGCTTGCATCGATAAGCATGGTCTTCATGTCGGCACCGTTACGCACCGTGAAGCTCAAGCTCTGCGTGAACACGTACATCGTATCGTTCAGGTATGCCGTGACTTCAACACGCATTGTGAATCTGCCCTCGGCCTTCGGGGTGTATGCCCAAGTTGCGCTCGAGTCCTCGGTTTCGGGAGCTACGGTGAACTCATTGTTGTTCGTGTGACGGAGAACGTCGTCGATATAGTAAGCAACCTTATCGACTTCAAGACCCTGCTGCTCGTAATTGTAGAGGGTTGTCGTGAACGTTATGGGCTCATCGATGAGGTCAACAACCGTATCCTTGGTTACTGAGCTGATGCCAATCTTGGTGACTTCCTTCGTCCAAACGGGCGAGGTGACCGCAATCTGAGCATCTGCGCCGTCGATGCGGATGTAGTAGTAGGAATAGGTGTTCGGGATTTCAACTTCCCAAGTTCCGCTTCTCGTTCCGAAAGATCTCGATTCCACGGTCACACCGCCGTTGGCGATGATGGAAACCTTGGAAACACGGTCGGTCGGATCGTTGAACTCGACGCTTATGGTCAGGGTCTCGCTCTCGTCGAGGCTCAGAACCGAACCCATCCTCTCGCCGTTCAAGGTGTAGAGAATCTCAAGATCCTCGTCCTCGGTTGCGTAGATGTTCAAGTCGCGCATTGCCTGGTAGATTCCCTCCTCCGAGAAGTCATCCGTGTAGATAACGTTACGGCAGGTGTTGGAATCGCCCCAGCTTCCCTTATGGTTGTCTTGATTGTTGGTAGGTGCAAGATGCCAGCCCTTATCCAACGCCAAGGTGTAGTACTCGTAGCTCGGCCAATACATGGAACCGCCAACCTTGCCCTCGCCGTTGCCGACTTCGATCATCGTGATGAGCTCGTCATAGGCTACGGAGTAGTGTGCAAAGTCCTCAAAGGTTCCGAACGTCGTGCCCGGGTGGTTGAACTGGTTTATCGTGGAGCCTCTGCCTGCTGCTTCGTCAAGCTCGGCTACCTCGACCAAACGGTCATAGTATGCGGTAAGTCCGGGGCCGTTTCTAACCACATAGGTGGAATTGTTGCGGCTCTCAAAGCCTACCGAGTTGAAGGTGTTGATATGGCCGTACTGTCCCGACCAAGTCATCTCATAGCCGTAGATGGCTACGAAGGTATCGTCGGTGTATGCTGCCGTCGTTGCCTTTGCTTCCTGCCAGAGCGTCTGAGAACCGTCACTCGTCATGGTGCCCTTGGTGGGATCGGTCATGTCGCCCAGATTGGAGGAGGTGTCAAAGTAGTTGCTGTGGTCGGTAACCGCAAGGAAGTCAACGTTCTTTGCGGTGTACTTGGCATATTCAAACGCCTGCTCCAAGGTGCCCGAACCGTCGGAATATTCCGCAGTATGGGAGTGGAGCTGTCCAAAGTAGAAGGCGTACTGGGCTTCACCTACGTAGAAGCTCCAAGTCTGCTCTATCTCCTTGCTGTCCGCCCTTGTAATCTTGACGGTTACGGTGTACTTTCCGTCCGCCATGTCGGCTGCAGGCGTGTAGGTTGCGGTGTTGCCCGAGATTACCGGGGTGACTGCCTCACCGTTAAGGGTCATTGTAATGGTCGGATTGTTACCGACGTTTGCAAAGGTTACCGAAACCACGGGACGCTTATCGTCGCCGCTTGCAAAGTTGCTCGCCGGTGTAAATGCGATTATCTGCGGGAGGTCTACGATTGTAATAGAGCCGTTTGCAGTCGAGTTGTTCGGCGTTGCCGCCTTATCCACTGCCGTTACGGTGAATGCAATTGCGCTGCCGCCCGTGACTTGCGCTGCGGGAATCGTGTAGGTGTAGGCGTTGTCCGCACCTGCAACCATGTCCGCCTCAAAATCATTTCCATCGATGGTGTAGGCCAGCTTTACCGAATCCACGCCCGAGTAATCCTCAACGGTTATGCTTACATAGAAGTCCGTGAGAATCTGCGCATCCAAGAAGGTTTCGGGGAGCGTGATTATTGGGCCCTCCGTATCCGCTACGGTCTTTACATAGTCTGCGATAGAACCGTTGCGGAACTGGTCGGTCGAGCCGTATGCCGAAACGACACAGTACATATCGACTACATCGCCCTCTGCATGCCACTTGGTATAGTCGGCGGCACGGTATATCGGCATTGTAATCGACGAATCGGTAGGATCGGTGACGGTGGTAGAACCGTTGTCGTTGTATGCGCCGAGCTTTATGTTCTTGACAAGAACGTACTCGGAAAGGAGGTTTGCTTTGTCGGCCTTAACCGCCGCAAGGCTTTCGTACACTTGGGCTGCGGTTACGTCCTCGCCCTCAAGCTCTGCGGGAGCCTTTTCAATCACGGTAAGCGACTGCATCTGCTGTACGTTGCCGTAAGGTCCGAGTGCACCGGTTATCACAACCCAGTCGCCAATCTCAACAGGGGTTGCGGTTGCATCGGTGTAGCTGTCAAGGGAGTTGTAAACCTGCAAGCCGTAAATCTCGCCGTCGGTGTGCTTGTACTGGAGGATCGAGGAGTTCAATCCGCCGTAGTTGCCGAAGCGGTAGACCAACTGTCCGTAGACCGTGGCTTCGCTTACCGTGCCCGCTGCAAGTGCTTCGACTATGTTCATTGCAGAACCGTCGCTTACATAGAACGAGGCCGACGCTGTCTCGGACCTGTTCCCAGCTGCGTCCTCTGCATACGCGCTTACGGTGCAGCTTGCGGTCAAGACGATGGGCGCAGTGTATTCGGCGTATTCGCCCTCGTCTATCCTATAATAGATGGTTGCGCCCTCGGTGGTGCAGGCGATGGTGACCGTTGAATTCGGTGCAACCGTTCCGCCGTCGGGGGTCAAGGTGGGCTTTGCCACCAGCTCAACATACTCTTCCCACTCGTCTGCCACGGTGTTGCGAAGCTGATAGGTGGAGCTGTAGATGCTGACTGCTGCGGTGATGTTCACCTTGTCGCCTACCTTAAATTCCCATTCTCCGTCGACCTTGTCCATAACCGCCCTATAAACCTGAACGGAATTGGTGCCGTCGGTTACGGTTACGTTAGGATTTGTGTAGCTTCCGCTACCGTCGTAGACTTCGGTAATCTCTACCCCGCGAAGCTGAACGTACTCGCAGAGGTGAGCCGAAAGTTCGGGAATGGTTACAACCGTCGGGGTAATGGGCCCCGTTCCGCTGACGACTTCGCCTACTAAGACGGAGTTTGAAAGTTGCGGCAGGGTGTTGTAGATGTATCCTTCACCGGTTGCCGTAACGGTATCTCCGAGATTACAGGTGATTGGCGCCGTAAAGCGAACGCAGAGACCACCGGTATCATCCTGAAGATAGACGTTGTTTCCATCCTGTTCGATGACCTGTCCGGTGACCGTGTAACTGGCGGTAGAGCCGCCGAGAACAGCCTCACGGACCTGTCCTAAGGGTGTGGAGTCCGCACTTGCCACTATGGGTATCATGCAGAAAACCATTACCAAGGATAGAATCAGAGCTAATGCTTTTTTCATCTCTATAATGTCCTCCTTTGTTTGTTGAACGTGGGCAGTATGTCGCATTAGACAGACTGCCCACATGTACACGGATACATTATAGCGCGTTTTTCACAAAATGTCCACTCATTTTTTGCATTTTATTGCAAAAATGCGGATTTCTTATTCAAAGGTTAAGGTATTGAGCACCGTAAAGCTCTCAAGCGATAAGGCTACGATTCCGTTGGCCTTGACTACATAGAACACGTTGTCGATATATAGGCCTCGCATGTCGCCGTACCAGTACTCGCCGTCCTCTGCGTAGGCTACCTCGCCCTGTTTTACAAAGCCGTTTTCGGCGTCGTAGGAGTAGATGTAATACTTGACATCTGCAGGGAAGGCTATGAGGTTCTTCTCGACGTCTATCAAGATGGCCTTGTGGTTGCTCGTTGCCTCCGACCAGTAGACCTCGTCCAAGATGAGCGTGTGCGCCTCGGTGACGTCGGCCTTGTCGGAAACGTCGAACATCGATAGCTTGATGCACTCCGTCCAACCCGTCTCCTCGTCGGCATCGTAGCCGAGTCCGAACAGCAGTCCGTCGCCGTAGGCGTGCAGGTAGCTTGAGAAGCCCGGAATCTTGAGGGCGGAAAGCACCGTGGGATTGTAGGGGTCGGAAAGGTCCACCGCAAACAGCGGGTCGGTCTGCCTGAACGTTACAAAGTAGCCAATGTCGCCGTCGAACCTGACCGAATGAACCGTTTCATCCTGCCCGACGTTTTCAATCTTGCCCACCTGATTGAGATTGGAATCCAAAACGTAGAGCGTGTTGTCCTGTTTGGAATTCCACTCGTAGGTGTCGATTCCATCGGTGTATATGGTCTGAACGCTCGTGTTCAGCGTTGCTACTATTCTAAAATAGCCGTTGTACTCATCCATGGAGAACTGGTTCAAAAGCGAGCCCTCGATAAGCCCGTTGGCAAGCTCGGTGATGCTGCCCGCATCGATTCCGAACAGGGCGAGCTTGGTGGTCTGCATACTCGTCCATTGCTGATAGTTCCTGCCGTCCTCGGTCACTTGATCTTCAAGCGTTTCGTTCTCGTAAACAGTATCTGCAAGCAGGATGTGCTCGTGGTTGCAATACACGGTTCCAGCCGAACCGAACAGCGCCTTGTGCGAGCTATGCTCTGTGCCGAAGGTGGCGTCAATCGAGGTTATCACGGTGTAGCTCGAATCGGAGGGCTCCTCGTAAATTATGATGTCCTCTATCGGCATTACCTCCATATCCCCGTCCACGCCCACCGTCGGGCAATAGGTGCGAAGAACATCCTCTATCGGCTCATACACGTATTGGTTGGAGATTATGTAGAGGTAGCCGTCTACGAGCCTCGAATCCCTGTAATTGCCGCTTTGCTCGACCTGCGCAATCTCCAAAACGTTGCTGCGGTCGGTGATGTCGTAGGTGATAACGCCCGAATATTCCTCGGAAAAGCCGTACCACTCGTTTTCATCGCTGTCATCATACTCGTAATGGTAGCGGTTGTAAATGAGGAACAGTCTGTCGTTTAGAATATAGAACTCGAGTGCGTACCAGCCGTCGTTATCGCCGTAGCTGCTAAGCTCTATCTCGTCGAGAACCGTCATGTCGGCGTCGTCTACCGCCACTATGTAGAGCTTGTTCATCTCGGAGGAAAACGTGTAGATGTAGTCGCCGTCGGTCTTGACTATATCCGCCTCGTCCACGCCCCGAACCTGCGTGTTCGTTTCGGAATATTCCTTGGTGCCGTTTGCGGAATCCGTGGCGGACGGCTCCGCCATCGCCTGTGGCGCTACCTCTGCCATGGTGTCCATATCGCTCGACCATTCTTCCTCGGGTACGGCATCTTCCATTATTATGCTGCCCGCTAAATAGTTGTCACTCGTTCCACTTCTTTTTGCCATCTGTTCAAACTTGCCGTAGAGCTCGGCGTAATCGTTGACCTGCATTGTAAGGTCTACCCTGCTTCCGCCCTCTGCAACCATGGGCAGTTCGGCGTTTCTGTTCGTGGCTCCGCCTGCGATTGCCTTTATTCCGATGATTGCGCCGCAGAGAACCAAGCAGGCTGCAACCGCAGCGCCCGCCCGATAGAGCCATTTTGTGTTGTTGTTTCTTTTCGTGCCTTGTAAGTTGTTCCGTTTCATGTCCATCAATAGATCCTCCCTAACATGGATTTTGTCGGTGGCACGACGGTAGTTATCTCTCAGCATATTAAAACTCTCCTTTCAACTGCTCCTTGAGCAACCCTCGTGCGCGAAAGAGCCATGATTTCACTGTGGATTCGTTGGCGTCGGTCATCTTTGCAATCTCGGCTACCGAATAGCCCTCGTAGTAGTGAAGGTGGATAGCGGTTCTATACTTGGCGGGAAGCTTCATAACCGCCTCGTAGACCGTAGAATCCTTTTCCTCCGCCTCTGCCGCAACGTTTACAAGTGCGTCCTCCGAAACCGTGTGACGCCTGAACGCATTGCCAATCACGTTCTTGGAGCAGTTTATCGTGACCTTGATAAGCCACGCCTTTTGATGCTCCCTGTCGGTAAATTGGGGTTGCTTACGCACACACCTGAAAAACACGTCTTGCAGTACATCCTCGGCATCGGAACCGTTTCTCGTTCTGACAAGCGCCAGTCGGTAAACCATGTCCGCATATTCACGGAACAGCTCGTCAATCTCCAACGCCACCGGCGCTTGGAACTGCGAGGCAGTAGGCTTACATTCCACAATGAATCTCCTTTCAACAACAACACCGTGCCGCAGGGGTTTTGGTTGCGGCAAAATGAAAAAATGCAGGAGGTTTTTTCTCCTGCATTAGATTTTAACCTACTTCGATTAAATCTTCAAGTTCTTTTATAGTATCTATGTTCGTGCACGCCCTCGGATACCTTGAACCTACGTCGTTGTAGCTCACGCTGCCTATGGGTTCGTACCAGTCGAACTGTAGGTAATAGGTGCGATAACTCGAGGTGTCCCTAAACTTATGTCCGCAGCGGGCAAAGATCTCGTTTCTCGCATAGCCCAAGAGCGACAGAAGCGAACGCTGGCTCGTTGCGGGGATGTTCCAAAGCTGAGCCGTGGTAATATAATTCTCCAAACTGTCGGAGAACACGAGTCCGTCCGAATTGAAGGGGCTCTTGCCCGAATTCTCGGAAAAGACCATGCTGCCGCCGTCAAGGGTGTAGATGTCGTAGAGCGAGCTGTTGAAGTCGCTCGTGCCCCGAGCCTGACTTGCGCTCGTGTAGGTTTTTATTACAACGTCACTCCTCGTGGGTGTAACGTCCGCTTGGATGTTGTAAACATCGGCAACCATGTATTCCGTGCCGCCGCTCGTAGTAACCCTCAAAACGAGTCTGAAGCAGTTGACATATTCCGCCGTGTCGGTCTTGCCCACTATGAAGTAGTTGTAGACGACCTCGCTCTCCCTATATGCGGAGGAATAATAGTTCTCCTTTGCCGAACGAATCGCCTTTCTGAGATCGGTCTGGTCGTAGCCGTACAGGGTTGTAATCCCCTCGGCGGCAACGGGCGCCTGCGTGGTCTCCTCGGAAGGCTCGGGGGTTGCCGTTTCCGAAGGCAGGGGCGTTTGTGAGGGTGCGTCGCCTGAATCGCTGCTCGGTGCAACGGTTGAATCCGGTTCGATGCTCGTGCTCGGTTCCGTACTCGGTTCCGTGCTTGGATCCGTGCTTGGGTTTGCGCCCTGCGACTGCAAGTAGGCGGTTTCCATAGTCTGCGCCGACCACGTCCACTGGGTGTTTGTGAGCTTTAAGCCTGCCTTGGTGAGGATGTCGCTGACCTGCTGCGCATTCATCGTATCGGAGTGTATGACCGTGCTTATTTCGTACATGCCCGCCTCGGTCTGCTCGACGTTGAAGTCTATTGCCTTGAGCAGGGCAAGCTCGGGATAGTTGCTCTCGAGGAATTTGCCGCTCCCGGAGCGGTCGGCACGGGGCAGATACTCGGCATCCACAACCTTGTCGTAGTTCAAGGCTATCCCGTAGGTGCCGTCCTCCGACTTGGTGATGTTTAGGTAGGTATAATTGTTGAGATCTATGGTTTGAAGGTTCCTGCCGGATGAATAGAAGATGTAACAAAACACTCCGGTAGCGACGAACAGCACTGCGCAAAAGATGCACACTATGAGTTTCGCCGTCTTTTTTTTCTTTTTGGCAGCCATGTTCATCCCTCCCCTTAGAGTTTCTTTCCGCAGAACGGGCAGAACATGTTGGTCTTGCCTATCTTCGAACCGCAGAATATGCAGAATCGCTGCTCGGACTCCTCAACTTTGGGCTTGTTCTCGGCTTCCATCTCCGTTGGACGGTGGAAAAAGTCCTCCGCCTTTGCTATCGGTTCTTCAAATACCGGCTCGATTGCAGGCTCGTCTACCCGAAACAGGTCGGGAATCTCCGTCTCCTCCACGGGTTCGGGCGTAGGCGGGCGAATGGAACGTGCCGATCTTGAAGGCCTTTTTACGCTTTCCACCGGGATTGCAACGATGTCGTCATCCCCGTCCTTATCAAAGTCATCGTCGTCATCGTTGCCGCTGAGCAAATCATCGGCTTCCGATTCGGCGTCCTCATCCTTGAAGGCGTATTGCGCAATCAGCAGTATAATGCCTATCAAAAGCGCAGCACCGCCGATTACAAGTGCAATGATGTTGGTGCGGGTGAAAATCTGGTAGAGCGTACGCTCGACAATCGCCGCCTCGGTTGACAGGGATATGAGCGCAAGCAGTCCGTAGCAGAGGAATACCCCTGCAAGTGTCAGCAATATTGTGCGTATGGTTTTCATCATCCTTCTCCTTTACTCTTAGTTTTCAACGAGGTCTTGAATCTCCCTGAGCAGGCGAATGTTTTCCTTCTCCGCTTCCGTCATCCTGTCCGTCCAATCGGGTTCCCTTCCCTCGTACCAGTCGTATTGGTTGAAATGCGCAAAAAATTCCGCTTCCGTCGTTTCGGAAAATGATACGTAATACCTTGCGTAAATCTCCCTTCTTGCAAATCTTAAAACGTTGGCAAGTGACCTGCCGTCCACGGCGGTCAACTTCCATATCGCATCCTCGTCCAAAGCCTCATAGGTAGGCGACCACATCACACCACTTGCCATCATATAGCTCGTGGGATAGCCGTAGAACTTGATAAACCCGTTCTGGTCGAACACGTTCTTGCCGCTAACCACCTGCCCTCCGCCGTACAGCCAAATCAGCGTAAACCTCTCGCTGTCATATGCCGCCAAGGATTTGGAACTTTCCTCGGATGAACGAATGTTGACATCGACCAAGCCATACTCCACGGTTTCCTCAATGGTCCATTCAAGGTCGTAGATATCAACCGTGAAATATATCGTTTGCGGTTCGCTGCCATCCTCCACCCTCTCCTCGGCACGGTAGGATACTCGGTAGAGGTTGTAAAAGCCCCTCGGTTCTTTAGCTACTATAAAGTACACTTGTGTCTTAACTGTGTTATATTTGTTTCCAAAATATTGTTCACACAAAGAATCTCGTTCCAAATGTACCCTTTCGCACACCTCTCGCAGGTTAATTCCGTTATTTTGCTTGTCAAGGAGCGAATCGAGGTAGCCTACGTCCATCAGGTTCTCCTTGGGCTCGGGCGTTTTGTAGCCCCAAGAGGGGGATACCGTGGCCTCCGCCTCAGGGGTTGACGCTACATCCTCCTCCGGCACCGTTCCCTTTACCTGCTGCTGCCAGCTCAGGCTTTCGATGAAGATGCCGTATCTTTCAAGCGTATCGGTGTCGCAGTCGATATCGACCTGCATGACGTCCTTTTTCTCGGTGTAGGAGAGCGACATCGTCATGCTGCACAGGGCGTACAGGTCGGGATATTTCTCAACCACGACGCTCTCACTCTTTGGTGAGGGCAGATAGAGGTCCGCAACCAAGGCGTCCAAGTCCAAAATGCCCCTCGGATTGCCCTCGCTGTCCCACCCGATAAAGGTGTAATCGGCAAGGTCTATGCTCTGCCCATAGCCCTTATTGGCAAGGTACAGGACGCAGACAATAGCCGCTCCTATTGCGACGCAGAGGGAAAGTGCGCACGCAATAATACGCCCTCCCCTTGCGCCGATGATTCGCTTGCCGCTCTTTTCCCTACTGCCTTGCTCCACAGATTGCGCAGAACCTCGCACCCTCTTCCTTTAGGGGGGCTCGGCATTCCTTACATATGTTTGGGGGAACGGGAATATTCACCTCGTCCAGTGTGACCTTCCAACCACATCTGGGGCAAAACTTTACACCTTCTGCAATGATGCAGCCGCATCCCTTGCAGGGTATCTCAACCTCGACCCTGCTTCCGCATTTTGTGCAGAACTTGCTGTCCTCGTTCAAAAGCGCCATGCAGGTCTTGCAACGCTTGTTAAGCGCAACCTTGGCATGAAAACTCTTCACCGCCTCATATGCGCTGTCGACATCCGCACTCTTGCCTCGGATATCCGGAAAAGCGTAACATGCCTTTCCGAGCGCCGAATATAGGACGTTGAGTTCAGCCTCTTCCAAGTTCTTTTGTTTTTGCAATAAATCCGCCATACCTTTTCCTCCTTCTCTTCTAAAATACGAAATTGCCGTCCTCAAACACCGTTATTTCCTTGCCGTCATGAGTTAAGCCCACGATGGACAAGTCCTTGGTGCCTACCATAAAGTCAACGTGGGTTATCGAATCGTTTAAGCCCGCTGCCTTGAGCTGCTCCTTATCCATTTCAATTCCGCCCTTGACCGTAGTTGCATATGCCCTGCCAAAGGCGAAGTGGCAGGAAGCGTTCTCGTCGAACAGGGTTTCATAGTACAGGGTCTTGGAATTGGATATCGGGGAATCGTAGGGAACCAAGGCGACCTCTCCGAAATAGGAAGCGCCCTCGTCAACGGAGATGAGGTTTTTCAAAATTTCCTCGCCCTGAGTTGCGCTCGCCTCGACTATCTTGCCGTCCTTCATCACAAAGCGTATCCCGTCTATGACGTTGCCGTCCCTGCACAGGGGCATGGAGGCATAGATGACGCCGTTGATTCCGTCACGCTTGTTCGCCGTGAATATCTCCTCCGTCGGCATGTTCGGCATGTAGAACTGCCCGTCCGCCGTCGTGTCGCCGCCCGCTTCCCAGATATGGTTATGCGCAAGCTCTACCACCAAGTCGGTGCCCAGCTCGTTCTTATAATGCAGGCTCTTGAAATTGTAATCGTTCAAAATCTTCATCCGCTCGCGCAGCTTTTTGCTGTGTTCATGCCAAGCCTCGACCGCCGTTCCGTCGCCCTTGATGCGGACAGCCATGAAAATCTTTTCCCAGAGCGCAGCCACCGCTGCCTTTTCATCGAGGTCGGGAAAGACCTTTTTTGCCCACTTCTCCGAGGCAAGTGCGCCTATGCTCCACGGGTTGATGTTCTTGTTGCGAATGTCTCTGTACTCCTTGAGCGCCTCGCCTGACGACTTGTGGGAGCGCAAAATCCTGTTTGCATCCACGCCCAAAAGGTTTTCGGGGTCATCCGAGATGAGGTGCAAAAACGCCGCCTTTTCCTTGGCATAATCGGTATAGAACCGCACCCGCCATTCGGGAACCGTGTCGAACACCGAGTCCTCCGCCATCAGATACTTTTGACGGGTGAGGTTGTCATCGGTCCAGTTCATAATGACCTCGCTGCAGCCCATTTCATAGGCATACTTTGCGCACATACGTGCAAACGGTGCGTGGTCTACGGGGCAGGCTATGATAAGTTTCTGTCCCTTTTTGATGTTGATTCCGACTTCTACCAAAAGCCGTGCGTACTCTTGCAGTTTCTTTTCCATAAATATCTCCTTTAATTTACATTGTTGCCGCAGAACTTGCAGCCATTATTGTTGCCATTGTTACGGATACCAGTATCGCCGTTATCAGCAAATACATGAGCATTCGTGTTTCCCTGCTGTTTTCCTTCTCCGATATCTCGGTCATTGCAATCAGTGCAGCCGAATAGAGCTGCCGCTGCCCCTTGGGAATCTGCCACGGTGAAAAGCCATGGCTCACCTTAAGCGCATCCGATAATTCACCTATATCCAAGGCGGTTTTTTCCGCATCGCAGCCCAACACGCCGAGCAGGGCGAGGATGGGGCTTTCCGTGCCCTTAAACATGCGCTTATCCGCCTTTAGCCGCTCGTACAGCTCTATCGTGCGCTCGGCGTTTTTTTCGATATTTTCTCCGTCAAACGCCAAGATATGGCTCATAAGCCACGTTTCGTTTTTCGAGCCGAACCTCTTGGACAGGATTGAAAACGCCTGCTCGCAAAGCTGTTCCGCCGTCTGCACGGTGTCGATATAGACCGCCATCAAGGCGGCAAAACCCGTATCGTCACCGCCGGTTATCGCCTTGTGCTTGGAGCGCATCATAAGATATATGTCTCGCATCTTTCGAGACAGCACCGCATCCACGTTGTTTCTTGCGAGAATATAGGCGGGCAGGGGCAGAAAGTCCGTGCCCAAGAAGCCCTCCTCCCGCAATAGGCGATAGGCTTCCTTGACCTTGCCCGTCATCTCCCTATCGTCCTTGGCTACGCAAAGCTGCGTTATCAAGGCGGGCATTGCTATTCCCCGAAGCGGTGAAAAAATCTTGAACTCCTTTTTCAGGCTGTGTCTTATCTCGGCAATCGTTTCCGAATCCACCTTGCTCCTTTGCAGCGTTAAAAGCAGGGCGCAGAGGCATTGCATATAAGCGGAGGCGGTCTTAAACTCCTTTTTTACCGCATTCCGATTAGCTACAAACTCGGAAAAATTGTCCCATGCCGCACGCTTCATCCCTGTTGCTCCGTTTCCGCCGCCTTCAACCTCCGTTGCTCTCGAACCTTGTTCTCCGTTTCGGCTATGCGCTTTCTGCCCAACAGCAGCACCAAGCCGCCCATGAAGAACAGCAGAATGAGGCTCAAAATACCGTATGAAGCCCTGCCCGTAAGCCCGTAGCAGGTTGCATACAGTGCGGGGCCTACGACCGCCGCAAACCGTCCGAATATGTCGAAGAAGCCGAAGAACTCGTTGCTGCGCTCGACAGGGATCAGCCTTGCGTAGTACGAGCGGGACAGCGCCTGTATTCCGCCTTGAACCGTTCCCACCATGAATGCCAATGCCCAGAACAGGCCCTGAGCTATCTCGGCTGCCGCCAAACTGCTCTCGGTGTATTCTTCGGAAAGGATTTCAGCCTTGAATTCCTCATCGGTTCGTATCCCTTCGATTGCAGTATAGACCTGCTCGCTTAGCTCCCTCGATGAGAAGGCGTAGGCGTTCCTGCGCTCAGTCACCGAATTGCTGTCGCATTCGAGCCTTATTAGAACCGTGTTGAACAAGCCCTCATCGTCCTCGCCCAAATAGAAGTAGGCATACTCCCTTTCGGTTAAGCTCCCGTCCTCGCGCACCGTCAGCGGTTGGGTTACAAGCTTCTTGCCGTTCTCGCGAAGGTTGGCTACTATATCTTCCTCCCAGATGCGCTGGTCCTCCTCGTTTTCGAATTGAAGCTCGACCTTTTCAATCTCTGCATCGAACGCCTCGACGAAGCGTTGCTGCGAGGGCTCTACCATCATGCCCATCGTAAAGCCCACTATCGTTATGCAAAAATATATGCATATCGCCGTGGCTATCATCCTTACAGCCCCGAATCGCTTGGATAGGTGTGAGAACAGAATCGAACAGGGCACCGCCACCACCTGCGTGACGACGAGTGCAAGTATCATGCCCGTTCTGTCAAGCCCGAGCGTCGAGCCGAAGTTGGTAGCCATCGATATGATGGTATCGACGCCGTCGATATAGAAAAAGTATGCGAGCATGAACAGGAGCAAGCCCTTGTTCGTGAAAACGTCCTTCAAGGTCATCTTAAAGTTTCTGAACGCCGTCTTGGCTACCGAGGAGGTCTTTGCCTCTATGTAATGCACCTGCTTGACGTTTATCAACAGCGGTATCGAGAATACGAGCCACCAGACGCTGACTATTAAAATCGAAAATTTCTGTGAGAATGAATTGTATTTGCAAAGCATCAAGACCACTATGGATATGATGAATGGGATAGTACTGCCGCCTATGTAGCCTGCGGCATAGCCCCAGCCCGAAACCTTGTCCATGCGCTCCTCGGTCGTGACGTCGGTCAAAAACGAATCGTAGAATATGCACGAGCCCGAAAAGCCGATGCGGGAGAGGATGTAGCCCACGAGCATCCACTGCCACGAAGCGCCCGCAAACGCCATAACCGCCGTAAACACGACGCCGATGAGCATGAATGCCGTCAGCATCCGCTTTTTATACCCTTTGATGTCCCCCACGGCTCCGAGAATCGGCGCAAGCACTGCAACAATCAGCGAGGCAACTGACACCGCATAACCGAACCAGACGTTGCCGGTATCGGATGCAAGTTCCGCATACAATATCGGAAAAATCGCTGCCATGATGTTGGTCGCATAGACTGAGTTTGCCCAGTCGTACATTATCCAACTCTTCTCTTGCTTGGTAAATCTCTGTCTTAACTTACCCATATAACAATTCCTCACTTCCCCAATATTCCAATTTTTATTATAGCAAACTCAAGCCGTGAGTGCAATTCTATTTTTTCTGTCTGTTTGATGATTTTTCGGTCTTTGATTGTCATAACAAGCATTCGTCATTTTCCTTATGCTACTCTCGCTTCGGAGGTAATTATATATGAAAAAGTCACGCCTGCTACCGGAAGTTTTACAGTTGACCGTAAGAGCTAAAGCGAAAAAATGCAGACGGTTTGCGGGTTTGGGGTAAATTTTTTTGTCAAAATTTGAATTTTGGTATTGCACAATGCATCACAATGTGGTATAATGGTGGTGATTAAAAATATTGTGAGGTGTATCTTATGCGTTTGCAGATTAGTAGAACTAAAAATGCCGCTTCCTTGTACATTGTTAAG
>JAUNBP010000025.1:0-21973 GCA_030526995.1 Clostridia bacterium
CTGATTGCGATTGCTCCTATTCCGTTCAGAACTGCGCTCCTGTGATCCGTTGTTGAAGTTCTCGCGATCAAAATCATCATAGAAAGACATACGACTACCTCCTGCTTTTTTTGTTCGACAATCTCGTTGTCGACGGGGATAGTTTGCGTAGGTCTTAAAAAATTAAACGATGAAAATTTTTACAGTGAAAAATATCTTTCAAACTCGGGGGCGGTGGGCAGGCCGTTCATGGCTGCAAGCTCCTTTCGTTTCTGCCTAATCCACACCTTTATAAGCCTTTCGGGGAACACGCCGCCCGCCTTTAGATAGTCGCAGTCGTTTTCAAGGGCTGCAAGCGCATCGTCAAGGTTTGTAGGCAGGGCGTCTATCTTCGCCTTTTCAACCTCGGGCAGGTCGAACAGGTTGAAGTCGAACGGGCCCCAGTTGTGGTAGGCGGGGTCAATCTTGTTTACGATGCCGTCCAAGCCCGCCATGAGGATTGCGGCGTAGGCATAGTAGGGATTGCAGGTGGCGTCGGGGTTTCTAAGCTCGAACCGCTTGCTCTCGGGGGACTTTGCATAGGCGGGGATTCTAACCACCGCACTGCGGTTTGCCATGGCATAGCCTATGGTCACGGGCGCCTCGTAGCCGGGGACGAGCCGCTTAAACGAGTTTGTCGAGGGGTTGGTCAGCGCACAGAGCGAGGGTGCGTGCTTCAAAAGTCCGCCGATGAAGTAGAGGGCGGTCTTGGAGAGGTTGCCGTAGCCCTCCTCGGAGTAGAACACGGGCTTGCCCTCCTTTTGCAAAATTATGTGAACGTGCATCCCGTTGCCCGCCTCGCCGTATATGGGCTTGGGCATGAAGGTGGCGCACTTGCCCGACTGACAGGCGGCGTTTTTGACGACGTACTTTACTATCATCGTAGCATCCGCCATGAAGTTTACCTCGCCCATCTCGGTCTCAATCTCCTCCTGAGCGGGGCTGCCCACCTCGTGGTGGTGATACTTTACGCCCACGCCCAAGCTGTCGATAAGCTCGCACATCCTGCTTCTAAGGTCAAAGTGGATATCTTGGGGCAAATCGGCATGATAGCCCCGCTTGTGCAAAAGCTGCTGCCCGCCGCCCACGGTTTCGCCCGACCAGTAGGCCTCATCGCTTGCAAGCTCAAAGCCCGCGCGGTGGGGCTCGTTGAAAATGCGAACGTCCTCGAAGATGTGAAACTCAAATTCGGGCCCGATTATCATCTTATCCGCAACGCCCAAGCTCTTCATGTGCTCGGTGGCACGCCTTAAAACGTTTCTCGGATATTGGTCGAAGGGGCGGTTGTGCGGAACGCCGATAACCATGACGTCGCCCGTCATCATCAGGGTCGGGGTCTTGGCAAACGGGTCCATTGCAGCCGTGGAAAGGTCGGGGATGAACACCATATCGCTGTTCTCTACCGGAGCAAAGCCGTAGTTGCTGCCGTCAAAGCCAATGCCGTACTGCATCAGCTCGGGGGTGAGCCGTGATGCGGGCAGGGTCACATGCCTCCATCTGCCCTCGATGTCCACCATCTTAAAGTCGAGCATGGACACGGAATTGTCCTCGATAAACCTTTTTGCTTCTTCCAAAGTTCTAAACATGATTGCCCTCCGATTACATTTTTATATCTCCATTGTGGCAAAGTAAATCGGAAATGTCAATCGTGCATAAAAATATATTTTAATTAAAAAGCGCACAGCAAAGCTAAGCCCTGCCATGCGCAGTGAAAAAAACAAATTTAGGTCGAAATTAAGCCCTAAAACCTTGTGCCGCAGTGAACGCAGAACACAGAACCGCTCGGCGAGGTCTTTCCGCAGCTCGGACAGCGGAGAAAGTCGTCCGGCGGAACGTCAAAGCCCGAAGTCGAACCCGGCTTCAAAGCGTAGTAGATGGCAGCCGTATTCGTTGCCGCCTGCTCGGTGTTGCGGGCGAGGTTTAGATAGACCATCAAGGCTGCAATCGATAAAAATCCTACTATAATGCCACCCACAATGCACAGTATCGTGATGAGGGTATCACGGCTGAGAGTGCCCACGATTATGGCGCCAACTACAATTGCCGTAAAGAGCAGCCATGCCAACACCTTCAAAAGCGTTGTCCAGCCGCCGCCAACACCCTTCCTTACTCCAAAGTCTCCTCTGTATTCCATACCCATACCTCCTAATGTTTATGCAAATATTATATTATTTTTATTCGGGCTTGTCAAGGGTGAGCGTGAAGGTTTGTTTTCAAAAATGTAAAGACTATGACACGGAATCGACAGGCTACGTTCTTGCAAGCGGGGAGAGGGTATGTTAAAATCGGGGCATGAAAAAAATCCTTATCGTTTTATTTTGCTGCCTGCTGTTTGCGGGCTGTGCGCAGGGCGGGTCTGCGCCTATAGATGTTGTGGCGGTGGAAACGCCTGCGCCTGCAACCGAAACGCCGAGCCCGTCACCCTACGCCGTGACGGAGGAAACGCCTGCACCCGCAACCGAGGCACCCACCGAGGAGCCCACACCCTCCGACCCGCTGCTTGCCTACATAGAGAACATGAGCGTTGAGGAGAGGATAGGCCAGCTTTGCATGTTCGGCTTTTCGGGTACGAACGGGGTATCGTCGACCTTTGCCGATATCATGGACGAGTACAAGATAGGCAACGTTATCCTATACGGTTCCAACATAACCCGCACCGACTCCGACGGCGGTTTTTCACGCTGTTCCTCACTGACTGCGGATATTAAGGAGCATAACGCAAGCGGGATTCCGCTTTTGATAAGCACCGATGTTGAGGGCGGCAACGTAACCCGATTCAAGTGGCCCTCTTGGCCCACCCATGCAAGGACGCTTGGCAGCAGCAACGATACCGAGCGGGCATATGAACAGTTTTTGATGATAGGGGACGGGCTTTCGGGCGTTGGGATAAACACCGACCTTGCGCCCTGCTTGGACGTTGCCTACGACCCCATGAGCACCTTTTTGCAAAAGCGCATAATCTCCTCGGACGAGGCGGTGGTTTCGTCTGTGGGTTTGGCTTGCATTGAGGGCTTGCAGGCGGCAAACACGCTGTCGATAGTCAAGCACTTCCCGGGGCACGGGGCAACGAACGAGGACTCGCATGAAACCACGCCCACGGTCTACAAGGGCTATGAGGAGCTTAGTTCTTACGAGTTGGTGCCGTTTTCGGATGCTGCAAGCTCAGCCGACGGCGTGATGGTGGGGCACATCCTCTATCCCGATATCGACTCCGATATAGCCTCGATGTCCTACTTTTGGATAACCGAGGTCTTAAGGGGCGAGCTGGGCTTTTCGGGGATAGTCATGAGCGACGATTTTAGGATGAAGGGGCTTAGAAGCCGCTATTCGCTCGATGAGGCTGCGGTAAAGTTCATACTTGCGGGCGGAGATTTGATACTCTGCGGCGCAAACCACGACTATCAGCGGCTGATACTGCAGGGGCTGTATGCTGCGGTGGAGGACGGAACCATATCGGAGGAGCGGCTCAACGAGAGCGTCTACAGGATACTAACGGCAAAGATGAAGGTTACGGA
Source organism: Clostridia bacterium (assembly GCA_030526995.1). Classification (GTDB taxonomy): domain Bacteria; phylum Bacillota; class Clostridia; order Christensenellales; family CAG-138; genus JAQUTY01. Next base: position 3,534 of record JAUNBP010000025.1, read on the forward strand.
TTGGGGAGTGTAAGATACGAATGAAGAAGTTTTTATTGCTAATTCTATCGGGGCTGCTGCTGATTTTGGGCTGCTCCGATGCGGATAACGGGACTGTACAGCCTACGGCGGAGCCCTCACAACAGATACAAGAGGGCAACGAGCAGCAGCGTGAGAGCCTGAGCGAGGACGAGGACGAGCCGTATTTGAACCCCCTGTCCGAACTCGAGATAGAGCAGGACGAGGTGTTCGACTACATGCGGCTCGATATGCCCCTGCCCGAAAACGCCACCGATGCAACCTTTAAGATAGTCACGACCCGACACGGGCTTCAGGCTGCAGAGGCGAGGTTTTACGTGGGCTATCAGCTATACTACTATCGCATAGCCTACACCGAGGGCGAGAGCAACATTGCAGATGACGAGCTTGCCTATAGGAGCATCACCTCGGAGCAATACGGGGAGCAGGAATACCTGCTCTGCCTAAACACGGGTGCGGGGCGGGTGCAGTGGTACGATGAGCTTTCGGGCACGAGCCGAAGCCTCTACTGCCCGATAGGGCTTAGCGAGGAGGGGCTTTTGGAGGTTGCGCACAGCATAATGGACCTTTCATAAACCGTTGCACTCGGGGCTTGGAATGTGTTATACTGGTCTTGAGGTGATTATATGAGCAGAATGAGATTGTTACAGGAGGCAAAGGGGCAGGTTTTTGAGGGCTTTGTGCTTGTCAAGAGCGCTGCCGTGCGTCCAAATGCAAAGGGCGTTGAATACTTGGACTTGGTGCTTGCCGACGACTGCGGCGAATGCGCTGCAAAGCTGTGGGATTATTCGCCGTCGGCCTATGGGATATACGAGGCGGACGACATAGTAAAGGTTCGAGGGAGCATAGTCATTTGGAAGGACGTCGAACAGTTAAAAATTGAGCGGATTCGCCACAGCGTCAGGGACGACGGCGTGGATTTGAGCAAGCTCATCCCCTGCTCGCCCTACGATTCCGAAAAGCTCTACAACGAGCTGTACGAGCTTGCGGAGGGCTTTGAAAACAGGGACTACACCCGACTTGTGCAATACATTCTCCGTGAGAACAAGCAAAGGCTTTTAATCTTCCCCGCCGGCATGAAGCTGCACCATGCAACGAGGGGCGGGCTTTTGCATCACACCTATTCGATAGTCCGTCTCTGCAGAGAGATAGTAAAACTCTATCCCGCCTTGAACTCCGACCTCTTGTACAGCGGCGCAATCCTGCACGACATAGGAAAGCTCTATGAGTTGGAGGTGGGCGAGCTTGGCATTGCGGGCGCCTACACGAACGAGGGTCAGCTCATCGGGCACATCAACCTCGGCGTGTCGCTCGTTTCAAGCGCAGCCGAGCTCTTGGGCATTGAGCGCAAGACCTCCATGCTCGTTGAGCATCTTCTGCTCTCGCATCACGGGCAGCCCGAGTTTGGCAGCCCCAAGCTGCCCATGCTGCCCGAGGCGGAGGTGCTTGCCACCTGCGACCTTCTCGACAGCAAGCTGTATGAGATGTTCGCCGCCTTAGACGGGGTTATGCCGGGCGGCTTTTCGGAGCGGCAGTGGGCGCTCGATAACCGCCAGCTCTACAAGGAGGAGCGATGACGGGACGTAAAAAGACCGCAAAACCAGGGCTTGTTGCCCCTTCAAAGCTGAAATGGCTCGCAATAGCCCTGCTTGGCGTTGCGGCAATTCTCTGCACCGTGCAGTTTTTCACGCTGCACGCCTATCTAAAGACTCAGACCGATTTTTATACCGGAACGGGATACAGCCTGCAGCGGCTGTTCCCGCTTCTGCTCTGCGCCGCCCTATCCATCGCTGCCTGCGCCCTCGTAAAAATCAGAAAAGCGAGCCGCATTTTCAGCGTCCTGTCGTTTTTGGCTGCGCTTGTGCAGTTCTTTATGATAAAGATAACCGACGTTCATCCGTACTTTGTGACCTATGCAGAGGGGCTGTTGTGGGCGTTGTACGTCTCGCTTGCGCTGCTGCTTGCGGGCGGGGTTTTGAATTTCAAATCGGAATGAGAAGTTTGCCGTTTGACTTGACGGCAGGCGGGTTTGCAAGTACAATATCATTATGGGAGAAAATTACTGTAACGAGCTTCCCTCATGGGGGCATCGCATTATTTGGGTTATAGCAGCGCTTGCGGCAACGGCGGTCTGCGCCCTGTATTCGGCTGCCGCACTCTTGGTGCTGCCTGCAATCTATGCCTATGCCCTGCTGTGCACACGGGGGCGGGCAATGCCGATTCTTCTGCTCTTTGCGGCGGTGATATCGTATTTGGGAACGGGCGAAGCAATCCCTGCCCTGCTTGCCTTTGCCTTCGTCTCGCTTTCGGGAGTTACGCTGTACCTGCTTTTGAGGCTCAACTTCTCGTTCTTCTACTGCGTGTTCTACACCTCGATCGTGCTCTTGGTCTCGCTGTTTTTGGTCTGTTGCGTGCCCGATATGTTAGCGGGCAAGGCTCCTTATGCCACGCTGGTGGGCTGGTTTGAAAGCTCGGCGGTGCTGACGGGGCTGTACACGGCGGAGGAGGCCTCCTATCTCGGTGCAATCCTTGAGCAGATTTACGTAGCCTGCCTCTATGTGATTGCGGCGGGCTTTTCGCTTGTAAATTTTATCGCCCTGCAGCTTATAAACCGCTTGGCGAAGAAGCGACTTGTAAGAAAGCCCGCACCCTTCTTCCTCTGGGCTGCACCGAGGAGCTTTTTGGCGGGCATTGCGGCACTTGCGGGCGTAGCACTCGTGCTGTCCGTCACGGGCTCGCAGTATTCGCTGCAAATGTGGGTAACCGTCATCGTGATGTGGACGCTGCCCATGGCGGCGGGAGGTCTGCCTATATTCGTAGCCTTTTCGGGCTTTAGAAGGGGCATATTTATATTTTTATGCATTGGACTGCTGCTGTTCTTTCCGTATTCGCTTATCACGCTTGCGATGTTCGGAACGTGGAGAACTGTCTTTGTAAAGGCGGTAAGGCCGCCAAAAAAGTGATTATGGAAAGGGTGAAACGATGAAAACCTATCGCGGGGTATTGATTTTCACAGGACTTGCACTCGCCATCCTCGGCGGGGTGATGCTGTTTTACGACCGAATCTGGGGAATTGCGACCTGCGCCTTTGCGCTCGTTTCGTTCGTGGTGCTGCTGCTCTGCCTACTCGGGATATCCAAAAAGCAGCAGGCGAAGATGGACACCGTGTTCAACGACAACCGAGAGGTTGCGGCAAACGTTATCAACCTCGTCTCGGTGCCCGCCCTGATAGCCGACGAGCGGGGCAAGATAGTCTGGCGCAACGAGGCGTTTTCAAAGATTTACAACGGAAACCTCATAACCGAGGTGCTGCCGCAGTACAAGGACAAGCTCAACGTTGCGGCGCAGCAGGCGGTGGTCTTGGGCAGCAGCTATCAGATTATGAACATGCCGCTCGAAAGAAGGCACACGGCACGAAAGCTGATATTCCAATACTGGCTTGACCGTACTGAGGCGGTGCATTATCAAAGGCTTTATTCCGAGCAGATGCCCTATATCATGCTCGTTTACGTGGACAACTATGAGGAGCTTACGAGCGACTTGCAGGTGCAGCGGACGGCGGTGCTGGCGCAGGTTGAAAAGCTCGTTTCCGACCTGTGCAAGCGGCACGGCGGGGTCTACCGCAGATATGAAAACGGGAGATTCCTCTGCATCTTGGAGGCAAAGCAGCTTGAACTCATAGAAAAGGAGCGGTTTGCGCTGATGGAGCAGGTGCGAAGAATAGATACCGGCTCAGGTATGCAGATTTCCATCTCGGTTGCGGTAGGCGTGGCGCCCAGGCTCTCGCAGTCCGAGGAGGGCGCGCGCTCGGCGATGGAGCTTGCCTTGGGCAGGGGCGGCGATCAAGCCGTAGTCAAGGAGGGCACGGCTTACCGCTTTTACGGAGGCAAGAACCAAAAGGACACGAACCAGTCGAGGGTCAAGACGAGGCTGTTTTCAAAGGCGCTGCACCAGCTCTTTGAGAACACCGGCGACGTCTTTATAATGGGGCACAAGCATTCCGACATGGACTGCATGGGCGCAGCCCTCGGCATCATGACCTGCGCAAACCACATAGGCTCCCATGCCTACATCGTGATAGACGGGCCCAACCCCACGATAGCCGATGCGCTTTCCCACATGGAAAAGGACGGCATGGCGAGCAAGTGCATTTTGCTCCCCGAGCAGGCGAAGGCGATGATAAGATCCAATTCGGTCTTGGTCGTAGTCGACACGCAGCGGGCGAGCACAACAGTCTGCGAGGAGCTAATAGGCATGGTCAACCACCTCGTTCTGATAGACCATCACAGGCGCAGCATCGACCATATCGAGAACACGACGCTGCACTATCTCGAATCCCGAGCCTCCTCCGCTTCGGAGATGGTGACCGAGGTCATACAGTACTTTGCAGACAGCGTAAAGCCCACGGCGTTCACCTGCAGCGCCCTGCTTGCGGGCATCACCGTGGACACCAAACAGTTTGCGTTCAACGTGGGCTCGAGAACCTTCGATGCAGCCGGATATTTAAGGCGCAACGGCGCAGACTTGGGTATGGTCAAGCTCATGTTCCAAAACGACCTCAACAGCTACATCCACTGCGCAAATGCGGTAGAGCGTGCGGCTATTCGGCCGAGCGGGATTGCAGTCTCGCTCTGCGACAAGAAAACGCCCAACTCCAAGCTGACGGCGGCGCAGGCGGCGGATGAGCTTTTGGGCATCAAGGGCGTGACGGCTGCCTTTGTCTTGGGCGAGGACGAGGACTCGGTTGCAATCTCGGGCAGGAGCTACGGCAGGGTGAACGTGCAGCTCATCTTGGAACGGCTCGGCGGCGGCGGGCACCTTACGATGGCGGGTGCGCAGCTCAAGGGCGTTTCGATAGAGCAGGCGAGGGACAGGCTCTTGGGCAGCATAGAGGAATATGAGGCAAACATGATTTGACGTGCGAAGGACGGCATGGTAAAATCTTTTAGAGCAAAAAAAGAGAGGAGCGATTCTTATGAAGGTGCTATTGGAACAGGATGTAAAGGGAACCGGCAAGAAGGGCGATATAGTCAACGTATCCGACGGGTACGCGAGGAACTATCTTCTGCCCCGTAAGATTGCAAGCCCCGTGGACACGGCTGCGATAAACGCAATGAACATCCAAAAGAGTGCGGCGCAGCACAGAAAGTTTCAGGCGGGGATTGCCGCAAGGGAGAAGGTCAAGCAGCTCGAGGGCGCATCGGTAACGGTCTACGCAAGGTTTGGCGAGAACGGCAAGATGTTCGGCACCGTGAGCGGCAAGGAAATAGCCGCTGCGCTTTTGGAGCAGCGGGGGATTGAGGCGGACAGAAAGAAGATTTCGGTAGAGCCCATCCGTGCGGCAGGCGAGTACACCGCCAAGGTCAGCCTCTTTGAGGGCATATCCACGACCTTCCGAGTCATTGTAAAGGAAAGGGAAGATGGAAAGCAATAACAGGCTTGAACAAGCCATACCGCACAGCCTTGACGCCGAGCGTTCGGTCTTGGGCGCAATGCTGCTCGATGACAACGCCTTGGATCAGATGCTTGAGCAGCTTCGAGCCGAGGACTTCTATGTCGGAGGGCATGAGCTGATATTCTCGGCTATGCGGGATATAAGGAGCAGCGGCGGGGCGGTCGACCTCGTCACGCTGAACAGCGAACTCGAACGGTTCGGAAAGCTCGAAGCGGCAGGCGGCACCGTCTACCTCACCGAGCTTATGCAGTTTGTGCCCACCGCAGCGAACGTGTCGCATTATGCCAAGATTGTCGAGGAACATAGCGTTCAAAGGGCGCTCATCAAGGCAGGGCATGAGATGATAAACGACGGCATGGACGACAGCAAGAATGTCGAGGAGTCCTTGGACTTGGCTGAAAAGCGGATATACGATATCTCCATGCGCAAGAGCGAGGACTCCCTCGTTCCCATATCCGAGATAGTGCCCGCCGCCCTCGGTGAGATAGGCGAGCTGATGGCTCGAAAGGGCAAGATAACCGGCGTTGCAAGCGGCTTTAAGGACTTGGACAGGCTCACCAACGGCTTCCAAAAGAGCGACCTCATAATCGTAGCCGCAAGACCCGCCATGGGCAAGACCGCCTTTGCGATGAACATCGCTCAGTACGCCGCGATGCACGACGACAAGGCCGTGGTCGTGTTCAACCTTGAGATGAGCCGAGAACAGCTCGTGACAAGAATGCTCTGCACCGAGGCTGCGGTAGATTCCCAGCGCATCAAGGAGGGCATCCTCACCAACGAGGAAACCCAGCGCCTCATGGACAGCGCAGGCCCCATGCAAAAAAGCAAGCTCCACATCGACGACACCGGCGGCGTCACCGTGGCGCAGATTCGCTCAAAATGCCGAAGGCTCAAGGCCCGCTCCGGCTTGGATATGATAATCATCGACTATATGCAGCTTCTAAGCGGCGTCGGCGGCGGAGCGAGAAAGAACGATAACCGCCAGCAGGAAATTTCCGATATGACCCGTGCCCTAAAGCTGCTTGCAAGGGAGCTTAATGTGCCCGTAATGCTTTTAAGCCAGCTCAACCGAGGCCCCGAACAAAGGCAGGACCATCACCCGATGATTGCCGACCTCCGCGAGAGCGGCTCCATAGAGCAGGACGCCGATATGGTCATCCTCCTCTACCGAGAACAGGTCTATGATGAGAACGCCGATAATACGAGCGAGGTAATAGTCGCAAAACACCGCCACGGCCCCACCGATAAGGTCCTGCTCGCATGGCAGGGCGAATACACGAGGTTTATGAATATCGCACCGCAGCATTGATGGTTCTTTGATTTATTTAGTACTTTTCTTTTGGCGGAAAGAAAAGGTACCAAAAGAAACCGCAAAAAGAGTGAGGGGTTAAATCTTAATATGCAACTTGAGTGACCCGATTTGCCATAAACGGATGGCAAATCGGGAGGATTAAAGAGCAGGGATGCCGTGACCGCTTGGACGGCAGGCAAATCCCTGCATATTTATTTATAAAAGTATTGTTTTTATGTCGCCGTCTATGTTAAAATTAGCTTAAAGCTATTTTAGGAGGACGTCCCATGAAACGCACAATCGCCGTCTTTTTGACCCTGCTGCTCCTCGCAACCCTGCTGCCCGCTTCGGCGGCTGAACAGGCAGTAAGCACAGCCGTAGACGAAGAGCTAACTGAAAACGAGTTTGAACCTTGGATAGAAGCGGAACGAGCTTTAAGCGCTTCCGCAAGCGAAGCCTTCCCCCAAACCCAACTCCCCACGGTCGAGTTCAAAGAGCCCACCACCCCCACAGAAATCTGGGACGGCACAATAGCCACCTCCTACGCCGGCGGCACCGGCACCGCCACCGACCCCTACCTAATCTCCAACGGTGCAGAACTCGCCTACCTCGCCCAACAAGTCAACACAGGCAGCGATTATTCATATGGCAAATACTTCAAGCTCACCGCCCATATCTGCCTTAATGACACGACGAACTGGCAAAACTGGGGCACCGAGGACTCCGAGGGCAACATAATCGCCCCTGCAAATGAGTGGACGGCGATAGGTTGCTATTACGATTCATCGGCCAATTACACGAAGACCTTTCAAGGAACTTTTGACGGAGACGGCTACTCGGTAAGTGGAATCTATATCAATAAAACTAGCACGGACAATCCCAACTATCAAGGCTTATTCGGCTATTGCTACGGAGCCACAATCAGCAATATTGCCGTAAATGAATCCTATATAAAGGGCGATTACTATGTTGGCGGTGTAGTAGGATATAATGATGCGACTTCACACTCATCCGAAGCTTCCACAACAACGGTTGAAAACTGCTACAACACGGGTACGATAAGCGGCGATAGCAATGTCGGCGGCGTGGTTGGATATAGTAATGCATTCTCATACTCATCCGGCATCTCCAATGCAACAATTAAGAACTGCTACAATACGGGTAAGGTAAGCGCAAAATACGGGAGTGGCGGCGTGGTTGGACGTAGTATTGCGACCTCATTCTCATCCGGTCTCGCAACCGCAACGGTTACAAACTGCTATAATACTGGCGCAGTCAACTCCACAGAAAACGTTGTGGGCGGAGTGGTCGGGTATAATGATGCGGGCGCACCCTCACACGGCACCGCCATCGCAACGGTTGAAAACTGCTACAACACGGGGGCAATCGGTGGCTCAAGGGTTGGCGGCGTAGTCGGTCAAAATGGTGCATATACAGACTCCGGCCTCGCAACTGCGACTGTAACGGTTAAAAACTGCTATAACACAGGTACGGTAAGCGGTGGCTGGTATGTGGGCGGAGTAGTCGGGTATAATGATGCATACTCTGCATACTCATACTCAGCCAAGGCCTCCACCGCAACGGTTGAAAACTGCTACAATACGGGTACGATAAGCGGAAGCTGGTATATCGGTGGAGTGGTCGGGTACAATCGTGCGTACTCCTACTCATCCGAAATCGCCACTTCAACGGTTGAAAACTGCTACAACACGGGGGCGATAAGTGGCCCAAATAGGGTTGGCGGCGTGGTCGGGTATAATTATGCTTATCTTTCATCCCCATCTACGGGCATCTCCACCGCAACAGTCAAAAACTGCTACTACCTTAACACCTGCGGTGCAACCGTGGGAGCAACAAATCACGGCGGCAATGGAACCGAAACGATAGAGAATGTAATTGCCCTTACCGATGCGCAGCTTAGGGTGCGGGGCAGCTATGTGGGGTTTGATTTTACGACTGTTTGGACTATGGAGGGAAGTGCCGACTATCCCTATGCCGAGCTTATAGGGATGCCGCATTTGGAAGAGCCTACGCCCGCAACGCCTACGCCTACCCCGGGAGGGCCGACGCCGACGCCGCCTGCGGGAGGTTACCTCTACGGCGATGCGGACTGTGACGGGGACGTTGATTCGGCGGATGCGGCGGCGATATTGCGGTATGTGGTGAAGCTACCGAATTCTGACTTGTCGCAGCTTGGCAAGGTTCAGGGAGACGTTGCGGCGGCCTTTGACGGCGAGCCGGATTCTTCGGATGCGGCGGCGATTCTGCGCTTTGTGGTGAAGATTATCGACAGCCTTGGACCGTGATTAATTCGTAATTCGGAATGCGTAATTCGTAATTAATAATTAAATTCCCGTTGCCCTTTTGCCACATGTCCGTGGCAAAAGGGCGCAGTCAAAAGGCACAGCGGGCGGATGATATCCGCCCCTACATTAATTCCTAAATTGACTTTTCCCCCTGCCATTTTGTCGCCTGTCTGCGGCAAAAGGGCGCATTCAGCTATCGCATTGCAGATTATAAAACTCCCTCTTTACCGCTTTTCTTTGCTTCGTTTCTTTTCGCGTCCGAAAAGAAATGAAGAAGAAAACCCCCCCGTGAGGGGTGATAACGGGAACGGCGGGCAGTTATTGCCAATAGAGTTTTTTAGCGTCCATGGGTTCCGGTTCGCCGGTGAGTTGGATATGGAGGCGGCGGAAGAGGGCGGAATCGGCGGCGGTGGGCATACGGGTGACATGCGCATCGAGGCCTGAGAGTTTGGATATTTGATTGAGTGCGAGTTCGGCAACGGGGTTAGTTGCGGCACAGATTGAGAGGGCGAGCAGGATTTCCTCGGCATGGAGGCGATCGTCCTCGCTGTGGAGCATTTCCCGCTTGAGCCGCTGCATGGGCTCGATAACGGCGGGGGAGAGGAGGAGAATCTCATCGGGGATACCTCCGAGCGCCTTTAGAGCGTTAAGGAGCAGGGCAGCTGCGGGGTCCAAGAGGGGTGAGCGCTTGCCGGTGAGGATTCTGCCGTCGCCGAGTTCTATGGCGGCTGCGGGGACGCCGGACTCGGCTTCCTTGTTGAGGGCGGGGGCAACGACCTTGCGATAAAAGACGTTGAGCTGTGCCTGCTGCATTATGAGGGTTTGTTTGTTGACCCGTGCTTTGTCGGACACGCCGCGCTTGAAGGCGCAGACCTCGTTTAGGTAGCGGCGGACGATTTCGCTCTTTGCGGCATGTTCGACTGCGTCCATATCGAAGATGCAAAAGCCGACCATGTTGACGCCCATATCGGTGGGCGACTTGTAGGGGCTGGTCTGCCAAATCCGGCGGAACATGGCGTTTAGCACGGGGAAGATTTCAACGTCTCGGTTATAGTTGGTTGCGGTCTTGCCATAGGCCTCCATGTGAAAGGGGTCTATCATGTTGACGTCGTTGAGGTCGGCGGTCGCAGCCTCGTAGGCGAGGTTGAGGGGATGATTGAGGGGGAGGTTCCATATGGGGAAGGTCTCAAACTTTGCATAGCCGGATTTAATTCCGTGCAGAAAATCGTGGTATATCTGGGAGAGGCAGACCGCCATCTTGCCGCTGCCGGGGCCGGGCCCGGTCACGACGACGAGGCGCTTTGTGGTTTTCACGTACTCGTTGCGCCCATAGCCGTCGCTGCTCATGATAAGGGGCACGTTGGAGGGGTAGTCGGGTATGGAGTAGTGGAAGCTGACGCTGACACCGAGGTTTTTGAGCCGTTCTGCAAAGGCACGTGCGCCGGGCTGCTCGGCGTAACGGGTTATGACAACGCCCAAGACGGAGAGGCCCGCCTCGCGGAAGGCATCGATAATCCTGAGGGTGTCGAGGTCGTAGGTTATGCCGTAGTCCGAGCGCAACTTGTTAAGCTCTATGTCGTTTGCGCTGACGGCTATCAAGACCTCCGCTTCGGACTTGAGCTTTTTTAGCATCTGCATCTTCGAGTCGGGGGCAAAGCCGGGCAGCACACGGGAGGCGTGGTAGTCGTCGAACAGCTTGCCGCCGAACTCCAAGTACAGCTTATCGCCAAAGCTGCCAATGCGCTCCAAGATTTTCTCGGATTGCACGGTGAGATATTGCTGATTATCAAAACCCTGTCGCATATGAGGTTACCCGATGTAGGAATAGACCTTGCGCAGGCCGCCGTTTTCGGGCTCGTGGTTTTCAATGTCCATTTCGGTCAGGGTGTAGTGCATGGCATCGGAGGTGTGGGTGTAGTAGCAGCCCCACTTAAAGCCCGCACGGAAGAACGATAGCTCGTAAATCAGGTAGTTTATGACGGACAGGGGCACGCTCTTGTAGCGGCTGTTGTAGGAGCCGATGTAGGTAAAGTCGTAGTAGCTTCGGATGCCGTTGCTCATGATGCCGTTGTATTGCAGGCAGGAGCCGACTTCAAACAGGATTAGGCTCTTGTTGTCGATATCGTTGCCGTTCGGCTTCATGCTCGGATTGATATCGATGGCGGTGCCGAGGGCGTGATGGCTGACGAGCCTGCGGTTGCTTTGGAACCTTGAGACCTGCGGCCCGCTCTGCTCGTTTATAAGTGAGCCCAAGAGTATTACGCCGGAGTCGCCGTTGGTGCCGCGCACCCGAACGTAGGTGGTGTTCAGGTAATTGAGGGCGGTTTGATAGTTGGGAACCGACTTTACATGGATCTGCCAAGTCTTGCCGTTGTAACCTGTAATGGTGGTTAGGTACTTGGACTTCCATGCGGAATCGATATTGATATGCCTGCCCTCGCCCCAAGAGTATTGGAACAGGAACTGCTCGGTATCGTAGTCAAAAAACTCCAAGGTGGCATAGTAGTTGTGTGAGAACTTGCGGCTCGTGAGCTGCAGCAGCCCCGACGATCTTGCTATGCGGAAGGTTCCGCTTGCAAGCTCGGTTTTTATAATGTTGTTCGTCGACGAAGCGCTAATCGTAAAGTTGTAATAGCCTGTGGGCAGGTTTGCAAACGGCAGGGAATCCACAAAGACCGTGTCCTCGCCGTCGAGCGGGTTTGTAAAATCAAACGTCGTGACCATATCGGAGACGGCAAAGTTCCTTGTTGTCACATAGGAGCGGTAGGTGCTCTCGTTCACTATGGTCACCGTAACCGAGGTCAGGTACCCGTCGCTGTGAACCGTGCCGTGCAAGTCCACCTTCTCGCCGTACTCCAAACGCTCGTAATCCTGCATAAGCGGCTGCTGTTCGCATTCTTCAAACCAAGTGCCCTCGGGCACCTCCTCAACATCGCCTACGCTGAGGGTTAAAAGCGTGCTGTGGGCGCCGTAGCTGACCTTTATGGTCTTGTATCCGCTAAGCGGCAGGGTGGTGTCGCTCAAGGTATAGTCGGTAATCTCGATTGCGGCACCGTTGGAGTAGGTCAAATAGACCGAAAGGCTGTTTTTGTCAAAGCTCTCGCCCGATTCATACTGCAACTTGGTTGCAACGACGTTTAGGGAGCTGAACGGGGCTTCAACGACAAAGCCGCCAACCGAAGAGCTGTTCGAATGGGCAGTCCAAGTCCCGCTTGAATCGATTGCAAGGTACATGCTCGGATAGAGCTGCGCATTGCCGAGGTTGGAATAGATGAAGGGCTCGTTGGTTCTCTCCCACGTCCAAGCCCCGCTTGCGTTGGAGCTTGCGCCGAGCCAATAGTTGCCCGACGAGGGCAGCAGCCTTCTTATCAGGGCATTTTCGGTCGAGGTGCCGACAACCGCAAGCGTGCCCCCGTTTTGGCGGGCGAAGTTCGACGCCTGCGCCCAGCTCATGTTCGAAGAATAGAGCTGATAGTAGGCGCTATCGTTGTAGGTGGAGGCTATGAGCTGCGCCGTGCCTTGGGAGGAATCGGTGATTATAAAGTAGTTCGAGTACAGCGTGACCGTCTCGGTGGCGTTGGTGCAGAGCACCACGAGCTTTTTCGCACCGCAGCTGAGCTGTGCAAAGTCGAGGTCTATGCCCGACTGCAAGCGGAAGGTCTTTTGGCTGCCTGTGCCGCTCGGCGCATAGGTCGATATGGCTATCGAGGAGTTGGTGTAGAGGTCGTATATCTGACATACGACCGAGGATATGGCGCTGTCCGAGGTTATGCGCCCCTCGAGCGTAAACGACTGGCCGTAATTGAACTTTTGCCCCGCAAGCGGGAGGTTGTGATCCGTCAAGCGAATCGAGGTGCTGATGTTTTCGACCGTGACCGTAATCTCGTGGTCGCTGCCGCCCGCAACGTCGGCAAGTATTTTGGTCGTGCCCTCGCTAATTCCGGTGACAACGCCGCTTGCATCGACCGTGGCAACGGCGGGGTTTAGGGAGGTAAAGGTTACGGTGGGAACCGTTGAGGTGTTGGAGCTGTATTTCAACGCAACGCTATTCCCTACGGCTACCGAAACGCTGAGGCTCTCAAAGGTGACGCCTATCGGTGCGGGCGTGGTGGGGGCTGGCGTAACCGTCGGATTTGACGGCGGAAGCGTGTCCAAGCCCACAACATACCTTAAAATCGCAGCCGCATCCAAGGCGGTTATCTCCCCATCACCGTCGGCGTCCGCATTCTTTTTCAGCTGCTCATCCGTAATCGGGGTGATTGCAACCAAGTGCCTGAGCACCACCGACGCATCTACTGCAAAAATATTTCCGTCGCCGTCGGCATCACCGAGCAGCGCCTGCTCCTCTGCGCCCGCCCCAACGGGCAGCAGGGTTAAAAGTACCAAAACCGTTAAAAGCCCCGAAACAAGCCTCCTAATCCTCATCTGTTGCTCTCCTCCAAAATTGCATTCTTGCTTTTCAGCACGTCTAAAAATTTTATAATGTCCTCCCTCGCCCTGTCAGGCTCTACCTCGTATTCCTCACAGACTCTGAGCAGCAGCCGATCGAGGCTCATTTCCTCTTTCAGCTCATTCCAGATAAATTCCCCCATCTCATTTACGGCAATCAGTCCCGCAAAGTTCAGCACCGCCGAACCTATCGGAACCAAGAGCCTGTCCTCCGCTATCGTGCGGAGCATATAATCCTCGTTCCTTATCACTCCGAAACCCCCGCATCCCGAATTTGCATTATCTCGCAGCCGCCCGAAACGTATCTGCTCGGGGATACCGATATGGTCATGCCTGCGCCAAGCTCGCCCACCGTGCAGGAATAGGTTATTCCGCCGAGCAGGGTTTCGCTGTCGTAGAGGTACTTGTAATAGAAGCGGAGGTTTTCAACGGTCTCGTCGGAGATGTTGGTAAACACCATATCGTTGTTGCCGCCGTCATACCTCGATATGCGGTCGGTCATGAGCTGCATCGTCTCCATCGGGGCTATAACCTCGCTGATGAGCGTAAGCTCGGTCTCCGCATAGACGGCACGGTTCGCCTCCAAGACAACTATGGCCCTGTTCTTCGGCAGGTTTGAAAAGGTAAAGGTCAGCAGCCGCCCGTCTGCGGTGCTGTACTCGAGGGTTGCGTATTCGATGTCGCTGCCCGAATCGTTGTAGAGCAGGATGGCAAAGATGTCGGAAACCTGCTCGTCGGAGCCGTCCTCAACGAACTTGCCCGAATAGTTTAGTATGCTCCGAAGTATGAGTCCGGTTTCGCCCACGGGCTGCGGGGTGGACTCGACAGCGGGGCTTTCGATGGTCTCATATATCCCGGGCGAAACGGGTATGGGCGTGTCGGGGGTCAAAATTTCAATCGTGGCAGGAACAACTGCCGTGGGTGCGGCAGTAGCCGTGGGCAATACGGTGGGTTCAACCTCGACCTCGTCGTCACCGCCGGAGACCACTATTGCAGCTATGATGGCGGTCAGGATGCAGAGGATTGCAACCACCAAAAGAATCAAAGCAAATTTTTTATTTTTCTCGTTCATTAGCCAACGTCCTTTCCATGGCATCGATGCAGGAATCCGCAAGTGCGCAACGATATTCGGGGGCAGTGTTGTCCAAGCCCACCTCACAGTATATCATAGCCATGCACGTTTGGCAAAGCCCTTTTTTGGAGCAGGAGGCACATTTTGCGGGCAAACGCACCTCGGATACGGCATGTGCCACGTTTTTCCATGCTGTATCGAAGTCGGTGGTCTTAAGGTCTTGGGCTATGTTGTCCATCATGCCGCAGGGGAGCAAAATCCCCTGCCAAGTTATCCAAAACGAGCTTCTGCCCGCCCCGCATCTGCTCGGTTCGCCCTCGGCGGCGCAGTCGTCGCCCTCTCCGAGCGGGGAGGGGGCCTTGCCCTCCTTAAGGGCTTCCATACGCTGTTGTAGCTTTTCCCTGCCGTTTTGATAGAGAAACAGCTTTACAATGGCGGAAGCAGCCTCATAGGGGCTGAGCCTTGAATTTTCAAAGGCGGTGCGGTTGGCGTTCCTCACGGGAGGGAAGAGGTAGCTCGTCCCCTGCAGGGGCAGCTCGTGCGCCTCGGCATAGTCCGCAACGGCCTTGAGCTGCGAAACGTTTTGTCGGGTTATCGTGTGGTTGAGCTTTACCGAAACGCCGACTTCCTTCATCAGACGGATGCCCCTGTCCACCTTGAAAAAGCCGTCCTTATCGCCGCAGAGCGACTCATAGGCGTGAGCGTCTGCGCCGTACAGCGTGATGTTCATTCGGCTCGGAGGCAGGTCTGAAAACAGCCTTGCCATGCGCTCGTCTATCATCGTGCCGTTGGTGTTAATCTGCATGATAAAGCCCATCCTGCAAAGCTCGGTGTAAAGCTCGTTAAATTCGGGGTAGAGCAGGGGTTCGCCGCCGGTCAAAAGCAAAAGCAGCATCCCGCTCCTTCTTGCGTCCTCGGCAATTTTGAGCCAGTCGGAGCAGGAAAGCGGGGTTCCGAGCCTATTCATCTGCTCTCGGCTCATGCGAACGTAGCACATCCTGCATTGGAGATTGCAAAGCGGGGTAAGCTCAAAGGCGCCGTTCAGCGGGGTGAGGTTTGCGGCGGCCTTTTGACGAAGATATGCCAAGAGTTTGGGTTCTATAAATTTGTCCATGAGCGTTTTTCCCTTATAAATCGTTCCAGCGTGCGCACCGATTCATAGCCCTCGCTGCACCTTAGGTAGAGCGCCTGCTTTTGATTGGCAATCCCGTTTACGAGGTCGAAGAATCTGCAGTTAAAGTCCCTGTCGTAGAGGTTTCGCGCCGAATTGTTCATCAGATGCGTCAGCGTTTCGAGCGGAACCATCTCGGTAATGCGGTTGTTCAGGGAGAAGATTATGGAAACAATCTCCCCGAGCGGCAAGCTCGCATTTATGCAGTCGGGGGAGGTTCCCGAAAAGGGCAGGCCGTGAACCGTGAGGCTGCCGTCATCGCCAAGCTGCAAAATTACTCGGTCGCCGTTTATCGTGCGGGTGGAGCGGCGCTGCCCCCACAGCCTCGCCTGCGTGCTCTTGCCCGAGCCGGATGCGCCTACAAAGAGCAGGGCATGGTTTTTATACTCAACGCAGGCGGCGTGAACCATGAGGCAGTTAAAGTCCAAAAGGAGCTTTACAAGGTCAATTGCACGAAAGAGCTGCTTGGAATAGATGAGCGTTCTTTCGTCGCTTTTAAGGTATTTGCAGGTAAACTCCCGACAATTGCCCTCCTTGGGCAGGTCGAGCCACGAGCAGAGCTGCCCCTCAAAGTTTCGCAGGCAGCGGACAAACTTATCGCCCGCATCAAAGACGCAGTAGTCGGACAGGTATATCGGGGCGGACTCGGGCTTGTTGGGGTCATCCACGGGAACGAAGTTCACCGTGATATCTACGGGCGAGCCCGCACGAATGCGATAATCTGCCCACGGCCTCAAATCACGCACGACAAAGGGCGTGATAAAACAAAAGCGTATCGGCCCTATCTTATAACATGATTTGTGAATGCCCATAGTTTAGGTCTCCTAATCCATCATTTTATTTCGACCGAGGACAGAACCGAGGAAAACTCACGCTCATAGTCCCCAATCATGCAGAGAAACAGGCTATGCCCCTTGGGAAAGAAGATGTAGCAGAGAAGCTCATGTTCCTCCCCCTCCAAGGTTATGGAAGCCCGCAAAACAAGGGCGTCCTCGCCGCCTATGTTCTCCGAGCCAAGCTCACCTTTTGAAAATTCAACCTCCCTGCCCAAGCTCTCGGAAAGCATAGTAGAAAGGTCATCGTCGGACATGTACGACAGCCCCGCTTCAAAAAGTCCCCTTGTAAGCAGGGTCTTCTGTGCGGTAACGTAGAGGGCTGCCACCTCTTCGTTTGGCGGAAAGAAGCACGCCCCGCCGTCCATTGCCGCCTCCGTCCAGCCCGCAGGCGGGAGCAGGGATAAAAATTCGCCCTCGTACCTTGTCAAGACGGGCGTCGGGCTCGCCGTTGCAATCGGTGTTGCCGTCACGGTGGGCGTTGCCGTCGCAGCAGGCGTTGCCGTTGCAGTGGGCGTGGCCGTTGCAATCGGAGTTGCCGTGGGTGAGGGCAGGGGCAGGCGGGTGGGTCTTGCGGTGGGGGAGGGCAGGGGGCTGTCAAGGGGCTGCAGCGCCTGCCTATAAGCCCGCAAAAGGGAACAGCCCGAGAGCAGGAGCATAAGCGATAGCAGCAGGCAACAGAGCAGCTTTACCCTCATAGGCCTATCAAAAATCCACCGAGCTTAGGAGGGTTTCAAGCTCCATCTCGTATTGACCGCCGCCCGACCAATACAGGGTTATCTGATGCGTGTCGGTCAGGAAGATATAGACCTTTAAGGTTTTATCGGGCTCTATAGAATCCGCTGCGCTCATAAGCAGGACGGGCTTGCCGCCCACGGTTATGCTTTCAACTGCGACCTCGCCCGCCGAAAAGTCCTCGCCGCCCATGGAATTCATCATCTCGACAAGGTCCTCCTCGCTCATATACGAGAGCGCAAGCTCCATGTACTCAAAGCCCACGTCGTTTTCGACAAGATTGACCGAGAATGCGGAGACGTCCTCATCCGAGGTAGGGTAGAAGTAGAAGTAATCCGCCTCCGTCCTTGCCGTCCACTGCATAGGATAATCAAAGCTGAAGAACTCCGTCTGAAACCTTCCCGCCTCCGCCAAGGGGTCGGGGGTGGGCTCGGGCGAGCCTGAATCGGGCTCCTCCGAGGGCGCAGCAGAGGAAACGTCGGCAGGCTCGGGGGTGTTTGCGTCCCCCGACGATTCATCCTCTGCGCCGCAGCCCGAAAGCACGAGCACGAGTGCAATCAAGAGTATCAACAGCTTTTTCATTTTCCGCTCCCGTTATTATTTTAGTTCAATCGAGGATAGAATGGCCTGAACCTCGGCCTCATACTGACCCGCTTCGCCAGACCAATACAGCATTACCTGATGGGTGCCGGTCAAAAACACATAGATATCCATATCAAATTTCAAGCCCATCGTTTCCACATCGGCAGTCACCAACAGGGCGGAGACCCCGGCCAACTCCACGGTCTCAACGGCAATGCTGTTAACCGTCATATCATCCCCCGCCATGGCGGCAATCATAGCAGCCAAGTCCTCTTCGCTCATGGCAGAGAAAGCCATCTCCATAAGCTCAAAGCTCATGGCGTTCTCGACTGCATATACGTACAGCAGCGTAGTGGGCGTATCCAACGACGGGTAGATGTATTGATACTCACCCATTTCCAGCGTAGACCATTCGGCAGGGTACTCAAACCTAATGTGTTCATCCTCATACACTCCCGCCTCTGCAACGGGCTCGGTGACGGGCTCCGCCGTGGGCTTGCCGGCTGCCTCGTCCGGGGGCGCGCCGTG
>JAUNBP010000025.1:21983-22713 GCA_030526995.1 Clostridia bacterium
TCTGCACGGGGCTGGGTGAGGGCCGCCGCGGGGGGCGGGGGGGTGGGCGCGGGGGTGGGCTCCTCCGTAGGCACCTCGGTCGGTACCTCGGTCGGCTCCTCCGTGGGCACCTCTACAGGCACTTCGGTTGCCAAGTTCTCCCTCGCCTCGTCCGCAACGCCACAGCCCGAAAGCACGAGCATGAGCGCCAGCAATAAAATAATCAGTTTCTTCATTTTTGTCCTTCTCCTTCTTTTTAATATATTATGATTGAATCTCGGATTGTTTGTATTTCGGAGTCGTATTGCTTGCTGCCCGTCCAGCACCCCTCTCATAGTTTTTTCACCGTCAATAATACTTTATGCGACAGAATTCGTCAAGGGAGTTTGCCTTTTATTTACAATACCAATCCCCTTTCCCGTAGGGGCGGATACCATCCGCCCGCCGCTCCCGTTATGCCCTCACGGGGTAGGGATACCCTCCCTTTCTTTTCACGAGAAAAGAAAGGAAGCAAAGAAAAGCGGTAAAGAGATAGTTTTATAATCTGCAATGCGATAGCATGAGTGCGCCCTTTTGCCACGGACATGTGACAAAAGGGCAGGGGGTGAAATCACTCATTTCAATGAACTTTTAATCTTGTAGCTTAGCGTTTAAGCGAACCTCTTTAATGAAATATTTCGCTTGCCGTCAGGCGAAACTTCACGTCGCCGCAGGCGATACTTCACTTCGGCGTGAGCCGACACTTCGCGTC
>JAUNBP010000080.1 GCA_030526995.1 Clostridia bacterium
CCGGTGAAAAGCCTGTTATTATGCCATTTTTGCCGTTTGCTTGCAAAAGTCGGGAAGATGCTCGGAATATTGAAGTGCGGGGACAACATCTGCATACCGTTTTGCCACATAAAAAAATTTGGCGAGGATGTAATTTTGGTGGAGTTGCCCCCGCTTTTATGATATAATACCCTTTGAGGGATAACTTCAATCAATCGATGGAGGACAGGCTATGAGGTGCCGATATTGTTCGAGCCTTGAAAGCAAGGTAATCGACAGCAGGCCGTCGGAGGACGGCAGTTCCATTCGCAGGCGGCGTGAGTGCATAGGCTGCGGCAGGCGGTTTACGACCTTTGAAAGAATCGAGGAGAACCCGATAATGGTCGTAAAGCGGGACGGCAGGCGGGAGCTGTTCGATCCCGAGAAGATAAGGACGGGCATACGCAAGGCTTGCGAAAAGCGCCCGATTCCCGCCGAGGTGCAAAACCGCATGGCGGACGAGATAGTCAGGGAGGTCAACAACTCCCTCGAAGCCGAAATCTCGACCCTGCAACTCGGCGAGCTGGTCATGAGCAAGCTCAAAAGCGTCGATGAGGTAGCCTACGTGCGCTTTGCCTCGGTCTATCGTGAGTTTAAGGACACGCAGACCTTTATGCGGGAGCTGCAGAGGCTTTTGGACGAGAAATGAGAATGGCTTATAAAACGGGCTTCACCTTTGAAAAGGTGGGCGAGATAGGCATATACCGCCTGCCGTCCTTCTCAAAATGTGCGGGGATAGACCATGGCTTTTCCGCCAAGACCGGCGGGGTCAGCACGGGGGACTACGCCTCCCTAAACCTCAGCTTCACCCGCGAGGAGGAAAGGGACAATGTCATGGAGAACTACAAGCTCTTTTGCAGGGCTGCAAAAATACCCGTAGGCAGCATGATAATGGACACCTATGAACACGGCACGACCGTGCGGACGGTTACTGCCAAGGACAGGGGCAGGGGCTATACGCTGCCGCCGCTGCCGTTTTGCGACGGGCTTGTGACAAACGACCCCGAGGTTACGCTTATGACGGGACACGCGGACTGCATGGCGTTCTACTGCTACGATAAAACAACCCGCAGCATCGGGCTTGCCCATGCGGGCTGGCGGGGTGCCTTGAATCGAATAGGCACCGAGCTTGTCGGGCGCATGGTAAGCGAGTTTGGAGCAAACCCTGCCGACATAATAGCAGGGGTCGGGCCCTCGATCTGTCCCCGCTGCTTTGAGGTCGGGGATGACGTTGCCGAGCAGTTTGAAAAGGCATTTTCGGGCTTGGATATCCGAGGCGAAAATAAGAGGGGCAAGGCGGTTATCGACCTGTGGCAGGTGGCTGCAAAACAGTTTATCGAAGCCGGCGTTAGGGCGGAAAACATTGAGATTATGGGCGTTTGCACGATGGAGGATGAAAGGCTCTACTCCCACCGCAGGGACAGGGGCAAGACAGGCGGTATGACGGCGTTCTTGCGCTTGGTCTGAATAAAAATGCAAAAATTGAAGAATAGTGCTTGACCTCAAAACGTTTGGCTGATATACTTTCCTTGGAAGGGAGCTGAATTATTATGAAGGTTAGGCATTTTGTTTTTGCCCTTATGCTGCTCATCGCTTCGGTGTTGCCTACGGGCTGCTTCGGTCTGTTCGAGGATGAGTATCAGGGCGGGTATTACGACTATTTCGACGATTACGACTTTGACGATTATGACTTCGAGGATTACGATTTCTACGATTCCTCTGCGGACGATTACGCGGACAGTTACGAGCCCTATGCGGACGATTATGTGGACAGTTACGATCCCTATGCGGGGAGCGACGCTTCGGGCGGGGGCGGTTACGGCTATGACGGGACGCAGAGCGCATGGACGGTGCTGCTCTATCTTTGCGGCACCGACCTTGAGAGCTACAGCGGGGCAGCCACCTACAATTTAGAGGAGCTTGCGGCGGCGCAGACGTCGGATGATGTGAACTTTTTAATTCAGACCGGCGGAACCTACGAGTGGTGGAACTACCTCGTGGACAGCAGCTCAATTCAGCGCTGGGAACTCGATAGCGGGCAGTTTTATCTTGCCGACGAACAGCCGCTTTCAAGCATGGGAGCGGCTGAGACCTTGGGCAGCTTTTTGAGCTGGGGCGTAAGCAACTATCCCGCCCAGAACTACATGGCTATCATTTGGAACCACGGCGGCGGCTCGGTTTCGGGGGTTGCCTTTGACGAGCTTTACAACTATGACAGCCTCGATCTCAACGAGCTTTCCGAGGCGTTTTCCATGGCAAACGCCGAGTTTGAGATAATTGGTTTTGATGCCTGCCTCATGGCAAGCCTTGAGACGGCGGCGGCGATTGCGCCCTACGGCAACTACATGGTCGCATCCGAGGAGTATGAGCCGGGCGATGGTTGGGCTTATACCGAGCTTGTAAACTACCTCGGTTCCAACCCCACCGCCGACGGCAAGACCGTGGGCGAGGCGATTTGCAACGCCTACTTTGCCAAATGCCAAAGGTACGACAGCGATGAAATGGCAACGCTCTCGGTCGTCGATCTGTCCAAGATAGATGAGCTCGTCGACAGCTTTTCCGCCATGGCGGTGGAGATGTCGGGCGTGACCGATGAGATAGACACCTATCGAACGCTGATAAACGGCATCAACCGTGCCGAGAACTACGGCGGCAACACCGATGTGGAGGGCTACACCAACATGGTGGACTTGGGCGACCTCGTTATGAACACGCAGGACGTGCTGCCCGATACCGCCGACAGGGTCTTAAACGCCCTGTTCGATGCGGTGGTCTATAACGTGCACGGCAGCAGCCGAAGCAATGCCAACGGGCTTTCTGTATTCTTCCCGATAAACAGCGAACAAAGCGAGCTGGACGGCTTTGCCGCAATTGCTCCGAGCCCACAGTACGTCCGCTTTATCGAGGTCGTCTCCGACTGGACGGCGCCTCCATATGCCGTGGCGGGCGCCGAGGAGGTTGAAAGCATATCGAGCGACGATTACGAGGTTGAGTTCTACACCTTCCTCGATGATGATGCCTTCTTCACGCTCGTGATAGAGTCGGATATAGAGGCGGTGGCTCAGGTTGAGTTCGCCCTGTTCTACTTGGATTACGAATACAATGAATGCATGTTCATGGGCTATGACAACGATATGTTCAGCTTCTGGGAAGAGGGCATATTCTTTGACAATTTCCGAGGCGTCTGGCCCACCATCGAGGGCTGCCTCTGCTCGCCCCTGCTGGTTTCCGAGGAGGAAAATTATAACCTGTACTCCATCCCCATCCTGCTGAACGGAAGTCTGACCAACCTGAGGGCGGTCTATATCTGGGAGGAGGACGGTTCGGGGCATTATGAGGTTCTCGGCGCTTGGGACGGCGTGGATTCGGAAACCGGTATGAGCTCGCGTGATCTAATCAAGCTCAAGGATGGCGACGTGGTGACCCTGCTGTTCCTTGCCGCAGATATGGACAGCGGCGAGCATGCCTACTACGAAACCAATAGCTTCGTTGTCGATGGCGAGGTCGTTATGGAGGCACTTCCACTCCCCGACGGTGACTATCTCTATAGCTATATGATAACCGACGTGTTCGGCCGTATCTATCACTCCGACCACGCTCTCATGGAATGCGACGATGGCACAATCACCGTTTATGAGACGGAGTAGCGGAGGGGGTTTGATTTAATTTATTCTGTTCTTTTCTTTCCGCCCTGCGTTATCATATCAAGTGCAACGAGGGAAAAA
>JAUNBP010000081.1 GCA_030526995.1 Clostridia bacterium
ATTATGAATTATGCATTAAAATTTACCTGCTCACTCTTTTTGCGGTTTCTTTTGGTACTTTTCTTTCCGCCAAAAGAAAAGTACAGAACCTCCGTCCCACTCCCCCATTTTTGGGGTCTTTGCAAAACCCCACTCTTGTGGTATTATAACAATATGAACACCTTTGACTTGATATACGATGCGGTAAAACGAATACCAAAGGGGCGGGTTGCGACCTACGGACAGATAGCAAAACACGTCGGCAATCCCCGCTACTCACGGGTCGTGGGCTTTGCGCTTCACGTCAACCCCGACCCGAAAAACATCCCCTGCCACAGGGTTGTAAACCGCTTTGGCAAGCCCTCGAGTGCCTTCGCCTTCGGCGGCGAGAACATGCAGATTAGGCTGCTTGAAAACGAGGGAGTAACCTTCACAGACGGCTGTGTGGACCTAAAAAAACACCTATGGAGACCTGAACATGAAAACGCTGACGACTGAACGACTGATTCTGCGGGAATGGACTTATGACGATGTCGAGGATCATCATGAATATGCCAAAAGCCCCCTCGTGGGCCCCTCGGCGGGCTGGCAGCCGCATAAATCGATAGCCGAAAGCGAGGCATATCTTAAAAAGACGATAGCGGACGGCGACACATGGGCGCTCGTCTACCGCGAGAACAACAAGGTCATAGGCTCGCTGGGGCTCCATGCCGACAAACACCGCCAAGGAGTAAGCTCCCGCACCCTGGGCTACGTCCTCTCCGCCGACTATTGGGGCAGGGGGCTGATGCGCGAGGCGGTAAACGCCGCCTTGGACTTTGCCTTTACCGAGCTGGATTTGCAGCTTGTTTCGGTCGTGCATTTCCCCGACAATCACCGCAGCAAGAGGGTGATTCAAAAGTGCGGTTTCCGCTTTGAGGGCATAACCAAGGGCGGGGCACAGAACAACGGCACAGCGGTGGACACCTGGTGCTATTCCATAACAAAGGCGGAGTGGAAGGGCGAAGGCGGCAGGCCCGTGCCCAATCACAGGTTCTACCAAAACCCGCAATGCGAGTATTTCCCCTGCCACAAAACGAGCGACCCCGAGCATTTCTCCTGCCAGTTCTGCTACTGCCCGCTGTACCGTCTCAACGATTGCGGCGGCAACTTTGAGCTGCTTTCAAACGGGATAAAGGACTGCACCAACTGCCTAAAGCCGCATTACGACTATGACGGCATACTAAAAAAACTCAGATGAAGATAACTTGCAGCAGGTACAGCTTTCCATATCCAAAGGCGCAGGGCTTTAGGCTTGCGCAGGTTTCCGACCTGCACAATACGGAGTTTCAAAACGATGAGCTGATATCGCTGCTAAAGAGGGAAGCCCCGAACATAATTGCGGTGACAGGGGACTTGCTAAACCGCCACCGTCCCGAAGAAAAGGCGGGCGCCATGGCCTTTTTCAAGGCTGCGGTAAGGCTCTGTCCCGTCTATTGCATTGAGGGCAATCACGAGACTGCGATAGGTTCACGCTCGAATTGGCGCAGCGAGCTCAAGGACTTGGGGGTTATCGTCCTCGACGATGCCTTTGTAGAGCTTGATTCGGGCTGCGGCAGGCTTCGTCTTGTGGGCTGCAGGGAGAGGACGGAGGAGCAGGGGATAAGGGTGCTGCAAGCCCTCGACCACCTCACGATAACCCTGTCTCACCGCCCCGAGCGGATAAAAACCTATGCGGCGGCAGGCTGCCGCTTGGTGCTATGCGGCCATGCCCACGGCGGTCAGATGCGCCCGTTCAACCTCCCGCTGTTCGCCCCCGAACAGGGCGTGTTCCCCAAGTACACCAAGGGCGTGTACACCTGCGGCGAAACTACCATGATAGTCTCTGCAGGCATAGGCAACACCGTAAAGGTTCCGAGACTGTGGAATCCCCCCGAAATTGCAATAATCAGCTTGCAGTAATTCCAATGTCGGTATATAATGATTTAAGAGAAAAAAAGGAGATTTGAAAGATGTTTGCAGAAGCGATAGAGAAGGTAGCAAGGTTCACCCGCCCCATATACACGATTAGACGGAGGTATCCCGACAATTCAATAGTCAAGGACTGCGGCACGCTGTTCTTTGTAAACGATAACGGTACTGCACTGACCACAAAGCAGATTGCATCATCGTTCATAGCGGCGGAGCAGCTTGATAAGAAGTACAAGGATTATCTTGCGGAGAGGAGCAACCTTCGCCACGATGATTCGTTTAAGTTTGAGGAGCGGCTGCTTGCAAAGCGTTACGGCTTTGTCAAGGACGCCGTCATACAGATTCGCAACTCGTTTGTAAACTGCGTTTCGGGCGAGCAGGGCTTTACGATAAAGATTCATCCCAAGTACGAGCTTGCGCTGATACAGTTCAACTCCCCCCAAAAGTACCTGTACAGCGGCCATGCGGTCTTGGCAAAGCAGGTTCCAAAGATTGGCACCTCGGTATGCAGGCTCGGCTACCCGTTTCCGGAGTTTACAAACTTCCGCTTCAACGCCGAGGCGGACAGGATAGAGTTCAACAACGAGGGCAGAACCTCGGTCTCCTACTTCCCCGTGGACGGAATCATTACCCGCTACATAAGCGACACGGACAGGCTGTTTGCCATCGAAACCGGCACGGCGGGCATGGTCGGCAATAACGGCGGCCCCATGTTCGACAGGGACGGGCTTGTGTGCGGAATGCAGTTTGCCATAGCAACGATGCGCCAGACCCTAAACGCCCCGAACAAGACCGACGCCGAGGGAAATCCAATCCCGCCGCAGGTCTTTGAGTACCGCTTTGGAAGCTGCATACACATCGACGTGATAAAGGACTTTTTGCGAGCAAACGACGTCCGCTTCGAGGAAGGCTAAAACCTATCAAAACGGCCCCTTACCTCTCACATTTTCGTTTAGAATGTGAGAGGTTTGTAAATTGTTGGGCGAAATGTTGACGGAACGGGAGATAAACGATATAATTTGAAATAATGCTGAAATAATACTAATTTTTGGAGGAACCGATGAAAAAAAGAATTTCTCTATTGCTGGTTGTGGCTATGCTGATAAGCGTATTTGCGCTGTTCCCCGCAACCTCGACTGCGGTCAGCGAAATCATAGGCGATGCGGACCTAAACGGCTCGGTTGAAGCGGCCGATGCTTCCGCCGTATTGAGGCATGTTGTCGGGATAGACACGCTGACGGGACAGGCGCTCTTAAACGCCGATGCAAACCAAAACGGCAGCGTAGATTCGCAGGACGCTTCCGTGATACTGCGCTATATCGTTGGTATAATCAGTTCCCTTCCGCCAACGGGAGAGGTGATTGTGACCCCGCCGGTTACCAACACCCCCAAACCCACCCCAACGCCCACGCCTACACCCAATGCGAACTTGGGCGACGTTGACCTCAACGGTGACGTTCAAGCGGCCGATGCCTCGGCAATCCTTCGTCACGTCGTCAAGATAATCGAGCTATCCGAAGCAAGCCTTGCAAACGGTGACGTTACCTTTGATAACAGCGTTGATGCAGCCGATGCGGCAAGGATCCTTCGCTATGTAGTAAAAATCATCACCGACCTCAATGTTTGGCCGGATCCCACGGCTATTCCGACCCTCGCACCCACGCCTTCGCCCACACCCGTTCCGCTCAACAATGACGGAATACCCGCAGCGGGCAACAGCGGCTTGGTCGTTCCCAACGATGACCCCAACTACG
>JAUNBP010000026.1 GCA_030526995.1 Clostridia bacterium
GTCGTAGGCGCAGGCGTCGTAGGCGTTGGTGTCGGTGTCGGGGTTGGCGTTGAGGGCTGCGTTGAGCCGCAAAGACTGCAGATGCCACCAACATAAGTACATTCTTCGTGGAAGTGTACGGATGCGCCGCAATTTATACAGACGGCATCATGCGTTCCATCTCCGTTTGAAGAGTATGCTAAGGAATGTTCTGCAAGTTCGACTAAGCAGAAACGGTATATCGATCTAATTTCAACCTTGCAGTCTTCCGTTTCTGTTATGGGCTCATCCTGCCACTCTGACCATTCAGTCCAACGCTCGAAAAGGTTAAGCTCTGTTGCAGTTCGAGTTCTGGATCTATAACCCTGAACGATAACTACTGCAGTGCCATCGGTTTCTATTGTCCCCACCTCTGTGTCATTTAGATTGCCGTGTCTAAAGTACCATAGCTGTCCGTCTCCAAGCGAGGTTGTCTGAAGTATATAGTTTGCATAGTAAACAAGCGAAGGATTGCTGTCAAGGTATCGAATGGGGGAGAAGACTTCGTGCCAAGAGTTGATAGCACTTCCACATCCGCACGCTATCGGTAACGGGTTATGATCGCCACATCCTGCACAGAGGTAGTAAAAATATCTGTACAGTTCCCCGGTCTGAACGTCGGTTAAGTCGTTAGCTTCAACGGGGACTTGTGACCACGCAGACCAAGCAGACCAGTCGGAGTAAACGGTCTCCGTTCCGCAAAAAGTCCATCCATCCAGTTCGGTTTCGGTGCTTGTGGTAACTTCTCTTACCGAGCTCCTATATTGCGTCTTGCTTTCAATGCAGCTGCCGGCGACTCCTATCGGATAATCCAAGCTCCATTCGGACCAGATGTCGTCAGGATATTCATAATATCTGTCTTGACAGCGAACGCAGGTATATTCATTTTTTGGCGGACAAGAGCAGCTTGCAGGTATCTGTTTTTCCTCATAACAATGGCCGTGTGCTGACAGTTCATGCTGCTCTGCCAGTACGGTATTGCAGTCTGTGCAAGTAACGCCGACAGAGGTCCCCGCCTCTAAACACGTTGGGGCAACAGCATGGTCTATTTTAAGATTTTTATGTGCGCACGTGCCGATATTTACTTGAGAAGGATTGAAGGTGTATAGCACCGATCCGGCGTGCTGTCTTATAGCTTCCAGCGTTGCGCCCTGAGTCGAGGTCGGAAAACCGCAAGGGCTGTTAAGGGCGGGATTGTTAAGGATTCTTCCGGTTCCGAACCCCGGCGTCTTAAGCCATCCACAATTCTCTATTGCACTCAGGGCGGAGTTTGGACTTATCGCCAATGCGACGCCTTGGCCGCTGGCTGCCATAACTAATCCGAAATGCAGATGGGGCTGTCCGGTACCATATCCATCCGAATTTCCTGTAGAAGCAATTCTTTGACCCGCCGCAACCGTAGCTCCGGAAGCGACAAAGTTTATCTTGCTCAGATGTTGAAAAACGGAATAATAAGAATATCCATTCCCAAGAGGATGCTCCATAATTAAGGTGTACCCGCGGGAAGCCCAGTTTGTATTAACATAGTACACTGTTCCTGCGGCTGGAGCATACACTGCCGTCCCTATGCCGGCTGAAATGTCAATTCCGTTATGCCCTAAATAATTGGAGGTATGATAGTCGTCTCCCCAAGCGGGGTGGGTGGTGTTATGAAAGGCGCATGTTCCCCAGCCGGGGCAGGCGCACCAATCGGAAAAATACTGATAGTATCCGGCATCCATCGGGAAAAGCCATATTCCATCGGTTCGAGATACAACGGGCGAACTTGCCGTCATCGAGGTAGTCGCCGGTGCTGTATATACGACAAACGGGGCGTTTATCAGTTCCGTGGTGCCCGTTGCATTTGTCGCCCTTATCCTGAAGTAATAGTCTCCGGCACCAAGAGTTTCAAAGCCCAAGGAGCCCCCTAAGCCACTCTCCAAATCGAATTCGTTTGTGTTCGGGGTGACCGTTTTTGCAAGCAGCTCATCTCCGGAAATACCATATACGCCAACTTTGATTGAAGATAAGGGCGAGTACTCTGAATATATTTTCCCCAAGATTGCCCCGTAATCTCCAACTTGAAGAGCCTCGGGATAACTGCACTGGTCCAGCCATACAGCATCTAAATCTCCCGATTCGGGAGGCGGCGTTGCCACCGTGCCTTCGCCTTCGGATAGCCGATAAAGAGTCATTGCAAAACAAGGCTCGTAGTTTTCGTTCCAAGAATAAGGCCGAAAGGAGTTATAATATTCGAGATATTGATTGTTTAGATTGTAAATACCATTAACGCTGCAAATATATATTGTTCCGAAGCCGTCACCCTTATCCATTAACATCCATAACGACATATCGTCAGGATTAGCAGAAAAAACGACAGAATCCTTGTTAGAATACTTCAGATAATCCCCGTCTTCGTTTCTGAACAGGAAGTCTCCGTTTGAATTTTTCTCAACGGTCAGTAACGCAGCACCACTTGGAACGGTCAGTTGGTCGCCGTCTATGGAGGCTGTAATGCCGGCGAGCTGATCCCCGTTTGTTCCGGCAAGCGCTGTTGAGAGCACCTTGCCAGTACTTGTGTTAGTTATTAATATACAATCTCCGTTGTTAAGCTGCGATACGGAGTCTATTTTGTTCGCTTTTGCTCCTATCGGAGTAGGCGTGGGAGATGGCGTAGGGGTAGGGGTAGGGGTAGGAGTAGCAGTAGATGCCACATCCGTATAAACCTCGAAACGATGGTTTATCAATATTGTCTGCCCTTCACTGTTTACTGCAGATACATGATAGTAATAGAAACCGGCAGGAAGAATATTGAACACGACCGAAGCATCGACCTCCCCACTCAGATCGTATGTTTTAGTATTGGGAGAGACCGTAATACCGGTTCTAAACGTACCCGATTCATCGAACACGCCTGCTGTGACCGAGGTGAGGTCGGAGACCGCAGAGGTGATTACACCTCTAACCGCAAACCAGCTACCTTGCTTAATTGCGTCGGGACAGGTGTAATCCGAAATCGTAATAGTATCCGGAATGCTTGGAGTAGCAGGGGGCGGTGTTACATTTCCGACAACTGAGAAATTGCTCGATTTTGTAATCGTGTACGGTGTGCCTAAGGCGATGGTTGAGCTTTCATTTTCAATGGCTGCACTGGCTGCATCGTAATCGTTTGGACAATAGGCTACCACGGTTGCCGTTAAAGTGTACTTATAATTTCCAACGGGCAAGGTATTAAAAATTATCTCATTATTGATGTTCCCGCCCGAAGCATTTTGATTAATGCAAAAGCTGCCGTGTATATTCGGTTTAACGGTTTTTGTCTGCCCCGCAGGTCCTGTAATTGTCGCTGTAACAGAGGTAATTAAATGTCGCGAGGTAATGGTGTCATATAGCCCAAAGGAATTACCCTGTTGCAGATTTCCGGAGGGCAGACTGACGCCATCAAGGGCGGCATCGTTGGTGTATTGTACGAATTGGACGTTATCGCTCCAAACGTAGCACTTGTTGCCGTCCTCTAAAACTTCATACCAGAGATTATTGGCAGTGTTGACTACATAGGCGGTAACAACAAGAGGATGCGTCCATGAAACAGTTTTATATACCTCCGAGGATGGATCTGTTGCGCTGCTGCATGGCTGGGTCCAAAGCTTTATACTACTGTCGAACAGCTTTCCTCTGTATATCGCATTTGTCGGGACGGATTTGCATTTATTCAGATAAGACCCGCTGAGATCAACCTCAGATTTATCAAATGTATAAAGCACCGATCCGGCATGAGCTCTTATAGCCTCGAGGGTCGCTCCATTGGTCTGTGTCGGAAAACCGCAAGGGCTGTTAAGGGCGGGATTGTTAAGGACTCTTCCGATTTCCTGCTCCTCCGTTTTAAGCCATCCATAATTCTCTATTGCACTTAGGGCGGAGTTTGGATTTGCCGCCAAGGAGAAGCCTTGACCGCTGGTTGCCCTAACTATCCCGAAATGAAGATGGGGCTGTCCGGTACCGTATCCATCCGTATTTCCTGTAGAAGCAATTCTTTGACCCGCTTCAACCGTTGTGCCGGAGGTAAAAAAGTCTATCCTGCTCAAATGTTGAAACACAGAATAATAAGAATATCCGTTTCCAAGAGGATGCTCCATAATTAAGGTGTACCCGCGGGAAGGCCAGTCTGTATAAGTGTAATACACTGTTCCTGCGGCAGGAGCATACACCGCCGTGCCTATGCCGGCGGCAATATCGATTCCGTTATGCCCTAAATAGTTGGAGGTATGATCGGTGTCTCCCCAATAGGGATTGAGGTGGGGCGTGCCGCAAAAAGCGCATATTCCCTGGCCGGGGCAGGCGCACCAATCGGAAAATTCCTGATATTTTCCGGCGTCCATCGGGAAGAGCCATATTCCATCGGTTCGGGATACAACGGGCGAGCTTGCCGTCAGCGAAGCGGCAGTCTCCTCTTCTCCGCCACCTATAAGAAGTATTTCCTCCTCCGAGGGCGTCTCGGGCATTGGTGTTGTCTCGGGTTCTTCAGCTGACGTGCTGATACCGTATTGGTTCGTTTGAGTTGTCTTTGCAAGAGTTTCGATTGGCAAAGCCGAAAGCATCAAGGCTAATGCCAGCAATACAGAAATAAGTTTTTTCATAATTTCCTCCCAAAATTTGTCCCCATGTGTTTCAAAACTTTTGTCGCCGTTTTGGGCAAACAAAAAGTGCGCAGCCGAAGCTACGCACCGGAATAACGTGGCATAGCTTCTGTTGTCACACAGTTCACACTCAGGTATGAAAGCAAAGGCCGACGTTTTTCCCAAAAACGCCCCTGAGTGTACGATATTAGACTGTGTGACAGCTTTATTTTATCATATTGAAATTATTTTGCAAATACCCGTATTAAATGCTGCTTATATATAATTTGTTAGTTTTTCCTTGTGGGAGTGTTGGTGTTGGGGGCTTGACAGGAGGGGTGGGGATGATATAATATAATATCGATTATAAACCTTAAAAAAAAGGAGACCCTTATGAGAAAAATCCGTACCGCTCTTTGCCTTTTG
The DNA here is from genome assembly GCA_030526995.1 of Clostridia bacterium. Lineage (GTDB taxonomy): Bacteria > Bacillota > Clostridia > Christensenellales > CAG-138 > JAQUTY01. Next base: position 5,040 of record JAUNBP010000026.1, read on the forward strand.
TGTTGCATAGTTTTGCTTTGCGGCTGTTCGTCCTATCAGAGGCCCGAGATTAGCTCGGACTCGCTCTATGTGGAGGAGGTTGAAAACCTGTCCGAGGACTTTATCATGGGCATGGACGCCTCCTGCGTGCCTGCGCTTGAAAGTAGCGGCGTAACGTTTTACGACTTTGACGGGCAGGAGGCCGACGTTTACAAGACCCTTGCCGACAGCGGGATAAACTACATCCGAGTTCGGGTTTGGGTCGATCCCTACGATGAAAACGGCAACGGCTACGGCGGCGGCAACTGCGACATCGACAATGCGGTGGAGATTGGAAAGCGTGCCACGCAGTACGGGATGAAGCTCTTGGTAAACTTCCACTACTCCGACTTTTGGGCAGATCCTTCCAAGCAGATGACGCCCAAGGCGTGGGAGGGCATGGTGATAGACGAAAAGGTCGAAGCCCTCTATCAGTACACGCTTGAAAGTTTGCAAAAGCTCAAGGACGCCAAGGTCGACGTGGGCATGGTTCAGGTGGGCAACGAGACCAACGGCAAGATGTGCGGCGAGACGATTTGGATGAACATCTACAAGCTCATGGACGCGGGCAGCAGGGCAACTCGGGAGGTCTTTCCCGATGCCTTGGTTGCCGTTCACTTTGCCAACCCCGAAAATCCCGACAGCTACCGCACCTATGCGAGCAAGTTGAACTATTACAGCCTCGACTACGACGTGTTCGCCTCGTCCTACTATCCGTTCTGGCACGGCACCTTGGATAACCTCTCCACTATACTCTCGGAGATAGCCGAAACCTACGATAAAAAGGTCATGGTTGCCGAGGTCTCCTATGCCTACACCGACCTCGACACCGACTTCTCCTCGAACACTATATCGAGCGAGAGCGCAATAATTAAGGACTATCCGTTTACAATTCAGGGGCAGGCCAACTGCGTAAGGAACGTTATCGACACGATAGCAAACGACACTACCAACGGCATCGGCGTGTTCTACTGGGAGGGCACCTGGATTACGGTGGGCACGAACAGCTACGAGGAAAACGCCCTGCTTTGGGAGCAGTACGGCTCGGGCTGGGCAAGCTCCTTCGCTGCGGGCTACGACCCCGACGATGCGGGAAAGTATTACGGCGGCTGTGCGGTAGAAAATCAGGCCCTCTTCGATGCCAACGGCCATCCCTTGGAATCACTCAAGGTCTTTGACCTCGTTTACGGCGGCAACGAGGTGGAGCTAAGGGCGGATGCGATAGAGGACACGACGCTTATCATCGACCTCAACGGGGAGATAGTGCTGCCCGAGACCGTCTATGCGGTTATGAACGACGACTCCAAGCAGGAGATAGCCGTAACCTGGCAAAACGTCGATTATGACGCCATGAAGAGCGGCGGCGCACAGCAGTACGATATAGTTGGGGATGCGGACGGCATGGAGGCGCATTGCTACGTTTCGATGGTGGAGTATAACTTCCTTGAAAATTACAGCTTTGAAAGCGGCGATGAGACGGGCTGGATTGTAAGCAGAAGCGACAAGATTAACGAATTGTACGTTGAGGAAAAGGTCTCCGATTCGCTGACCGGAAGCTACCACTACCATTTTTGGAGCGAGACTGCAAACTCGGTTGAGTTTACGCTCGAGCAGGAGGTAGAAAACCTCCCCACGGGCACCTACAAGTATTCCATCTCGATAATGGGCGGGGATGCGGGCGAGCATGAGGTCTATGCCTATGTCAAGCTCAATGGCGAGATTGTCGCAACCGACGCTTTGGAGATTACCGTGTACAACAGCTGGGACACCGCGCTCATCGAGGGCATTGAGTACACCGAGGGCGACACGATAGCCGTAGGCATCTATGTCAAGTGCGCAGGCAGCGGCAACGGGGCGTGGGGCAAGATAGACGATGCGCTGCTAAACTCCATGGCGTAGCGGAGGACGGAAATGAAAAGACTGTTCTGTCTTATGCTCACGCTTGCAATGCTGCTCTCGGGCTGTGCCCACTCCGCCGTGCCCGACACGATAGCCGATAACTATCGGGTGTTCTATCAGATATTCGTGGGCTCCTTTTCCGACTCGAACGGGGACGGGATAGGCGATATTCGGGGCATAATCAACCGCATGGACTACCTAAACGACGGGGACACCCAATCGGGAAAGAGCCTTGGCGTTCAGGGGCTGTGGCTCTCACCCATATTCAAGTCGCCCTCCTATCACAAGTACGACGTCACCGACTACTACGAGATAGACCCCGACTTTGGAACCATGGAGGACCTTGAGGAGCTTTTACAGCTCTGCCACGAGCGCAACGTAAAGGTCATTTTGGACCTTCCGATAAACCACACCTCCTCGAACAATATGTGGTTTTTGCGCTTTACCAACGCCCAAAAGGACGGAGCCGTCTCCGATGAGTACTACGACTACTATTCCCACTGCGCCGTAAGCGAGATGCAGGGCGGGATAACCTACAATCAGCTTACGGGTGTTTCGAGCGTGTTCTACGAGTGCAACTTTTCGACCGATATGCCCGAGTTGAACTTTGATAACGTTGCCGTGCGGCAGGCTGCCTTGGACGTTGCAAAATTCTATCTCGACCTCGGTGTGGACGGGTTTAGGTTCGATGCGATAAAGTACATCTACTACGGCGACACCGACGCCTCGGTGGACTTTTGGAAGTGGTACATGGAAGAGCTTACTTCGATTAAGCCCGACATATACTGCGTGGGCGAGTGCTGGTCTAATGATGCGGAGACCCTTGAATACATAGAGGCGCTGAACTGCTTTAACTTTCAAATGGCGCAGGCGGAGGGCTACATAGCCAACGCCGTAAAGGGCACGCCAATGAGCGTGTACACAAGCTATGTTGAAAACTACCAAGACAGCGTTTTGGAGCGGAACCCGAACGGGATGATAATGCCCTTCATCTCAAATCACGATATGGATAGGTCCTCGGGCTATCTCACGCTTGCCAACAAGCGCACCTACATGGCCGCCAACCTCTACATCCTTTGCAGCGGCTCCCCGTTCATCTACTACGGCGAGGAGATTGGAATGCGAGGCTCCCGAGGCGGGGCAAACACCGACGCCAACCGCCGCCTTGCAATGCTCTGGGGCGACGGCGACACCGTAGAAGACCCCACGGGCACTACCTACGACCCCGAAAAGCAGACCAACGGCACGGTTTTGGAGCATCTTGAAAACGAAAACAGCCTCTACAACTACTACTGCCGCCTGATTCAGCTTCGCAACAAGTACCCCGAGATAGCAAGGGGGGATTATGAGGCGTTTACGACCTCGGAAAACCGTGTAGGCGGCTTTAAGATAAGCTACAACGGCTCTGTGACGGGGCTTATTCACAACACGGCGGAGCGGGAGATAAGCGTGGATATCGGGGACAGCTTTATAGAAATCTGCGACTTTATAGGGCAGGGCGAGGCCACCTTGGACGGAACCGTGCTTACGATAGGGCCGCAAACCAGCGTAATTTTGAAATAAACCAATTAAGAAAGGAACTTGCTTTGAAAAACGATTTTATTGTAAACATCATTCACCGCCCCGAGCTTTCGCCGGAGTATGCCGAGAAGGTTGCGGGCAAGGGCGTGCAGGACGAATCGCTCGGCATCTTCATCTTTCAGCAGGACACGGCGCACAAGTACGGGCTGAAAACCACGATTCAAATTACCTACGCCTCGCTGTTCTCCGAGGTAATAGTGGAGCTTGCCAAGCTTCATCACCAACGGTACGGGGACGAGATAGCCCTCTCGCTTTTGGGTCTGCCCTGCAAGCAATTCAAGGAGAAGTACAAGACCGACGACTTTTGCATCTGGATGTTCGACGAAAAGACCAAGCGGGAGATAGTCGATGACGTGTTCTCGATGTTCTTCGACCGCTTTGGCTTTTACCCCGAATCCACAAGCAGCTACTTTTTGGACGCCTACACGATTAACTATATAAAGGAAAACTATCCGTCCGTAAAGTGTGCGGTTGCGACCTGCTGGGAGGAGGGCCCCAAGGCCTACCACACCTGCAACAACTCGTGGTACACCTTCATGGACGGCGGCCCGTGGAACCCGTGGATTCCGTCTAAGGTAAACTCCCACTGCCCCGCCTCCTCCAAAGAGGACGACAGCGGCATCGTTGCAATCCCCCACCTCTCCCGTGACCTTATCGCTTGCTTCGACGGCAACGGCTCGAACTTTGGCACCCACCCGCAGAACGTGCTGCGGGGCATGATATACTACAAGGACGGGGACGAATACGAGTATCCCTACCTGTACAACCTCATAGACCAGTACCGCCACTTGGGAAAATACAACGACGGCTACAGCTACAACATGATGTTCGTAGGCCCCGGCTGGCTCAATAAGCTCGGAAGATGGGAGGCGCCCTATGAGCTTTTGGCAAAGTCCTACGACGACGGCATGAAGTACTACGGCAAGCTCAAGGAAAAAGGCTGCCTTACCGATATGACGATGAGCGAGTTTGCAGACTTTTATCGGCTGCGGCATCCCGACTACAACACCGCCGAATGCGCCCTGTGGAAGGACATCCTCTACGGCAGCGATAAGCAGTATTTTTGGTATGCCGACCCGTTTTTGCGCACCTGTTTGGACTTCAATCAGGGCGGCGCAATGATAGACCTTCGCCCCTATGCGGCAAGGCTTCCGCAAAAGATAGGCATAGGCACCGACAACGTCTACGACGCCTCCTACCCCTACCTCATTCAAGCGAACTACCGCGCGGGCTTCTTTACGCATTACGCGGGCGCGGGCACGGTAAAGTCCTGTAAGGTGCGCTATCACGGGGAGGAAGCAGACCTCTGCCTCTGCCGCACGATGGCGAGCTTTGAAAACACCAATGAGGGCGTGAGGATTACCGCCAACCCCGTAACCGTGGTCTTGGACGGCTTGGAAATTGTCATTCAGTCGGTCTTTACCTTCGTTCGGGGCAGCGGAGAGCTCATAACGACCCGCAAAATTCTAAACGACTTGCACGGCGAAAAGGTTGAGATAGAGGAATATTTCACGGGCGGCTTTGGAACCACCGAGTATCAGGCCGATATGTCAAAGCTCGTCTTGGGCGTGGACCATGAAAAAATGAACTATTCCTACTTGGGGCGGAGCGTAAGCGCTGAAAATGCAAAAACGGCATATGTGGAGATTCCCGATATTGAAACCCTGATCGAAGCGGGCGGGGAAGGCTGCACCGCCACCGTGCAGGAGGGCATAGCGTTCTCGCCCGTGTATCACATCAATCTAAGTAAGACTTTGAGCGAAGGAGGCTTAACAACATGGCTCAGGCTAAAAAAGGCAAACTAAATTTCCGCTGCCCCTCGTGCTTTATGAGGGATATCGATATCGATATGTTCTACGACAACGAGAAAAAGGAGTATTACTGCCTGCGCTGCTGCTTTAAGGGCAGCGAGGAGGACGTGCTGCGCCTAAACGAGCAGGCACGGTACCGCTATCGGGCGATAAATCTCAGGGTCGTTGACTTTGGCGAGGACAATAAGCCCATAACCTACAAAAAGCACGAGAGGGGACAGCAATAGTATGATTTTAGGCATAGATATATCCACCTACTTGGAGGGCGTTCGCTTTGGTGCAAAGTATTTCAAGGACGGAAAGCCCTATGACCCCACCTGCGGCTTTATCGAAAACGGCGTTGAATATTCGAGGATAAGGCTGTGGAACGATCCGTACAGCCCCGACAAAAAGCCCTATCTCGGCGGCACCTGCGATCTTGACAACTTTTTCGACCTTGCGCTCATGCTGCAGCCCAAGGGCTACAAGACCGTTTTGGACTTCCACTACTCCGACTTTTGGGCGGATCCGGGGAAGCAGACGATACCCAAGGCGTGGCAGGGCAAGACCCTTCCCGAGCTATGCGATGCGGTCTACTCCTATACCAAAGCCGTCCTGCTCGCTTGCCGTGAAAGGAGCATAGACCTAAGCCACATCCAAGTAGGCAACGAGATTACCAACGGGATGCTCTGGCCCATAGGCAGGCTCACCGAAAACGAGGACTCTAAGCGGGGCAATTACGATGCACTCTGCGAGCTGATAAAGGCGGGCGTTCAGGCCTGCCGTGAGCTTTACCCCGAGGCGGAGCTGATTCTCCATCTCGAGCGCAGCCATGACTCCGCCGTCTACGACGAGTTTTTCACCGAAATGGAGGCCCACAACGTCGATTACGATATAATCGGCGCCTCCTACTACCCCTATTGGCACGGCACCTTCGAGCAATTCTTTGCGAACATGGACCTGTGCAAAAAGTTCAACAAAAAACGCATGGTTATGGAGCTTGGCTATGCCTTTACCCTCGAGGGCTACAGCCTGAACGGCGGCGAAAAGATTCGTCTCGTCATAGACGAGGACAACTCCCGCTTCTTTAACTTCAAGCCCGAATACCCGATAAGCCCCGAGGGGCAGGCAGCCTTCATCCGTGACTTTTTGCAGCAGGCGCAGGAGCATGGCTTGGACGGCGTGTTCTATTGGGAGCCGCTTTGGGTGCCCCAAAAGGGCATCTGCTGGGCGAGCAACGAGGGTCAGGCCTATATAGGCGAGAGCGGAAAATCTACCCAGAACGAGTGGGCTAACCAGTGCCTGTTCGATTATGACGGAAATGCCCTGCCGGCGTTTGATGGGTTTAGGGTTTTTTGATTTATTTTGTACTTTTCTTTGGGGAAGAAAAGTACCAAAAGAACCCCATAAAGAGTAGGAGAATACATTTCAATACGCAACTTGAGTGCCCCGATTTGCCATGAACAGATGGCAAATCGGGAGCTTTTCCGTTGCCCTTTTGCCACATGTCCGTGGCAAAAGGGCGCACTCAAACACCACTATACAAATTATAATATTAACCCTTTTACGCTTTTCTTTGCTTCTTTCTTTTCTCGCGAAAAGAAAGAAGGGTAACCACCAAAAACCTCAAAAACCCGCCTTCGCTTTCACGCCAACCCCTCCCCAAACTGCAGCCTATAGAGTTCCTTCACGGAGCTTAGGCAAATGGGGGCGAGGGCGCACATTTTAGCGGCAATTTCCTTTACGGTGGTTGTCCAGCCGGCGTAGGCAAAATCGACCTTGCAGGCGTTAGCCATGGTGAGCCCGGGCAGGAGGTCATCTACCATGAGCACATCACGGGGCGAGAGGTTATAGAGTCGCATAATTTCGTTTAGGGGGTAGGGGTTGGGCTTGCGCTTCTGCTCCCCGAGCTCCCAGCCAAAGATTATATCCGGCTCGACGGCGCAGTGGGTGCGGTAGTCACGGAGGATATTCTCCCTGCCGGAGTGTGAGACGACGCAGAGCAGCCCGCCCTCACGCTTCTGCCGCTCGACGAGGGCAGCCATATCGGGGTAGAAGTCGGGGATGTGCGTCTTGATGTAGCGCTGCCAGGTGTCGAACTCAAACTTTTGCTCCTCCTCATCGTAGCCCAAGATGTCCGCAATGAACTCATGAAAGCCCGGCTCAAAGCAATAGGCGATGAACTCGTCATAGCTGATACTGTAATTCGGGCGCAGCACGGCGAGCGATTCGAGGAAGGACGGATAATTGATTGTCGGTGTGCTCATAACCACGGTGTCGTCATGATCGAGCACGAGGCAGGGGTACTTTAGCATAAAACCTCCGATTTTGCCCCTATCTTACCATGAACCGCAGAAAATGACAAGGCATAAAAACCCGTTGACGATGTTAGGGGGATTACTGGTGATAGGGAGATAGCTGCTTCATCATTTCGTCGAATGCAATAAGCGTTACATTGTCCATTTCGCTTGCCCTGCCGATGCAGCCCTTGGTAAAGCCGTGCTTTGCAAAGAGGTAGTAGTGCTTTTTCTTATAATTGAACAGATTGCTGCGCTCAATGAGCGTTTCGAGCACACCGAGCCCAACTTTCTCGTTCGTCCACTTGCACTCGCCGAACAGGGCTGTGTTTTTATCCTGCACGCCCATGATATCGATTTCGACCTGTTTTTTTGCCCTTGGGTCATTGCCCCACCAGCGACCGAGGGCGGAAAACAGCACGGGACATTTTTCAAAAATCAGTTGAGACCAGAGGTATTGGATGCAGATTTCTTCAAACACCTTGCCCATATAATCCGACAGATAGGGCGCTATGCGCTTATAGGCAAGCTCCGCCGCTCCCCGTGCGATAATGGAGCTGTTTTCGGGCACGAAGCGATACCAAAAGCGAAACATGTTGTCCTCAATGGCATAGACGGTTTTTCTCGACGCTTTTTCTCCGAACGGAGTTTCCTTGCGGATGATGCCGAGCGTCAGCAGATTTTTCAGATAGGTTGAGCAAACATTGGTATCTTCGCCGACCTTGACGGAAATTTCCGACATTCGCGACGCTCCGCCTGCGATTGCCGTAATAATCGCATTATAAAGCGCAGGCTCGCGCACCTCCTGCTTCAAAAGATTCTCCGTCTCCTCAAAAAGAGAGGAAGTGGGGTTTAAGAAGGTGTTTTTAATATTATCCGCAACGCTCAGCTTGTCGTTCATTTGAAACAGGTATTGCGGTGTGCCGCCGACCATGCCGTAAACCATGGCAGCGTCCTCGGCGGAGAAGTTCTTAAAACAGAGGCAGGTTTCCGCAAACGAGAAGGGAAGAAGTTTGATTTGCGCCGTCCTCCTGCCGTATAAAGGAGCCTTATATGCAAGCACTCGATCCTCCATGTAGGACATGGACGAGCCGCAGAGAATCAACATCAGCTTGGAACTGTCCTTATATTTATCAATCAAAAGCTGCAAGGTGGAAGCAAGGCTCTTGGAGGAACGGGCGACATAGGGGTACTCGTCGATTGCCAGAATGATTCGCTCGTCTTCGGACAGCTTAAAGACGTATTCAAGGGCGTGCTGAAACGAGTAAAAGTTCAAAGAGGTATCTATGCCCGTTGAATACTCAAAGATGCTCTTGCTAAGGCTCTCAAGATTCTGCTTTGCATTGCTTTCAACACCCATGAAGTATATGGCCTTTTTATCCCCGATAAACCGATTGATAAGCGCCGTTTTTCCCACCCGACGGCGACCGTATATAGCGACAAACTCAAATTTGTCCGATTCATACAGCCTATTCAAAGTAACAAGCTCCGACTCTCTGCCGATAAACATATACAGCACCTCCGCCTCGTTTGAACACAGTTTAACATGTCAATCAAAATAAGTCAAGTAAGATTTGGCAAATCGTGTTTCGGCAAATTCAAAAACCGTTGACAGCGTCAATAAAATACAGTATAATGAAATCACCATAAAGAGTGCGCGAGAGACAAGCTCGATGACCGCACGACAACCTGCTTTTTGCAAGGTGCCAAAGCTTGAACGATGGGTGTAACAGAAATTCAGTAGCTCCCGTCGTAGTCGATGGGAGTTTTTTGTTGCTCTTTGTGGAATTTCAAAAGAAGGAGAAAGAGCAAATGGAACAAAAAACAATGCCGACACCACAGGACGCCATGCAACATCACGCCCGCTTAATGCAAGCGATAGAGGAAGTATTTGCAAGCCGTGGTTTGAAATACGGAGTGAGCTACGAGAAAGCGGGTCAGCACTTGGTAACGATCCCCGTGAAGTTCCCAAAGCCAAAAGACAACCCCGACAAGAAATAAGCATCGAACCCGACAAACCAATTCAATTTTAGAAAGGAAAGAAGATTACTATGACAACACAAGACGAATTAAAAGGTCTTTCACCGCATATGCGCTCCTTGGTGCAAGCGATAGAGGACGTATTTGCAAGCCGTGGCTTGAAGGGCGGCGTGAGCTACGAGAAGGCGGGTCAGTTCTCGGCAATTATACCTGTGAAGCTCACAAGGAAAACGGAAAACACGAAAGAGGAATAGGAACGCAAGCGGTCTTTTGCCGCAACTACGCCCATTGATTCAAGCGATAGAGAAAGTATTTGCAAGCTGCAAAAAAGGGCGGGGCGGCACTTGGCTGCTATGCCGACTGCGTTCACGGCAGGGACTATCGGACGCATATCTCCAAGAAGCGGGATTGCGATTATGAAAGCGGAGCTGCTTTGCGCTGAACGGCTTAAGTGCAAGACCGACAAGCACGGCGTTTGTGTCGGGCAGGGCAAAAATTTGATTTCAAAGCTGCAAAAAAATGAGGTCCCCGCTCAGTCTTGACAGGGCGGGGGCTTCTTGGTATGTTAAGGAATAAAAAAGGAGGACAGTACATGCTAATAGCGATATTTGGAGAGAGCTGCGTGGGCAAGTCCACGCTGTCGGAGCGGCTAAAAGCTCGGCTCGGGTTTGAGGTGTACACGGGTAAGGATTACAAGCGGCTGGCAAGGAGCGAGGGCGAGGCGCAAAAGCTCTTTTGTCAAAGGCTGTTGGATTCTGTGGACGGCGACGGCCTTATCTGGGTTATAAGTGAGAGGGAGGACATGCCGCTTTTGCCCGAGGGTGCAGTTCGCGTGCTTATGACGGCGGACTTGGAGACGATAAAGGCCCGCTTTGCCGAGCGGATGCACGGGCAGCTCCCGCCGCCGGTGGCAATGATGCTTGAGCGCAAGCACGGCAGCTTTGACAGCGAGCCTCATATGTTTTTTGCCAAGGCGGGCGAGACGGACATGGATTTGCTCGTCGAGGAAATTTGTGCGTGTACAAAACAGCAAGAAAAGTCGAGAAATACTTAGGCACATGGGTTAGAATGGAGGCGCAAAGGAGATGAGGGCGTGAGGGAACGGACTTTGGCGGTGCAGCGGATGCAGGATTACATCGAGACCCATTTGGAGCAGGAGATTAGCTTGGCGGAGCTTGCAAAGGCATCCCTGTTCTCGCCGTGGTACTCATACCGCCTGTTTTGCTCGCTTGTGGGCTTGAGCCCTGCCGAGTACGTTCGCAAGCTGCGGCTGTCGAGGTCGGCGCTTCGGCTAAAGAACGAGGGTTGCAGGGTTATCGACGCTGCGTTCGATCTCGGGTTTGGCAGCGTTGACGGCTACACCCGTGCCTTTTATCGGGAGTTCGGCTGCAAGCCCAAGGAGTACGCCAAGGCGCCGATTCCCATCCCGCTCTTCATCCCCTACGGCGTTAAATTCAGAGAACTCAGAAAGGAAGTATTTGACATGGAAAACTTACAGAGCGTATTTGTACAAGTCGTTGAAAAGCCCGAAAGGAAGGTCATAATCAAGCGGGGAATCAAGGCGGAGGACTACTTCCCCTACTGCGAGGAGGTCGGCTGCGACGTGTGGGGGATTCTAAAGAGCATGGACTCCCTCTGCGGCGAGCCCGTCTGCCTGTGGCTGCCCAAGGCCTATAAAAAGCCCGACACCTCGACCTATGTTCAGGGGGTTGAGGCTCCCGTGGATTTTGACGGTGCAATTCCCGAGGGCTTTGACGTTATCACGCTGCCCAAGGCGAGCTATCTGATGTTTCAGGGCGAGCCGTTCTTAGAGGAGGACTATTGCGAGGCGATAATGGCACTGCGCACGGCAATCGACAGATATGACCCAACCCTGATAGGCTTTATTTGGGACGATGAAAACCCTCGCATCCAGCTCGAACCTCGAGGCGAGCGGGGCTATATCGAGCTTATGGCGGTGCGAAGAAAATAAACCGTATTGAAAAAGAAGGAGCGGAAAATGAGTGACATTAAAAACTTTTTGGACGATGAGGGCAGGCTTTATCGCCTTCCCGCAAAACAAAAGATGAAGGTTTTAGCGCTTGCCTACCTTGCAGAAAAGTTTGAAAGCGGCGCCGTCTACACCGAAAAGCAGGTCAACGAGACCCTGCGCCTTTGGCACACCTTCAACGACCCCGCTACGCTTCGCCGCGAGATGTACGACTTCCGCTTCTTTGACAGAACACCCGATTGCAGAGAATACCGCCTCTGCGACCCGCAGCCCGTAACCGAACGGCCATAAACTCTCAAAACTCATTCATTTTCGGCATGGAAAAGGGGCACCCAAAACGGCGCCCCTCGTTAGTTTTGTCTGTTGATCCTCAGATAAAGGCAACTACGATTGCGGTTATCAAGCCTGCGAGCATTAGCCCTGCCATTATCAGGCAAATGATTCTTGTAGCGCTGCGCTTCATTGCACTCATGCTCCTATATCCGCAAGGATGTTGGCAATCAGCTTATCGATGAGCCCGGAGTTCGGGTACTCGACCTCGGCAAGCCACTGCTCGGACATGTAGTACAGCTCAATGTCGGTTTCTATCGCATCACGGTACTTCTCGAACGGCACGATTCCGGTCTCGCCGTCCACGCGCATGATGATATAGTAGGTGTGGGTTTCGGTGACGGTGCCTTCGTCATCGGTACTCGTTGCCACAACGTCCACGGTCTCCCAGCCTTCGCCTATCGTCATCTCGGCTGCTATCGGGTACACTATGCCATCGTTGCTGTCCATGAAGCAGTCGGCCTCGCCTATCGCATAGCCCTCGCTGTCGTCCATCGTCTTTATAAATTCGTCCTCGTTGACATCCTCTTTAAGAATCGTCTCAAAGTCCTCGCCCGCTTCAAGCCTTGCCACGACCTCGTTCATCGTCTCCTCGTCGGACAGCTTGATAGCTCTGACGAACACGAAGTCCTCCGGTATGTACAGGTAGCGGTACTCGCTCGTGCCTGCCTGATAGGATGTTTCGTAGCTTGCATAGGTGCCGTTGTAGTAGTTAGGCATTACTATATCGGTTACATATTGCTCATAGGCTGTCAACAGCTCCTCATAGCCCACCATCTCATTTTCCTCGTAATATGCCACGAGATTCGTGTAGCAGTATTCCGCATAGGTCGAATATTCCGCTTCCTTCATAAACTGAGCCTTGCTGCAACCCAGGTCCTTGAAGTAGGAGGTGAGCTGGGTCAGCACCGTCGTGTCCGGCACTTCATCGCCCGATGCATAGCCGTAGCTGCTCGCCAAGCTGCTGCGAATGCTGCTCTCCAAGCTGTCTACCGCACTCTGTCCGGCGGCGTCAACCGCTTCCTGCTGCTCTGCCGTAAGCTCTAAACCGAGAGCCTCCGCCTCACGGACGTATATTTTGTACGCAATCTCCTGTTGCAAGGTGCTGTTGGCAAGGTTCGTCCAAGACTCTTCGTCGGTGATGTACATGGAATAATAATATGCGCTGTTGCTGAACGTGCGCTCGAACTCGCCCATGCTGAGCGAGGCATCCTCCGCCACCGCAACCTTCTTGTTGCGCTCAAACCAGTTGAAGCCGTACCCGTCCTGCTGCAATGCCGCTATCAGCAAGATTGCCACAATCACGACAACCGCCGCTATAACCGAAATCAGGATGGTCCTCTTCGTTTGCTTTTTCATCTCGTAAAAAACTCCTTTTTATCTACATTATCTTTAGAATTATACTGTCTCTTAAATAAAATGTCAACAGTCAAATTATTCTCCAAAGACTGCCCCTTATCGAAAGTTGGGGCAGGGGGTTTTTGCTGATTTTATTGGATTGAAGATAGGTTACAGGACGTTGCGCAGGCGCTCCTCAAACAGGTTGACATCGGCGGTATGCGCTGCTCTGTTGCGTGCAGCGCACAGCTTTGCATACTTTAACGCCTCGGTTTCGTACCGCCTTGCCAAGCTCCTGTCGCGCATTTTATTGTATGCAAGCAGGCAGAGTTCATCGTAATAGGCATACAGGTAGGGCTGATACTTTGCCGCACTGATATCCGACAGCTGCTTTAAGTAGTCGATGCATTTTAGCAAGTGTCTCTCTGCACCCTTATAGTCGTAATGCACGTCCTCACATTGGCGTGCACGCTGCGTTTCCTCCGCAACCAAGTCGTATAGTCTATCCTCGCTCATCTTGCCCTCCGCATAATTTTATTTGGCAGCCGCAGCCATGGCAGCTCTTCCTACTTGTAATATATCAGTGCCCTCAACGCACGTCAAGGCTCATTTCAACGCTCGGCTCGGCTTTCGGTTTACAGGTTGGGGAAAATGTGGTAGAATAAACTGAAGTTATAGCGTTTGGAGGTTTTTATGAAGCGCACAGCGGCAACGGTTCTGTCGGCGGTGGCGTCGTTTATCTTGATATTGTGCATCCTGTTTGCGGCGGTGTGGTTCGTGCTTAACGATCAGACCTTCTTTGAGCTCGAGTTGCAAAAGCTGGGCACGAACACCTCTATGGGCATGAGCCTTGCGGATCAGTCGCTCTCCCTCAAAAGGCTTACCGACTACATGCAGGGCAAGGTTGAGGATATCAACGTTGAGGTCACGGTGAACGGGGAGCTTGTGCAGATGTTCGACCTTGAGGTGGACGGCGAGCTGATAGAACACGTGCATATGGAGGAGGTTCGGCAGGTCTGGACGGCGCTTTCGACCTACCGAAACTTGGGACTGGTCATAGCCCTGTCGCTCTATGCGGCGGCTGCGCTGATTGCGGGCAGGGGCTTTATCGTGTCGTGGCTCAAGGGCTATCTGAGCGGGCTTGCGCTGTTCGTGTTCGTCGGCGCCTTCGTGGGAACTTGGGCGGTGGTGGACTTTGATGCGTTTTGGACGCTGTTCCACAACATCCTCTTCCCCACGAGCACAACGTGGATGCTGCCCGAGGGCTCGCGCATGATTCAAATGCTCACGAGCGAATTCTTCTCCGATACGATAGTCAGAATCGTTTTGATAGGCGCAGGCGCACTTGCCGTCCTCGCCCTAATCTCTGCGGTAATCCTGCTCATTTTGCGCCGTAAAAAGCCCGAGCTTGCCAAGCCCACCGTCGAGGAGGACGATGAGCCGATAATGATAGAGGAAATCGAAGGCCCGAACCTTATAATAGAGCATAAAAGAAGGAACCTCCCCGTGCATATGTGGGATAAGATAGAGCTTGAATCGGAAGAGCGGCAGCCCGAAGCCGAGCCCGATATGCAAGCCGAGGACGCCGAGCCTTGGAATAAGCCCGACGAGGAGCCTACAACCGAGCCCGAAACCCATGATGAGGAGAGCAAGGACGAGCCGGAAGCCGAGTCCGAGTCCGAAGCCGAGCCCGAAGCCGAGCCTCAGGCTGAAAAAACCTTTGAAGCGGGGCAAGAGGATGAGTAAGCCTGTACGCATATTGGGCATTGAGACCTCCTGCGACGAGACCGCTGCAGCCGTGGTTCAAGACGGGCGGACGGTGCTGTCCAACGTTGTCCATACCCAGATACCGCTGCACAAAAAATTCGGCGGGGTCGTGCCCGAGCTTGCCTCAAGGAACCATGTCGAAAAGATAGGCACGGTCGTGCGAGCAGCTCTCGACGGTGCGGGCATGGGGCTTGACGACCTCGATGCGATAGCCGTTACCAACGGCCCGGGGCTTGTAGGTGCGCTCTTGGTGGGCGTAAGCTACGCTAAGGCGCTGGCGTACAGCAAAAAACTTCCCCTCATCGGAACCCATCACCTCTTGGGACACATAGCCGCAAACTACATAAGCAATTTTGAGCTTGAACCGCCCTTTTGCTGCCTCATAGCCTCGGGCGGGCACAGCGAGATAGTTGAGGTCAAAAGCTATGTGGATGTTAGCCACATAGGCAGCACAAGGGACGACGCCGCAGGCGAGGCTTTTGATAAGGTTGCAAGGGCGTTAAAGCTGCCCTACCCGGGCGGGCCCGAGCTTGAAAAACTCGCAGAAAACGGCAACCCGCACGCCGTTGCCTTCCGCTCAAAGTTCAATGAGGGCGAGGGCTTTGATATGAGCTTTTCGGGCATAAAGACCGCCGTAGTCAACCATCTGCAGGCCCACCCCGACGCTAACCTTGCCGACGTTGCGGCGAGCTTTCAGTTTGCGGTAAACACGGTGCTGTCCGACAAGGCGGTGAGGGCGGCAACCCACACGCTGGCCCTCGCAGGCGGCGTGTCCGCCAATAAAAATTTGCGCACCATGCTCAAAACCAAGTCCGAAAAAAAGGGCATCCGCTTCTTCTGCCCCGATTTTGTCTACTGCACCGATAATGCGGCAATGATAGCCTCCGCCGCCTTCTACCTCTTAAGCGCAGGCAAAATCTCCGACCTCAGCCTCAATGCCGTGCCCTATTTGGACTTGTGTTGAGTGTTGGGGGGATAACCGCCCCAAAACATCCTTTCAGGGTAATAGAAAAGGCGCCGTTGAGCGCCTTTTCAGCCTGTCAAAAAAGCCTTTTGGGGATTTCAAGGGGTCGCAACCCCTTGACCATATTCCGGCTTCGGCGGCGATGACGGCGAAACGGATTGCCCTTTAGGGCTGTTACCTTGTGTAGCTTGCCGTCCGCAGCGCATAGCGATGCAGGCAAGCTACGGTTATCATCACGGCAAAAAACATAGTTTTTTGACGAACTGAAAAGGCGCCGTTGGGCGCCTTTTCAGACTGTCAAACAACCCCTATTGAGCGAGAGCGAAAATGGGGGTTGTTGC